>DATBSS010000032.1:0-13598 GCA_036559665.1 Myxococcaceae bacterium
GAACCCGTTCGAGCGCTTCGACAACCTCGACCAGCTCGCCACCACCCCGTCCGTCCCGCAGCTGGCGGCCGAACCGCCCACGACGCCGGTGGCGGCTGGCTAGTCCGTCGGCCACCCGTCCATCAGCGCCCGCAGCTCGTCGTCCTGCGCATACCGGTTCGAGTCGCGGGTGAGGGCCTGGGCGGCGGCGCGCGCCTTCTCGAAGTCGCCCTGCTCCGACAGCGCCAGGACCACGAAGAACCGCGCCGCCTCTACGTGGTCCTTCGTGTCCGGGTCGGTGGCGGCGCCGTGCTTGTCCAGGAACTCCGAGCAGCCCTTCCGCATCAGCTCGTTCACCTGCCGGTTCCAGCGCGCGCAGATGCAGGGTGCGAAGTCCCACTCCACGGAGTCCGGCTTGGCCCCCTTCCGCTTGTCGTCCAGGTCGTCCTGGTACTCCTTCCGCCGGCCCTCCACCTCCTTTCGCTTCTGGATGACCTCGTTCATCGCCGACTCCACCGCGCGGTAGGTCTGCCCGCCGGGGAAGTCCTTGAGGTGGCGCTCGCCCAGCTGGAGCGCCGCGTCCAGCTGCCGCAGCCGGATCCGCGCGAAGATCAGCCGCTCCGAGGCCAGCTCGCGCAGCGCCGGGCCGTCGGGAGCCGGAAGCGCGACCCGGGAGAGCTTCTCGGCCGCGTCCGCGAGGTGGTGGTACCGCTTGGCGGCGGTCAGCCCTTGCAGCAGCGCGCGCGCCGCCTCCAGCCGGGCCGCGGGCGCCAGCGATCCGTCCGCCACCTTCGCGTCCAGGGTGGACTCCTGCTCGGCGTTCTTCGTGGAGGACACCTCCGAGTAGCCGGCCATCCGCTTCTGGAGCGCCTCCAGGTCCTCCTTCGCGTAGACGAACGAAGGGTCCACCTCCAGCGACCGGCGCAGGAAGTCCACCTTCTCCGCGTCCGAGGCGGTGGTGAGCGACATCGCGTACAGCCGGTACGCCTGCACCGCGCGCGGCTTCGGCGCCGGCCGCGGCTTGGTGGCGCTGGCGGATTGGCCCAGCAGCGAGGCCACGATCTGGTCCTGGAGCCCGAACACCCCGTCGAGCGCGCCGGTGACCTTGGCAGCCCCGCGCACCACGCCGGTCTCCACGGCGACGAAGCGGGCGTTGATGCGGAGCTGCTTCCCGGACTGCTGGAAGGTGCCCAGCACGATGGTCTTCGCCCCCACCAGCTTGCCGATGCGCGCCGCCGAGACCTCCTCCCCGGGCGCCGCGGTTCCCGACTTCATCTGCTGCAGGGCGATCTCCGCGATGGCGCGGTCCACCTGCGAGCGCTCCACCACCTGCATCCGCCCCGAGCGCCGGAGGTCGGAGATCATCGTCTCGGCGATCCCGACCTTCAGCCAGTCCGTCTTCGGGTCCGAGTTGAGGTTCTTGAAGGGGAGGACCGCCACCGGGCCCTCGACGGGCTCGGAAGGGGTGGGGGCGGCCGCCAGCGCGGCGGAGACGGCGAGGGCGAGGATCATGCGCGCGCGAGTGTACCCAGGAGGCCCAGCACGCCGCCGCCCAGCACCACCACCACCACGTTGAGCTTCGACTTCCACAGGAGCAGGACGGCCAGCGCCGCTGCGCCCAGGGCGATGGTCCACGGGTCCACCCGGCCGCCTGGCGAGAACGCCACCTGCGCCAGCAGCACCGAGATGGAGAGCATCAGCCCCACCACGCCGGCGGTGATCCCCTTGAGCACCTCCTGCACGCCCGGCCTCCGGGTGAGCGCGTCCAGGTGGGGCGCCCCGGCGAGGACGAAGACGAAGGAGGGGAGGAACAGCCAGAAGGCGGCGGTGGAGGCGCCCAGCCACGGCACGCCGTACGGCTGCCCCGCCAGGTAACCGACGAACACGCCGATGCTGATCAGCGGGCCGGGGGTGGTCTCGCCCAGCGCCAGCCCGTCCATCATCTGCGCGTCGGTGAGCCAGCCCCGGTCCAGCACCGCGGCCTGGCGCATGTACGGCAGCGCCGCGTACGCGCCTCCGAACGAGAACAGGCCCACCTTGAGGAAGAACCACGCAATGTCCGCCAGGCGCTCCGCGTCCGCCGGCATCGCCCGCGCCCTCCAGGGCCACAGCAGCGCCGCC
The DNA here is from genome assembly GCA_036559665.1 of Myxococcaceae bacterium. GTDB lineage: Bacteria > Myxococcota > Myxococcia > Myxococcales > Myxococcaceae > DASRBA01. The sequence goes on from DATBSS010000032.1 coordinate 2,101, forward strand.
AACCCGGCCACGGCGCCGGGTGGCGCGCGCCCCGGCTGGAGGAACCAGTACGCGGCGCCGCACGCCGCCAGCACCGCGACGAAGCTGACCTGCGCGAAGTGGAAGGCGGCGAAGGCGGCCGTGGCCAGCGCCACCTGCAGCCATGACTTCAGCGCCGCCTTGCCGATCCGCCACATCGCCGCGGCGATCAGCGCCAGCGCCACCGGCCGGAAGCCCCACAGCGCGCCGAGGACGGCGCCGGTGTCCCCGTAGCGCACGTACACCGCGCCCAGCGCCGCCAGGGTGACGAAGCCGGGGAAGATGAACAGCAGCCCGGCCAACAGCCCGCCCAGGTACGACCGCTGCTTGAAGCCGATGTAGATGGCCAGCTGCAGCGCTTCCGGCCCGGGGAGCACGTGGCAGAAGTTGAGCGCGCGGACGAACTCCTCCTCGCTCACCCAGCGGCGCCGCTCCACGCAGTCCAGGTGCATCAGGCCGATCTGCGCCACCGGCCCGCCGAACGCGAGCCACCCCAGCTTGGCGAAGTACGCGCAGAGCTCGCGGAGCGAGGGCGCCGCTTCGCTCATCGGGTCAGTGCCCTCCGAACAGGTTCTGGAGCCGCTTCTTCGCCTCCTCCTCGAGGCGCTTCTTCGCCTTCTCCGCCTCCTCGCGCGCGCGGGCCTCCGCCTCCTGCTTCGCCTTGTCCTCGCCGCCCTTGACGGCGTCCGCCACCTGCTTCCCCTTGTCTCCCAGCAGCCTCCCGGCGGCCTCGGACGCGGCCAGCTTCAAAAGCGCGCGCACCGGCGTCTGGAGATCGGTGACGGACACGGTGGGCTTCCACGCGGGGCCGGTGATCTTGAGCGGGAGCGGGAAGGGTTCGGTGGGAACGACCTTGCCCCGGGTGATCTTCGAGATCGTCTCGGGCGACAGGTTGAGCATCCCCACCAGGTCCAGCGTCCCGTCCACCCTGGCCCCGCCCTCCAGGGAGATGGAGCCCGCCGGGCGGGTGACGGAGATCGGCCGCTTCAGCTGGGCCACGCCGTGGTCGATGGTGATGCTGAACGGCAGCTCCTTGCCCAGGTCGGTGGCGTCGGTGCCCTGGAGCGCCTGGCTCGCGAAGGGCAACGCCTTGGCCAGCAGCGCGCTGGCGGCGGAGAAGACGTCCACCCCCAGCAGCTTCCCGTCCGCCAGCTCACCGCCCACGTTCCCGCCCAGCGACTGCGAGAGCGAGGTCACCTTGGTGCCCACGCCGTCCACCACCACGTCCCCGGTGAAGCGCCCCGCGAGGAACTTCTTGTCGGTCTGCGACGCCGCCGCCCGCTCCACGTCCACGTCGCGGATCTTGAGGTTGGCGTGGAACCGGCGCTGCGCCGCGGGTGGGCCGAGCTGGATGCTGGTCTCGTCCGCGGTCACCTCGCCGCCGTAGAAGCCGGTCTGGAGCTTCTTGACGGTGAGTTTGTCGTCCACCATGGACACCTCCAGGCGGACGTTCTGCATGTCCATGTCCTCCACGTGCAGCCAGCCCACCTTCACCGCGGCGTCGATGCGCAGGCCGTCGAACCGGTGCGGGTCCTTGGGCGGCGGCGGCGGCGGAGCCTGGGCCGCCTCTCCACCGGCGGGCTTGGGCGCCTGGTAGAGCAGCCGGTCCAGGTCCAGCCGCGGGCTCTCGAGCTGGGCCACCACCGCCGTCTTCGGGCCCTCGAGGTCGATCTTCGCGGTCCCCGTGAGGCTGGCCTGCTGCACGTCCAGCCGGAGCGCCTCCAGGTCCACGTGGGTCGCTCCACCCTTCTTCGCGAACGTGCCCTTGGCGGACACGGACAGCGGCTGGCCAGGCGCCTTGTCGATGTCGCCCCCCGGGCGCAGGTCCACGCCCATCAGGTTCGCGTCGGCCTTGAAGCGCAGCGCGCGCTGCCCGCCGGAGACGGTGGCGGCGACCTTCATCGGCGCGCCGGGCAGCTTGGAGAGCTGCTTGGGGATGGACAGGCGCATCGCTGTCAGGTCCGCGTTCACGTCGATGGCCTGGGTGGCAGCGGTGCCCGAGGCGCGGATGGAGAGCGAGGCCGGGCCGGACATCTGGTCCCCCAGCGATTTGCGCAGCGCGGGCACGTAGCTGGCCAGCTCCGCGGGGTCCAGGCGCGGGATGCTGATCTCCAGGCCCTGCACCCGCGGCGTGTCCGACATCAGCCCCTGCACCGCGCCCTTGCCGTGCGCGACCACCGGGCCGGCCGTCACGTCCAGGGCGTCCATCTGGAGGTCGCCCTTCGCCACGTCCCCCTTCACGTCCGTGCGCACCGACACGTCGAGCGCCTTGCCGCCCTCGGCGCCCTTGAAGTGCAGGCCGGCCACCCGCACCGTCCCCTTGAGCGCCGTGGGGCCCTCGCCCCCTGGGACGGCCGCGCCCAGCTCGGCGGACCAGTCCGCGTCCAGCGTCCCCTGCTCCAGCCCCACGTCCTCGCCCAGGAACGGTCCCAGCGGCCCCAGGTCGATCGCCTTGGCCTTGATGGTGAGCCGCTCCGGCGTGGGGACCAGGGTGGGCGGCAGCGGCGCGGCGTGCAGCTCCACCTCCAGGTTCTCCGCCGCCGAGAACACCGCGGCCTTCAAGTACACCACCAGCGGCTGTCCGGCGCGCAGGTCCCGCACCTTCACGTTGAGCTGGTTCACCTCCAGCTCCCGCCGCTTCTCCTTTCCCTGTCCCAGGTCGATGAACCGGATCCGCGCGCCCTCGACGACGGCCAGGTCCACGCGGACGGCGGAGAGGTCCGTGGGCCTCTCTCCGGTGGCCGGCTCCGGCTTCTTCTCCTCCGGCGGCTTCGACTGCTCGATGCGCTCCAGCAACCGGCCGACGTTCTGCGTCCCGTCCGGGAGCTTGACGATGTTGACCGTGAGCCCGCTCACCTCCGCCCTGGACACCTGGAGGTCCCGGCCGCGCGAGCGGATGGCGGTCATCACCGGCACCTCTACCTCCGCCCGCTCCAGCGTGGCGAGCGGCTCCGGCTCGTCCGGTCCGGGGCCCACCGCCACGTCCTTCACCACCACGCCCAGCCTGGGGATGAGCTGGGTGGCCACGCCGCCGATCTTGATCTCCCGGCCCCACTTCCGGGACAGCTCGGCGGCCTGGGCGTGCGCTTCCTTCAGCAGCACCGAGTCCAGGTAGAGCACCCCGGCGGTGGCGGCCCCGCCCAGAAGCAGCACGGCGCCGCCGACCACCCAAGGCCAGCGGCGCCGCTTTGTTCCCAATCCCGCTTCACTCATGAGGGTGAAGCCTAGACGCTCCGCGCTACGGGTGTGCCCACTCCTGCTCGATCTGGGTCTGGATTGAATAGTGGTGGAAAGCGTTCGCCCACAACATGTCGTCGAGCTGGGGGCGCGGCGGGGGCGGGGGCGCGCCGATGCCGTCAGTGGTGCCCGTCTGGCTGATCAGGGTGGCCCGCTGTGCCTTCCACTGCCCCACGTCGAGGTTCCACTGGTTCTTGAAGTTCACCTCGTCGGAGATCAGGACGCTGTACACGAAGAGGTTCACCTGGTTGATCGGGTCGTACCCGAACGCGAGGAACCGGTTGGTGAACGACGGGTCCTTGTACATGACGAGGTAGGCGCTCTCGGCTTTGGCCGGCAGCCCGAGCGGCCGGCCCATCTCCCAGCCCAGCGTGGGCATGCTCTCCGGCGTATGCGGAGTCTCTTCCAGCTTCAGTGCCTGGCGGCTGACGGCCATCTCGTTGGTGTTGTTCGGCGTGGCCGGCATGTCCGGCATGTCCGGCGCCCCACACCCCATCGACATCAGAGCGGCGAGCGCCGCCAGCAGCTTCACCTTGAGCATCATGTTCCGTTCTCCCTGTTCCCTGATTGCGTGCGATTGCGTTGGACTGCGACCCCTGCGCTTGACGACCCGGACTACTCGAAGACGATGATTTGACGGACCCAATTGCCGCGGCCGTCGGCCAGCCAGCGCACGCGCTCGTCGCGCAGCGCCAGGGCGGCGTTCTCGCCACGTCGGAGCCGGTCCACGACTCCCCGGAAGAATTGCCGCGCTTCCGCGTCCGGGAGGTCCACCGGGGCGGCGATCACCGCCCGGGCGCCGGCGTCGGTGAAGGCGCGCGGCAGGCTCCACGGCTCGTGGAAGAAGGGCGCCACGCGCGCGGCGCGGCAGGCGGCCAGCAACACCACCGGGTGGCCCTGGAGCGGCGCCTTGCGGATGTCCTGGGCGGTGAGTGCCCACTGGCCGCCGGAGTCCGGCGCCAGCACCAGCAGCGACGCGTCGGAGACGCCGAGGTCCACCAGCCCGTGGGTGTGCAGCTCCACCAGGCCCGCGTCCTTCAGCTCCGCCATCACGCGCCGCGGAGTGGCCTCCGCGCCGGTGAGCGAGGTGGTCCCCGGCCGGGCCGTGTCCGCCCACGCCGCCAGCCGCGGCAGCTTCAGCGCCGCCGGGGACTCCACGTCGTGCACCACCAGCTCACCGCCGCCGGAGGGTGAAGGAGGCTGCGCCGCCTTCGGCCCGGCGTAGGTCCAGGCCACGTCGTCCGGGAACAGCCCGCCCTGGCCGTGCACCGGCGGCGAGGCGAACACCTTCACCGATTCGCAACCCTGGAGCGCGCGCCGCACGTCGTCCGGCAGCAGCGCCCGCGCGTCCGGCGCTTCCCTCCGCACCTCGTAGCGGCCGGTAACCTCGCCGCCGGGGCCGCGGGCGGCGATCTCCCGGCGCTCGTCGTGGACCTCGATCGCCAGGGCGCAGCGGGGCGACTCCGGCGCAGCGCCCTCCTCGTGCAACAGCGCGAACACCTCGCCGTGCGCGCCGCGGCGGCCGGCGTCCAACCGGAGGTCCCGGTAGCCGAAGATGCGGACCTTCTGGGCCACCCCGTCGGCCGGCAGCCGGGACGCGTCCTGGATGGACTTGCGCAGGAGCGCCGCGCCCGCCGCCGGGTCGGCGTCGATCAGCGCGCGGCCCTCGATGTGGTCGAGGACGGGGCGATCCGCGTCGGGGAGCCGCGTGGCGCGCATCGCGGCGAGCGCCTTCTGCAGCTGCGCGCGGTCCTGCGGCGTCCCTCCCTGCCGGATGACGTCGGAGAGCGTGTAGAGCCCCACCCGGTTCAGCGGGCCGGCGCGGGCGGCCAGTTGCAGCTCGGCGCGGGCGCCGGCCGGATCGAACTGGGCGACGCGCAGCACGGCCAGCGTCTCGTGCAGGTAGGCCGCCGCCTCCGGGCTCGCGTAGGGGTCTTCCGGCGCGCGGAGCACGCGCTCCTCGAGGAGGGCGCGGGTGCGGCCGATGGTGCCCCGGAAGCGGGCGATGTCCCCCAGGTGCAGCAGCGCCTCGTCCACCGAGGTGAGCTGGAGCTGGGCGGTGGCCAGGTCCAGCGCGGCCTGGGCGTGCTCCTGCGCCTCCACCAACCGGTGCTGCTGCTTGAAGAGGTAGGCGACCCACAGCTGGAGCTGGAGGCAGCGCAGGTCCGCGGTGGCGTTGCCGCACCCCTGCAGCGCCTGCATGGCCGTCCGTTCCGACTCGTGCTCGTCGCCGCGCGCGTGGGCCAGCCGCGACCGCTCCAGCTGCGCATGGCGGAGGAAGAAGACGTCCCCGGACGCCTTCGCCTCGCGCTCGTAGAGGTCGATGTCCGGCCGGGCGCGGCCGGTGAGCGCCAGCGCGCCGAGCAGCAGGTCCGTCTCGGTGGAGCCCTGGACGCGGGTCACCAGCGCCGCGCTCTCCTCAGGGGTCAGCGGGACGGGGCCGCTGCCCTGGCGCAGCCGCGGCCCGCCGCCGTTGGGCCCCAGCGCGTCGTAGTAGCCGCGGACCAGCCGGCGGAAGTCGGCCGCCAGCGGCGCCCGGCGGGCGAAGTCGCGCGCCGCGGTGCGGTCGATCCACCCCTGCAGGCGGTGGTCGCCGGCCAGCCCGTCCAACTCCTGGGCCAGCGGGGCCAGCGCGCGCACCTCGGCGGCCGTCTGGCGGCTCCACAGCGCCAGGAAGAAGGTCGTCCGCGCCAGCATGGGCGCCCCGCGCACCAGGGGCGGCGGCATGGGCGTCCCATCCATCACCAGCGCGCCCGCCGCGTCGGTGGCCTCCCGCAGGCGCGCCTTCGGAGCCTCGTCCTGCGCCTTCAGGGCATTGGCCCGGGCGGAGGCCTCGGACGACCAGCCTGGTTCGCCCAGGGTCGCCACGTCGGCGAACGCGGCCGCGGCGCCCGCGCGCAGGCCCAGCGCCTGGAGCGCCAGCGCGCGGTTCCACAGCGCCTGCGGGTGGAGCGGCTCCGCGGCCAGCACGCCGTCCAAAAGGTCCAGCGCCTCGTCCACGTCCCCCTTCTGGAGGTCGGCCGCGGCCAGGTCGGCGTCGCGGGTGGGGGAGGGCGGCGCCTTGCGGATGGCCTCGCGCGCCCGGTCGGCGTCGCCGGCGAGCAGGATGGCCGCGCCCAGGCTCTGCCAGTCGCCCCGCTGCTCGAGCGTGGCGAGGACGGACATCGGCACCTCTTCGTGGCGGGCCTCGCCGCGCACGGTGTCGTAGGGCAGGTAGGCGGATCCGCCCGCCCAGGTCAGCCGCGGCTCCAGCGAGCGCTGCCCGCCGCGCTTCCAGGTCACCTCCGGGCCCGGCCGGAAGGCCACCACCGCCAGCGCCGCCGCGACGGCCCCGCCCAGCACGGTCACCCAGGTGCTCCGCCGCGCCAGCACCCGCACCTTCGCAGGCGGGGGCGCTTCGATCGCCGAGGGCGCCGGCGTCGAGCGCGCCACCAGCTGGAGGATGTCGTTCAGCTCGGTCCGGCACTGCGCGCAGCCGGCCAGGTGCGCGCGGAACTCGGAAGCCTCGGCCGGCGGCAGCTCGCCGTCGGCGAAGGCGTGTACGTCGTCATGCGTCGCCATGCTCATCCCCCCGCTCATCACCGGCGGCGTTGCCCGCGCCGCCGGCCCCGTCCTCGCCTTCGCCCAGGAGGATCTCCTTCAGCCGCCGCCGCGCCCGCATCAGGCGGGTGCCCACGGTGGCCTTGGGGATGCCCAGCGTCCGCGAGATCTCCTCGTAGCTCTTCCGCTCCTCGGCGTGCAGCCCGTACACGGCGCGGAACTCCTCCGGGAGCTTGGCCACTGCCGCCTTGATCTGCTCCGGCGTCACCTGCTCCCAGGCGGCCGGCGCGTCGGCGTCGGGGGCGGCCAGCCGTTCGGCCAGCTGGTCCACCGGGGTGGCGCGCTCGCCCCGGTCGCTCCGGCAGCGATCGATGAAGGCGTTGTGGAGGATGGTGAAGAGCCAGCCCCGCGGGTTGCCCCCGGACGGCAGCGAGGCGTAACGCCTCAGCGCGCGCTCCAGCGTGTCCTGCACCAGGTCGTGGGCGTCGCTGTCGCTGCCGGTGAGCCGCCGGGCGGTGGCGAGCAGGAGGGGCCGGTGCTCGCGCGCGAAGGCGGCGAAGCGTGCGTCCGGCGTCCGGAGCTGGAGCACTGCGCCACCCACGGGGAGCCATACTTGGCCTCGGGGCTGCGCAGGGTCAAGCCTGGCGGCGCGGTGCGGCGCGTAGCGGAGGCGGTGCAAGCTCACGGCGGCGGAGACCCCGGTTCGTTCGGCCTGGGGAACTCCCCCCCAGGTCTAAGGATCGAACGACGGAGCACCCGGATCTTCCCGGGGTTTCGAATTCCAGCCCTAGAAGCCGGGCGGATTCACCTGGAGTGGACGGCCGCACCCCTGGAACTGGAGCTGCTGGGTGCAGAGGCGCTGTGCGTCAGCGTTGCTCTCCAGGAGGTCGATGATGTTGCACGAGGGCGGAAGGGCCCCTGAATCCCCTACGCATTCCATGCACTCGCGGAGCTGGTCGCAGGCGCTGAGGCCGGTGTGGGTGTCGGGTCCGGTGGGTCCACAGGCGCACGCCGCGGCCAGCGCGGCGGCCAGGGCGAGGCGGATCAAGGATAGGCGCACGAGGGTCCTCCGTCCGGGTCGTTAGAAGGGGTACCGCAGGCTGAGGCTGCCGAACAACCCGGGCGCGCTGCCGCCGATGAACGCCGGACCATTCAGCAGCAGGGCGGTGGAGACGGTGACGTCTACCTCCAGGCGCTCCCAGCGGAGGCCGGCGCCGGTGGCCCAGGTGAACGCGTCCGAGGTGGTGTCGGTCTGACCGCCGGCCTGCGGGCGGTCCGTCACCCAGCTGAAGCGCCGCGCCACCGCGCCGCGGAAGACCAGCCAGCTCAGCGGGGACACCTCGGCGGCGAGCTGGAGCGAAGGGAAGACCGTCCGGGTGAAGCTCAGCCCGGCGGTGTCCACCGCGCCGGTGAGCAGCACGTAGTCGAGCTCCACCGCGCCGGCGAGCGTGACCCACTCCACCGGGCGGAAGCGCGGCCCGGCGCCGGCCACCAGCACGTAGCGCGACAGGCTGGCGCGCGAGGTGAAGGGGTCGTTCTGGGTGAAGCCCTCCTCCCGGCGGGCCAGCTCGCCGTAGACGCCGAGGTCGCCGGTGGGCCCGAACGCGCCCCGGAAGAAGGTGCGGTCGCGCAGCGCCGCGGAGGGCACGTGGGTCGTTTCGGCGACGGTGGCGCCGTCCGAGCGCTGCTGGAAGCGGTGGTACGAAAGCGACAGCGCCAGGTCCGAGGTCAGGTCCTTCGACGAGAAGCTGTAGCTGGCGATCGCCTCCAGCTCCAGCGAGAAGGTGTTGGTGATCGGCCCCGCGATGGGGAAGGCGCGCGTGTACCCGAAGGCCGGGTTGATGGCGAAGCCCACCGAGGACTCTTCGTCCAGGCGGCGAACGAGCTGGACGTTGACCAGGCGGGTGGGCCGGAGGAGGGCTCGCCCCAGCTCCGCGCCGATCGCGGCCAGGTCGTCGTAGGCAGCCGGGGTGCCGTAGGTGGCGCCCACCAGCCAGTGGTCGCCGCCGTAGATGAGGCCCGCCTGCGTCCCGGCGCCGCCGGTCAGGTGCAGGAAGACCGATCGCCCGTAGCGCCCGGCCACCGACGGGATGCGGTCCGCGTCGGTGTCATCCTCGAACAGCGGGTTCCCCAGCAGCGCCGCCACGCGCGCTGGCGTGGCCTGCGCGCTCGAAGCCGCCAGGATCAGCCCCCACATCGCCAGCCTGTGCCGTGCGCGGACGGTCATGTCCCCTCCCGTTTCGAAGGGGACGGTAGGGCCGCGGGGCGCCCTGTCAAAAAGCCCGCTCCGTCATTGGCAGATGGGCTGGCCGGGGCCGTCGGCGATGGCGGCGCACTGGAGCGGCTCCGGGCAGTCGCTCGGGTAGTCGCAGGGGATCTCGCAGCTGGAGAGCGGCTGGCCGGCGATGCCGGTGTACTCGAGGCAGGTCTGGCCGACGGCGCACTCGGATTCGGGTGTGCAGTCCCCGTGCAGCCCCTCCGTGGAGGGCGCCAGCCCCCCGCAGCCCAGGGCGAGGGCGGCGGCGAAGGTCAGGGCCATTGGGAACCAGGTACGGGCGCGCTTCATGACGGTCCTCTTGCGTTTCTCGCAGCGTGCGGTTCGTGTCAGCCGACCCTGACAAACGGCCTGCGCGGGCGCACCCGCCGGCCGCTTCGGATCTAGCGAAGTCGCACCCTTGGCGCTGGTCAAGGACGTGCATGGGTGGCCTGCCATGAGCGGGACGATCAGGGCGGCGGCCAGCGCGCGCGATGCGCTCCAGCGCGGCTACCGGCTCCACCCGGTGCTGGCGGCGGCCACCGGCGCGGCGGCGGCCGGGGTGGCGTTGATCCTGCCGCTCCGGGCGCTGGACCCGGTGATGGTGGACGGGGTGTCGGTGTGGTCCGCGCCGTTCGACCTCTTCGCGTCGATGGCGGTGCTGTGCGCGACGGTCCTCTGGCTGGGGGACCGGATGGGCGGGTCTCCGCTGTTCAGGAAGGTGGGGGTGGCCGTCGCGCTGGTGGCCATCCTGGAGCCGTGGCTGGCGGTGCTCCGGGTGGTGCTGGATCCGTCGCCGAAGTTGAACGCGCAGCTCGGGGCGGCGATGGTGGCGGCGCACGCGGTGCTGTTCGCGGCCTCCGCCGCCCTGGCGGTGGAGCTGTTCCGGCGGCCGCTGGGCCACCCGTCCCTCGGGTGGTCGGTGCGGCTGGGGATGCTGCTCACGCTGTTCGGGATGCTCGCCGACCCCGCGCGCGGGTTGCCGGCGCTGGGCGGGGAGAGCGGCGGCTGGGCGGCGGCGCACGCGGTGGCCCTGCACGGGGTGCAGCTGCTGCCGCTGGCCGGGTGGGCGCTGTCGCGGCGGGCCGAGCTGCGGGTCTCGCACCAGCTCACGCTCCTGGCGGTGGGCGCGATCTCCTACGGGGCGGTGATCCTGGTGCTGTGCTGGCAGGCGGCGCGCGGCCAGGCGGGCGTGGCGGATCCGCTGACCGTGGCGGCGCTGGTGGTGGTGGCGGCGGGCTGGGCGTCCAGCACCGCGTCGGTGATCGCCCACGCGCGCGAGGTGCGCCACCTGGCGCTCGAGGCGCGCACCGCGTCCCAGAAGCGGCAGGCGATGGCGGCCCAGGCCCAGGTGGCCATGGCGCGCGCCCGCAAGGTGGCCCTGCGGCAGCGGTTGACGCAGGAGCTGCTCCGGAGGGTCCGGTCCGAACGCGATCGCGGCGCGGTGCCGGGCGTCACGCTGCGCATCCGGCACCCGATCGAGGTGCTGGCGCCGGACGAGCGGCCCACCGAGGTCGAGCTCCTGGCGGTCTGAGCGCCGCCCCCGCCGGCACCTGCCGGATCGAGTGCCTGGGCCGGAACCACGACTGTTCCAACGACCATGACGGATGCTGCCCGGGGTACGCGTGCCAGGTCGACGGCCTCGGCTACGGCACCTGCAAGTAGGCCCGGGTCTCCACTTCGCGCGAGCTTCCCGGAAGTCCAGGTTCTACGGGGGGCTCCACTGTGGAAAACGACACGAAGAGGGTTGACGCCGCGCCGCGATCCTCGCATTGTGCGCCGCGTTTTTGCGTCACCCTTCCCGGTAGGAGGAAAAATTGAAGCTCGTGCTCACGTCCGCCCTTTTTGGGGCGTTGTTTCTGATTTCCGGCTGTGCCACCCAGTGTGAGGGGATCAGCGCTCAGTACAATACGTGCACCTTCGAGGCGGGCCCGAGGAACCGCACCGTGAAGGTCGACGGCGCGAACTTCTGCTTGCAAGTGGACATGTTCAACCAGCGCGCGGCAGCCCACGGCACCGCGGGGTGCGCCGACAAGTGGAAGGCGCACCTGACCTGCTGGAACGGCAACATGGCCAACATCTGCAACATCGAGGACGTCGCCTGCGACGACAGCGCCGCCGAGTGGCAGCAGTGCGTCACCGACTACTGCACGGCGCTCGCCATGGATCCCGAAGCCTACGACCCTGAGTGCAGCGACGGGGACATCCTCATTCCGTCGCCGTTCCAGAGCGGCTTCTAGTCTCGCAGCAGCTCGAACCGGATTCCGCAGCACCCATGACGCCCGCGCCCATCCCGGCGCGGGCGTCGCCGTTGTGACGCCCAGCACGGGCGCTGACTGGAGGTGGAAGTCCTCTGGGCGAGCTGGTCGTAGCGAGCCCGATCAGAGCCGCAAGGCGACCTGCCGCGAGGCGGGCGCTGAAGGAAGCGGCGCGAGAAACTGCGGGTCGA
>DATBSS010000033.1:0-3693 GCA_036559665.1 Myxococcaceae bacterium
CCCCGCGCCGGATCGCCGGCGCTGCGCCCCAACGACGAAGGGTCCCCCGCCCCCACCTTCCTGGTGGAGTTCGGCGGTCGGCTTCATACCTGCCCGATCCAGCCTTCGCAATGGAACAGGCGTGCGGCCGTGTTCAACCACCTGGAATTATTTGGGTTATTCGGGCTCCAGGAAACGCTCGCTTGACTGGTCTCCAGCCGGTCGACCGGGCTTTAGCGGCGCCGGGCGGTGACGGTCACCTCGTCCCGGTCGTGGTACAGCTGGCGGACGGTCAGCCCCTTCCAGCCGCCGTCCTGGAGGACGTGGCGCACGCGGTGGAGGATGGAGTTCTTCTCCCGCATCGGCAGCTTGATGTTGGCGACCAGGAAATCCGCCCAGCCGCGCCGCGCCCACTTCGCCAGGAGCGCGGCGACCTCCAGCGGGCGCCAGGCCATGTCGCAGAAGAGCCAGTCGGCGGGCTCGGGCGGCTCGTAGGCGAAGGCGCTCTGCCGGGCGTGGGTCAGCTTCGGGTTCGGCAGCTTCAGGCCCTGCAGGAGCGGCCGGGCGAGGTTGGCGGGGTCCACGGCGACGACGCGCGCGCCGCGGTCGAGCAGGCGCGCCGTCCACCCGCCGGGGGCGGCGCCCAGGTCCACGCACGTCTCGCCGCGGCCGGGCTCCAGCCCGAACGAGTCCAGCGCCTCCTCCAGCTTGGCCGCCGCGCGGGAGAGGTCCTGCGGCCCGGTGCGCATCCGCCGCCTCCCGCCCGGCGCCAGCGACAGCGCCTCGCGGGCCGCCACCCAGCCCACCGCCAGAAGCTCCGGCGCGCACAGGCAGATCTGCCCCAGCACCCCGCCCGCGTCCCGCGCCGCCCGCGGATCCTCCACCACCTTCGCCTTCGCCGACTGGAGCCGCTCCCGCACCTGCAAGAGCAGCGCGTCCGCCTCCGGCGCCAGGCGGTTGCCGGCCGGGGTGTCCGGAGTGAAGGCCTGGAGGCAGAGCACCCGGTCCCGCACCACCCCCTCCAGCGAGCGGGCGATCGTCCCCGCCAGGTCCGGGAGCTCCAGCACCGGCGCCGTGGGCGCCGCGGAAGTCACGGGCGTGGCGGAGGCCGCGGGCGCCGCGGAGATCGCCCCCGAGAAGACCGTCGCCTCGCTCGCCGGCGCCCGCCGCTCGCTCCCGCCCGGCGCGACCATCACCTTCCCCACCAGGAAGCCCGACCGGGCGAAGGCGGGGGAGAGCGCGGGGACCGGGTCGCTCGCCACCAGGCCGCGGGCGATGAGCGCGGGGTGGGCGCGCTGCCAGGCCAGCTCCTCGTAGAGGTGGGGTTCGGAGCCGTCGCGGCAGGACCACAGGTAGGCGCCCAGCTTGGGCGGCGGGGCCCGGGCGGGCAGGGGAGGCGCCCGCACGCGCGGCGGAGGCGGAGGAATTTCAGGGAGCTGCGCCGGCCGCGAACCTCCTGTTTTGCGTGGGGAGGAGCGCCGGGGAGGGTGTTTCCCGGACGTTCGGCGGCCGGTTGGCATTGCGGCGCGAAGTATGCGCTTTAGGTTTGCGGCTTAGGGGCAAAACGAGGAAGGTCGGGCGCGATGATCGAGTGGACCCTGAAGAAGGTGATCGGCACCAAGAACGATCGCGAGCTCAAGAAGGCGTGGCCGAAGGTCGCCCGGATCAACGAGCTGGAGCCGAAGATGCGGGCCCTCAAGGACGAGGAGTTCCCGCAGCAGTCGCAGAAGATGAGGCAGGAGGCCCTCAACGGCAAGCCGCTGGACGACCTGCTCTACGACGCCTTCGCGGTGATGCGGGAGGCGGCGCGCCGCACCATCGGCCAGCGGCACTTCGACGTCCAGCTCATCGGCGGGATGTTCCTCCACCAGGGCAACATCGCGGAGATGAAGACCGGCGAGGGCAAGACGCTCACCGCCACCCTGCCCTCGTACCTCAACGCGCTCTCCGGCCGCGGGGTGCACATCGTCACCGTGAACGACTACCTGGCCCGGCGCGACGCGGAGTGGATGGGGCGCATCCACCGCTTCCTCGGGCTGAACGTGGGCTGCATCCTCCACGAGCTGACCGACAAGCAGCGCCAGGAGTCGTACCGCGCGGACATCACCTACGGGCAGAACAACGAGTTCGGCTTCGACTACCTGCGCGACAACATGAAGTTCCGGCTCCAGGACTACGTCCAGCGCGAGCTGAACTACGCCATCGTGGACGAGGTGGACTCCATCCTCATCGACGAGGCCCGCACCCCGCTCATCATCTCCGGCCCCACCGAGGACACCACCGACCAGTACTACAAGGTGGACCAGGTCATCCCGGGCCTGGTGCCGGACCAGGACTACCTCCTGGACGAGAAGCACCGGTCGGTGTCGCTCACCGACGACGGCGTGGAGAAGGTCCAGAAGCGGCTGCACGTCTCCAACCTCTACGACCCGTCGGAGATCGAGACGCTCCACCACGTCGAGCAAGGCCTGCGCGCGCACACCCTCTACAAGCGCGACCGGGACTACGTGGTGAAGGACGGCGAGGTGCTCATCGTCGACGAGTTCACCGGCCGGTTGATGCCGGGGCGGCGCTGGTCGGACGGCCTGCACCAGGCCATCGAGGCCAAGGAAGGCGTCAAGATCGAGAACGAGAACCAGACGCTGGCCACCATCTCGTTCCAGAACTACTTCCGCATGTACACCAAGCTGTCCGGGATGACCGGCACGGCGGACACGGAGGCGGAGGAGTTCGCCAACATCTACAAGATCGACGTCCGGGTGGTCCCCACCAACCGCCAGATGGTGCGCAAGGACCTGGAGGACGTGGTCTACAAGACCGAGCGCGAGAAGTTCGACGCCGCCGCCAAGGAGCTGGAGGAGCTGGTGAAGAAGGGCCAGCCGGTGCTGGTGGGCACCGTCTCCATCGCCAAGTCGGAGATCTTCTCCAGCTTCCTCAAGAAGCGCGGCGTGCCGCACGAGGTGCTCAACGCCAAGAACCACGCGCGCGAGGCGGACCTGATCGCCCAGGCGGGCCGCAAGGGGTCCGTCACCATCTCCACCAACATGGCCGGCCGCGGGACGGACATCCTTCTGGGCGGCAACCCGGAGAACCTGGCCAAGCGGGCGGTGGGCGCGGAACCGATGGCGCCGGAGCCCGTGGAAGGGCAGCCGGTGGACCTCGTCGCCTTCCAGCAGCAGCTCGCCGACTACCACAAGCGCTACCAGGAGCAGCTGGCGAAGTTCAAGGAGCAGACGGAGAAGGAGCGCGCGGAGGTGGTGGGGCTGGGCGGCCTGTTCGTGCTCGGCACCGAGCGCCACGAGTCCCGCCGCATCGACAACCAGCTCCGCGGCCGCTCCGGCCGCCAGGGCGACCCGGGCGTCTCCAAGTTCTACCTTTCGCTCGAGGACGACCTGATGCGCATCTTCGGGTCGGAGCGCATCTCCGGCCTGATGGAGCGGCTGGGGATGGAGGAGGGCGAGGTCATCGAGCACCGCTGGCTCTCCAAGTCCATCGAGAGCGCGCAGAAGCGGGTGGAGGGGCACAACTTCGACATCCGCAAGAACCTGCTCGAGTACGACGACGTGATGAACCAGCAGCGGCGCACCATCTACAAGCTGCGCCGGAAGGTGCTCTCCGCGGGCGCCGGGCTGCCGCTGGTGGAGTTTGACGAGCACCCCAAGACCAGGGTGAAGACGCGCAGGGAGGTCACCTACACCTGGGCGGACTTCAAGG
>DATBSS010000034.1:0-1617 GCA_036559665.1 Myxococcaceae bacterium
CGGAGCTGGAGCGCGTGGCCGGGGAGATCGCCGAGTACTCGGGGGGGACGCCGCTCATCATCCGGGAGGTCGTCCGGGAGCTGCTGACGGGCCCCGAGCCGTGGGACGGCCGCTTCCCGCCCGACTTCCAGCTCCCGCGCACCGTCCGGCCGCTCCTGGAGCGCAAGCTGGCGCAGGTCTCGCCGGAGGCGATGCGGGTGGCCCAGGCGGTCGCCCTCGCGCGCGGGGAGGCCACCATGGACCTCCTCTACAGCATGCTCGGGCTGTCGATGGACGACCTGGCCGCCCGCTGCCGGGAGCTGGAGCGGCGCCAGCTGGTGCGGGGCGGGTGGTTCACCCAGGGAGCGCTGGCCGCGCTCGTCCTCGAGGGCACGCCCGCGCCGGTCCGCGCCGACCTGACCCGGCGGATGACGACCTGGAAGGCGCTGCGCCGCTACGGAGGGCTCTGGTGACCGCGCCGCCGCTGGCCGCCCGCCTGGCGAGGGTGAAGGGGGAGCGCCTCTACGCGCGCGACCACCGCGCCCGGGACATGGGGTGGCCCGACGCCATGCTCCACGCGGTGCTGCTGCGGGCCACCCGGGTGGATGCGCCGTTCACCGGGCTGGACCTGGCCGCGCTCCGCGGCGCGCCGGGCCTGTGGTGGCCGCCGGTCACCGCGGCCGACCTGGCGCGGGACAAGGTGGAGAACCCCAGCCGGGACAAGGGCTACATCCCCGGCGTGAACAAGCGCAACTCGTTCGGCCGGATGCTGGTGCCCGCGGGCGAGCGCGCGGAGATGTACGGCCAGCCGGTGGCGCTGGTCTTCTTCGACCACGTCCGCCAGGTGGCCGACTTCGTCGAGTCCGGCCTGTTCTCGTCCGCGGTCGGGTACGGCGCGCCCGTTCCAGACCCTGGGCCGGAGCCGGCGCCCTACGCCAGCTACCACCTCATCCGGTACCCGGGGAGAGGGACCGGCGACGACAGGTTCTCCTACGTCCTCAAGGGCGACCACGACCCCACCGCCATCGGCCCGGACGTGCCCCCGGAGAAGCGCGCGGTCAACCTGCTGGCGCTGGAGGCGCGGCGCCGCATCGAGCGGGACATCGCCCGGCACGCGGACGCCCCCGGCGCGCGCCGGCCGGAGTGGAGCTGCCTGGACCTCACCTTCCACACGCCCAGCTCGGATCCGATGTTCATGGAGCCGGAGGCGGGGATCGGCTGGTGGGAGGAGGTGACGCGCACCCTGCACCTGGTGCTGGCCACCCAGTCGCCGTTCAAGGACGTCTCCAACGTGAAGGCGCTGTGCGCGGCGCCGGACGGCGCCTTCAAGGACCTGAAGGTCGATCTCCAGACGTGTCCTCCGGGGGGCGGCTTCGGGGGCCGGGACGAGTCCAGCTTCCCCCTCTACCTCGCCCTGGCCGCCCTCTACGCCCGCGGGAGGCCGGTCCGGCTGGCCTACGACCGCTTCGAGCAGTTCCTCACCGGCATCAAGCGCCATGCCTCGGTGGTGAGGAACCGGCTCTTCTTCACGGCCAGCGGCGACCTCCAGGCCCTGCAGTCGGAGATCACCATGGACGGCGGCGGCGAGGCCAACCTCACCGCCCCGGTCCTCCAGCTGGCGTCGCTCCAGGCGGCGGG
>DATBSS010000035.1:0-2411 GCA_036559665.1 Myxococcaceae bacterium
CGGTGCGCACGTCCCAGGTAAAAGCCGTCCAGTCGTGGCTGGCGGTGACGACGCGGGTGCCGTCAGGGCTGAACGCAGCGCCGTACACCTCGCCGGTATGGCCGGCGAGCGTGACGAGCGCCTTTCCGGTGGAGGCGTCCCAGAGGCGCGCCGTCTTGTCGGTGCAGGTGGTGACCGCGTGGGTGCCGTCGGGGCTGAACGCCGCGCTGGTGACGGTGTTGTAGTGCTCGAGGGTGAAGAGGAGGTTGCCGGTGGAGGCGTCCCAGATGCGCGCGGACTCGTCGTCGCCGGCGGTGATGGCGCGGGTGCCGTCGGGGCTGAACGCCGCGCCGTTCACCTTGTCGGAATGGACGGAGAAGGTGACGAGGGTCTTGCCGGTGGAGGCGTCCCAGGTGCGTGCCGTCTTGTCGTCGCTGGCGGTGATGACGCGGCGGCCGTCAGGGCTGAACGCGGCGCCGTTCACCTGGTCGGTGTGGCCGGAGAGGGTGACGAGGAGCTGGTTGGTGGAGGCATCCCAGATGCGGGCGGTCTTGTCGTCGCCAGAGGTGACGATGCGGGTGCCGTCGGGGCTGAACGCCGCCCCGTTCACCTTGCCGGTGTGGCCGGAAAGGGTGGCGAGGGGCTTGCCGGTGGCTACGTCCCAGATGCGCGCCGTCTGGTCGGCGCTCGCAGTGACGGCGCGGAGGCCGTCGGGGCTGAACGCGGCGTGCCAGATCTCGCCGGAATGACCGCGCCATTCGGCCCGGGCGCCCGCGCTCGACCACCGGGAGAGCATCTCGAACAGCTCGTCGGTCTCGGCCAGTTGGTGCGCCTGCTTCAGCAGGGCGAGGTTGAGCTGCGGATCGCCGTCGAGGTGTGAGCCGACGAAGGAGATCAGCTCGTGCGAGCGGGTGACGGCGGGGTCCTGCTTGGCGAGGGGCGCGTTCGTCCTCAGGAACGTCGCGGCACCCACGGCGGCGCCGGCCACCGCCACGGCCACCACACCCACCACGAGCCAGCGAGGCCCATGTCCCTGCTCGGCCATCTGGAGCCCTCCCCTCCGCGGGCGAGCACTTCGCCGTCGCGGCTCGCTGCGCCGCTCGAGTCTAGCGCGATGACCAGGTGGCGCGACCTCGCGCGGCGGCGTGCCTCGCCTGCGCCGGGCGCGGCCACGGAGCTCCTCACGCCGCCAGCATCAACCCCGCCGGCAGCGTGTCCCCCAGCGCCCTCGCCTCGTCGGACGCCTCCAGCGCGACGACCTCCCGGACCATCCGGAGCCACGCCGCGGGCGCGGCCGCCGCCTCCAGCGCCGACAGCGCCTCGGCCCGCACCTCCGGATCCAGGTCCCTGGTCCGGTCGCCGGTGAGCCGCGCCAGCTGCGCCACCGCGAACGCCGCGCCGTCCACCCGGCGGAGCCCGGCGCGGATCAGCAACCGGACCCAGTCCCGCGCCAGCTCCGCCGGCACCACGCGGTGCCCGCTGCCGTAGAGCGGCACGCGCGCGCCCAGCCGCCCCAGCGCCCACGCCCAGGGACCTCCGGCGCCGGCCGCCGATTCCACGCGCGTCGAGATCAACCGACCCAGCTCCGCCTTGTCCGAAGCCTCCAGGTGCTCCAGCGACGCCGCGGTCCGGACCATCTCGTCCAGGCCTTCCGGGTGGATTCCCTTCGGGCGCACCCCCGGAGCGGCACCGGGCGGAACGCGCCGCTCCAGGTGCGGCTGGAGGTAGCTCCACAGGGCGCGCTGCGCGCTCTCCTCCAGCCCGCCTGCGATCCGCCGCCACATCACCCAGAATTCGTTCCAGACCGGCGCCTCCCGGTGTGATTGCACCAGCTCCCGGAACAGCCCGAACGTCTCGGCGCAGCGCCAGCCATCGAGCGGGTAACCGAACCCGGGCCGGAGCGCGTACCCGGTGAGCTGGAAGAACAGCCGCTCGTGGATCGGCGACCGCCGCCGCCTGGGCGCGCCGGCGAACAGCGCGCTCCACAGCTCGCGCAGGACGGGGAGCCGCCAGCCCTCCTTCGGCCCCAGCGCGCGCTCCAGCGACCGGACGAGCTGCTTCACCTCCCGCTCCTCCACCGGCCGCGCCTTGTGCCCGTAGACCTTGTCCACCAGCTCCGCCGCCTCCGCGAAGCGCGCGGGCATGGACTCGGTGACGGTGAGCGCGCCGGCCGCCCGGGCGCCGCGCAGCTCGAACTCCAGCCGCCAGCGCTCGTCCGTCGCGCGCGACCGGCACCACAGCTCCAGCGTGCCGATCTCCGTCAGCACCGCCTCCAGGGTGACCGGGACGGAGCCCGCGCCATCCCTGGCCGAGCGCAGGATGGTGTGGATGGGAGGCAGCGGCCGGAACGATTCGTCCGAGACGTCCACCAGCGCTCCGGTCCGGTCCAACCGGTCGGCCGCCGTCCCGTAGAGCTGAAACTGCACCGGCCG
>DATBSS010000036.1:0-8818 GCA_036559665.1 Myxococcaceae bacterium
GGTCTTTGAGTAGGACACGTAGGCGCGCCTGAGCGCCTACCACCCTTCCAGGATGAAAAACCCGAGTCCTGACAGTGGCTTGGGATCACTGATCCGGGCTGCGTGGACAGGTCGGGGTTCTTAATTAGAGTCGGGTGGAGCGCGTGGACCCGATTCAGTCCCCTGCACCTGCACCTGCCCCGCCGGCACCGGCGCCCCTGTTCCGCGAGAAGGCACCCGCGGAACCCGGGGATCGTGCGCGCGTTAGCCTGGGTCAGATCCCGCGGGAGGAGCTGCTCCGCGCGCGCATCAAGGACCTCCAGCTCCACCTGGCCGGCACGCGGCTGGAGAAGATGATCCAGCAGCTCTATTCAGAGCTGGAGGCCAAGGGGCTCTCCTTCCGCCCGGAGTGTTACCTGTCCGACCAGTGGGGCTGCCCGTCCGGCGTGCCGGTCATCGGGGTGCCCTTCTACCTGGCGGACCCGCGGCTCACCTCCATCGAGGCGGAGCTGGGGGGCTGGGCGGAGGATGAGCAGGAGATCCTCCGCTACCTCCGGCACGAGGCCGGCCACGCCTTCAACTACGCCTACCGCCTCTACGACACCGAGGAGTGGCGGAAGCTCTTCGGCGACTACCAGAAGCCGTACAAGGAGGAGTACAAGCCCAAGCCCTTCTCGCGGAAGTACGTGAAGCACATCTCCGGCTGGTACGCGCAGAAGCACCCGGACGAGGACTTCGCGGAGACCTTCGCGGTGTGGCTGACGCCGGACTCCAACTGGGCGAAGAAGTACGCGGGCTGGCCGGCGCTGAAGAAGCTCGGCTACGTGGAGCAGGCGGCGCAGCGGCTGGGGCGGCAGAAGGCGGACGTCTCGCTGGCGGAGCCGGACCTGGACGTGAGCGAGATGGAGGAGACGGTGCTGGACCACTACCGCCAGCGCGAGTTGGAGGAGCAGATCGACCTGCAACTTCAAGAGCACTTCGACCAGGACCTCTCCGAGCTGTTCGAGGCCCCCGGCGCGGGCGCGGCCAAGGCGGAGACGCTGGTCCGCTCCGAGCGCGCGTCGCTGATCTCGGCGGTCTCGCATTATTCCGGGGTGAGCCGTTCGGTGGTGCGAGCGCTGGTGGACCACCTCGCCTCGCGGACGTCGGCGCTGGGGCTGACGGTGCAGATCGACAAGACGCGGGAGTACGTGGCGCGACTGTCCACCCTGGTCACTGCGCTGGCGATGAACTTCCTCTACACGGACAAGTTCTTCGACGAGTAGTAAGTTGATCGGCGAATGCCGCCGGTCCCTCCACTCCGCATCGCGATCCTCCACTACCTGCCCAGCGGCGACTCCGCGGACGCGGTGGTGGAGCACCTCGCCGCGGCGCTGCGCGAGAACGGCCACGACCCCGTCGCCATCGGCGTGGACGAGAGCGTGAGCGACCTGCTCGACCAGATCGAGAACAGCCACGCCGACCTGGTGTTCAACATCTGCGAGACCTTCGCCGACGACTACCGGCTGGAGGTGAACGTGGCCGCGCTGCTGGAGATGGCGCGGCTGAAGTACACCGGGTCCGGCACCGCGGGGCTGCTGCTGGCGCAGGACAAGATCCTCACCAAGCAGCTGTTGGACTACCACGAGGTGCTCACGCCCAAGTTCGCCACCTTCGACGGGCAGACCTTCGAGACGCACGGGAACCTCACCTTCCCGCTGATCGTCAAGCCGGCCAAGAGCGACGCGTCGATCGGCATCGGCGTGGTGCGGGACTGGGAGGGGCTGACCCGGCAGGTGCGCGTCATCCGCAAGGAGCTGGACGACGACGCGCTGGCAGAGGAGTTCATCGAGGGGCGCGAGGTGTACGTGTGCGTGATCGGGGACAGCGCGCGCCCGGAGATCCTCCCCATCGTGGAGCTGGACTTCGGCAAGTGGCGCCCGGAGGAGCTGAAGATCGCCGACCGGAAGGTGAAGTTCGGGCCGGAGACGCAGGACTCCCCCAAGCTGGTCTTCCCGCGGGACATCTCGGACGAGCTGCGCGGCCGCATCGAGCGGTCGGCGCTGATCGCCTACCGGGCCCTCAAGCTGCGCGACTACGCGCGCATCGACTTCCGCATCTCCGGGCAGACGAACGAGCCGTACATCCTGGAGGTCAACCCCAACCCGTACCTCGCCCTGGACTGCGAGGTGGCCATGGCCGCTCAGGAGAAGGGGCTCTCCTACGCGCAGCTGGTGGGGCGGATCGTCGAGTCCGCGGCGGCGCGCTGCAAGCTGCTCAAGCCGAAGGCCCCGGCGGCGCCCAAGCCGGACGAACCGGCAGCGAACAAGACGCCCGAGGGCAGCGCGACGCACGCGCCGTGATCTGGTAGGCCGCGTCCATGGCGGAGACCACCCTGGACCTGCGCGGGCTCCCGCGCGCCGAAGGCTACGCGCAACTGGAGAAGCAGGCGCGCAGCGTGCTGGAGGGCATCCGCGACGAGGTGGCGGCCATGGCCACCTGGAGCTGCCTGCTCCACCACGCCTTCGGGAACCTCTGGACCGGCTTCTACCGGGTGGTGGAGCCGGGGAAGCGGCTCCGGGTCGGGCCGTACCAGGGGACGCTGGGCTGCCTGGAGATCGACTTCGGCCGCGGGGTGTGCGGGACGGCGGCGGCGAAGCGGGAGACGGTGGTGGTACCGGACGTGGAGCAGTTCCCCGGCCACATCGCGTGCGACTCGCGGTCCCGGTCGGAGATCGTGGTGCCGGTGTTCGGCCCCGCTCCCGTCAAGGCGCTGATCGCGGTCCTGGACATCGACTCCGACCGGCTGGGCACCTTCGGGAACGAGGACCGGGTGGCGCTCGAGCGCCTGATGGGGTGGTTCCAGCGATGACCGCCACCGGCGGCGCCACGGTGCCCTGGCGCTTCCAGTTCTCCGGGACGCTGAAGGCCATCTACGTGATGCGGTACGCCATGTTCTCCGGCGGCGCCGCCATCGCGCTGGCGGTGGCGCAGCGGGCGTACGACGGGCACGTGGGCATCGGCCTGATCTTCGGGCTCCTGGTGGGCCTGTTCCTGTTCCGCGGCCAGCTCCGCCCGTTCCGGGTGCCGGCCATGGGCCTGGGCCGGGAGCGGATCCACTTCGTCCACCGCAAGCAGGACAAGGCGCTGGAGTGGACGCGGGTGACCTCCATCTCGCCGCACGACCGCTACGTGGCGCTCGTGCTGGAGGGGGGCGGGTCGATGGAGTTGCTGGCGCGCGACTACGGACTCTCCGCCCAGGCGCTGGCCACGCTGCTGGAGGGGTACCTCCAACCGGTGCGCCGGAACCTGCTGCCGCTGGACGCCGAGGTGGTACGGGCGCTGGGCGTCGCCGGCGATGCCGATTCCAAGCAGGGCGCGTAGCATCCGCGCCTCATGAGGCGCTCCCTGTGGTCGTTCGCCGTGCTCGCCGCGCTGGCTGCCCCGGCGCTGGCGGGCGATCCCGGCCTCGGTGATGGGCACTGGGGGCCGCTCGACCTCCGGTTCGCCACCGTGAGCCTCAACCGAGCCACCGCGCTCCAGGGGGCGGCGACCGGGACGGTCCTCCCGGTCGCCAGCACCTCGGGGTTCGCGGCCGGCGACCTGGTGATGGTCTACCAGGCGCAGGACGTGCTGGTGGTGGACTCCGGGACGCCGGGCCCGTTCGACCTCACCACCACCGGCGCCGGCCGCTTCGAGCTGGCGCGGATCGCCGCGGTGGATGGCGGGACGTCGCTCGAGCTGACCGCGCCGCTGGGCGCCACCTATCCGGGGGGCCGGGCGCAGGTCCTGGTGGTGCCGGAGTTCACCACCGTCACCATCTCCCAGGGCAGCGCGTTCACCACCCCGCCGTGGAACGGGAGCACCGGCGGGGTGACGGCCTTCCTGGCCCAGGGCGTGGTGGTGAACGATGGGGAGATCACCGCCACCGGCGCCGGGTTCCGGGGCGGCGTGACGAACACCAACCAGACCTGCGGCGCTGGATCGGCGGCGCTGGACGGCGCGCCCCATGCCGGCAAGGGCGAGGGGTTCGTCGCCGGGCGCTACGGCCCTGCGTCCGCCGCGCGCGGCAACGTGGCCAATGGCGCCGGCGGGGGCAACAACTGCAATGCGGGTGGAGGTGGAGGGGGGAACGGCGGCACGGGCGGCCAGGGCGGTTATGCCGCCCAGAGCAGCAACGACTACGGCGGCCTGGGCGGATCCGCGCTCACCTTCCTCCTCTTCGACGAGCGCCTCCCCCTCGGCGGCGGCGGCGGCGCCGGGCAGAGCAACGTCAACGAGGGCGGCATGGGTGGGCACGGCGGCGGCGTCGTGTGGTTCCGGGCGCTAGAGCTTCAGGGGAGCGGCGTCATCTCGGCGGACGGGTTCACCGGCGCCGACGCGGGGCCGATCAACCCCAGCGACGGCGCGGGCGGCGGGGGCGCGGGCGGCACCATCTCCATCCACGTCGCCGGGCAGGCGCGATGCGGGCTGCTGCGGGCCCACGGCGGCGACGGCGGCGACACGCCCGAGCTCGAGGCCACCGGCGGTCCATGCGGGCCAGGGGGCGGAGGCGGTGGCGGGCGCATCTACGTCCAGGCGGCGGACGCCACCGGGTGCCCTACGTCCGTCGTGGGAGGGCAGGCGGGCGTCCAACCAGACAACACCTGGCCCCGATACTTCGGCGCCACGCCAGATGGCGGTGGGCGGGCGCCGTACCTCGGCGTGGTGACGGTGATTTCGCCGGGGTTCGATGCGGGGCTCGTCACGGCCGACGCCGGCCAGGATGCGGGAACGGATGCCGGGGTGGACGGGGGCACGGACGGCGGCACGCTCAACGTGTGCCTCCCGACGGCGGTCGGCTGCGGGTGCTCGGCGATAGGGCCGGGGACGCTGGGATTGGTCGCGGTGATGCTGGCGCTGGGCGCGCTGCGGCGCCTGGTCGCTCGCGCCTAGAGGCGCACGCCCACCTGGGCCCCGGGCCAGACCTGCACCGGTCCGAGCAAGAGCCGCGGCGCGAGGTACGAGCCGGTGATGACCCGGTCGTTCCGCAGCGGAACCAGGACGTTCACCGTCGGCCCGGCGAACAGGCCCACCGGTCCCAGCTGCAGGCCGCCCAGCGCGCGCAGGTGCCCGCCGATGTTCGTGTGCTCCAGCGGCCGCTGCACGTCCAGCGTCGTGGTGCTCACCAGGTCCGTATCGAGCCACAGCAGGTTCCCGCCGAGGTGCACGCCGGCGCCGAAGCCGTAGAGGTAGTGGCCGCTTCGCCCGCCGCCCACCATCAGCGTGGTGAAGAAGTGACGGCTCCCGCTCTTGAGCGCGACGTTGACCGGCTGGAGATCGCTCCCGAAGACCTCCAGGTGCATCTGTCCATCGCGAATCACGTTCACCAACCCGAAGGGCACGCCGCGCGCCTCGTCCGCCACGTTCACCAGCCCGAACTGAAAGCCAGTGATCCGCTTGGCGACGTTCACCACGCCCAGTTGCATGCCGGTCGCATCGCCCGCCACGTTGAACAGCGCCGCCTGTCCGCCCCGCAGCGACTCCGCCCAGTTGGCGACGCCGCCCATCTGCAGCCCGATGATCCCGCCCGGCGCCATGTTGAGCCCGGCGCTGGCCTGGATGCCGATCGAGGCCGCCTGCGCCGAGTTGAAGACGCCGCCGAGTTGGAGCCCGCGGATGGGGCCTCCGGCGAGGTTGACGCCCACCGCCAGCTGAGCGCCGGTCACTGCGCCGTCCGCCCGGTTGAACACCGAGGAGAACTGCACGCCCTCCATGGGGCCGTCCGCGGCGTTCATACCCAACGAAACCTGCGTGCCCAGGAGCGCGCCGGCCGCGGCATTGCGCAGGAGGGACGCCTGGACCCAGCGCGCCTCCCCATCCACCTGCGTGCTGACGACGCCGAGCGCCGCCCCACGGAGCGCCCCAGTGCGCGGGGAGACGCCCAGGGCCGTCCGGACTTCCGGCGCCGCGGCGAAGTCCACCGGGGCCACCTCCCGGTGCCCTCCGCTCTCTAGCGACACCGCGGCCACCGCCTCCTCACAGGCGGGACCGGTCCGGTGGACGGTGTACGCCCCAGGGGGCAGCGACACCTCCACGGCCGCCCCAGGCCGTTTGTCCATCTCCAGGACGACCGTTCCCTTCGGGTCCTCGACCCGGAGCTTCCCCTCCAGACCCTCGGAGAAACCGAGGCGGGCGTCAGGGGAAGCAGCGGCAAAGACGGCGGCGATGGCGATGGCGAATAAGTGCATGTCCCTTCAGCACCGCCCCCCCGCGCGGGTGTCACTCACGGCGCGACGAGCGAGCGATTTCCCCAGCCCTCGCGCTGGATAAGCTCGGAGACGCGGCGCCGGATCTCGTCCCGGATCGGCCGCAGGTCGCGCAGGTCCTTCCCGGCCGGGTCCGGCAACGGCCAGTCCTCCCGCTTCGCCCCGGGCACCACCGGGCACTCCTCGCCGCACCCCATCGTCACCAGGTACACGGCCCCCTCCACCAGCTCCGGGGTGAGCAACTCTGGGCGGACGTGCGCCAGGTCGATCCCGCTCTCGTTCATGGCCGCCACCACCTCCGGGTGGACGCGGTCCGCAGGGCGGGTCCCGGCGGCCATCGCGCGCACCAGCGCCGGCTCCGAGAGCGCATTGAAGAACGCCGCCGCCATCTGGGACCTGCCGGCCCCGTGCACGCAGGCGAACAGCACCTTGGCCGGCCGCGGGCTCACGGCTGGAGCTTCTCCCGGATGGCCCGCTCCAGCGAGTGCACCACCTCCGACAGCGGAAGCACGCTGGAGTCCACCCGCACCGCGTCCTCCGCCGCCTTGAGCGGCGCCACCTCGCGGGACGAGTCGTCCTTGTCGCGCTTGCGTTGGTCGGTGAGCACGTCGTCCAGCGACCGGTCCACGCCCTTCTGGAACAGCTCCTCGAAGCGGCGCCGCGCGCGCACCGACTCGTCCGCCTCCAGGAAGAACTTGGCGTCCGCGTCCGGAAACACCACCGTGCCGATGTCTCGCCCCTCCAGGATCGCCCCGCGCGGCGCCTCCAGCGCCAGCCGCCGCTGCACCCCCAGCAACCCCTCCCGCACCACCGGCCGGCTGGAGACCGCGGAGGCGCCCATGGAGATGTCCGGTGTCCGGATCGCCGAGGTCACGTCCTCCTCGCCGAGGAAGACCCGGTTCTCCTCCCCCACCACTTCGAACCGGACGTGGATCCGCCCCAGCAACCCACGGAGCTGGTCGTCGTCGTCGTAGGGGATGCCCTCGCGCGAGGCGAGCAGCGCCACGCACCGGTAGATGGCCCCGGTGTCCACCAGCGCGAACCCCAAGCGCCGGGCGAGGATCTTGGAGACGGTGGACTTCCCCGCCCCCGCCGGCCCGTCGATGGCGACGATGAACGGCCGGCCGCCGCCGCCCATCACAGGATCTCCTTGAGCGCGGCGATCAACCGCTCGTTATGGGCGCGCAGCCCGACGCTGATCCGCAGCGCGTTCGGGAACCCGTACCCCGGCACCGGGCGGGTGATGATCCCGCGGCGGAGGAGCTGCTCGTAGACCGGCGCTGCTGGGCGCCCGAGCTCCGCGAGCACGAAGTTGGCGTGGCTGTCCGGAACGGTGATGGCCAGCGAGCGCAGCTCGCGGGTGAGGTAGTCCAGGCCACTCCAGGCGGTCTCCCGCGTGGTGCGCAGGTGCTGCTCGTCGTCCAGCGCCGCCACCCCGGCCACCTGGGCGATGGAGGAGACGTTGAACGGCATCCGGGTGCGGTTGAGGTACGCCGCCACCTCCGGCCGCATCACCCCGTAGCCCAGCCGCAGGCCCGCCAGGCCGTAGATCTTGGAGAAGGTGCGCAGAACCACGACGTTGGGCAGCCGCCGCAGGTAGTCCAGCCCGTTCGGGTATTCGCTCCAGCGGACGTATTCGAAGTACGCCTCGTCCAGCACCACGAACGTCTCCGGCGAGACCCGCTCCAGGAAGCGATCCAGCTCCGCCTTCGAGAAGGCCGTGCCAGTGGGGTTGTCCGGGTTGGCCAGGAACACCATCCGGGTCCGCGGCGTGAGCGCGGCGGCCATCGCCTCCAGGTCGTAGCGGAGGCCCTCGCGCATGGGCACCTCCACGAACTTCCGTCCGTGCGACTGGAGCGAGACCTTGTACATCAAGAAGGAGCCCTTGCAGAGCAGCGCCTCGTCGTCGCCCTGGACGAAGGTCCGGATCAGCAGCTCGATGATCTCGTTCGACCCGGAGGCGACGAACACCTGCTCCCGGTCCACGCCCAGGAACTGCGCCAGCCGCCCTACCAGGTAGAAGCTGGCGCCGTCCGGGTAGAGGTTCACGTGCCGAGCGGCGGCCTCGATGGCCCGGACCGCCAGCGGGGACGGCCCCAGCGGGTTCTCGTTGGAGGCCAGCTTGATGACGCCGGTGATGCCGTACTCGCGCTCGGTCTCCTCGATCGGCTTGCCCGGGACGTAGGGCTTGAGCGTCTCGATGTGGTCGGGGACCAGCGCTCGCACGGCGATCTCCTACTTCCCGCCGCCGGAGAACATGCCTATCGCCCGGAACTTCTTGTAGCGGTCCGCCACCAGGGCGTCCGGGCCCAACGCCTTGAGCGCGGTGAGGTGCTTGCGGAGCGCCCGCCCCAGCGCCTCCGCCGCCCGCGCCGGGTCGCGGTGGGCGCCGCCGGCCGGCTCCTGGATCACCTCGTCCACCACGTTCATCTGGAGGAGGTCCTTGGCGGTGAGCTTCATCGCGTCCGCCGCCTTCTCCGCCTTGGTCGGGTCGCGGAAGAGGATGGAGGCGCAGCCCTCGGGGGAGATCACCGAGTAGATGCTGTTCTCCATCATCAGCACCCGGTTCCCCACGCCGATGGCCAGCGCCCCGCCGGAGCCGCCCTCGCCGA
>DATBSS010000037.1:0-5847 GCA_036559665.1 Myxococcaceae bacterium
GGTCTCCTTCCAGGGGAAGAACGAGCAGATGGTGCACAGCGCGCCGCCCACCAGCGCCAGCTTGTCCGCCGTGGTCAGCCCGCCCACGAACAACCGGGCGTCATCCATCGCCTCTTCCGGGCTGAACACCGGCGAGTACGACGCCGCGCCGCGTGCCCCGGGAGACTCGGGGGCGTAACGCGTGGGGAGGGTGGGCGCCAGCGGCGCCGGGGGCGGCGGGAGCGGAGACGGTCCATCCGGGTGCGCGGTGCCGTTGGCTCCCTTCGCCTTGCGGTTCGCCGCCTTGCGCTTCTTGCCGGATCGGGTGGGCGGAGGCGCGGGCCGCGCGATGCCCGGGTTGGTGTCGCCCTCGCCGCGCTCCTCCGGCGCCGGTGCGGGGGCGGAGCCCAGGAACGCGTCGTCGATGATGTAGTCGCAGCTCGGGCAGATGGAGGTCCCCTCGGGGACCTCGGCGCTGCACCCTGGGCATTTCACGCGGCGGAGCCTAGCGCAGAGCGCGCGGGCGGGCAGAATGCGCCGGCCCTCCATGCGCCAACTCCGCCCTCCCGCTCTCGCCCTCGCCGCTGCCCTCGCTGCCTCCTCCGGTTGCGTCACCACCGGCTCATCCACCCGCGCCACCTCGCCGGAGGTCGCGGAGCTCGAGCGCCTGGAGGATCAGCGCTCGCTGGGCGGAGGACGTCTGGGTGCGCTGGCCGCCTCTGCCGATCCGGCCGTGCGCGCGCGGGCGATGGTGGCGCTGGGCCGCATCCAGGACCCGTCCTCCATTCCCTTCGTCCAGCAGGGCCTGCAGGACCAGGACGCGACCGTGCGCGACCGGGCTGCCTTCGCTGCCGGGCTCTTCGGGATGTCCTGGGTGCCGCTGCCGGGCGCGACCCGCGAGGCGCTGGCGTCCGCGGTGGTCGCCGCGGACGCCGCCAACCCCGGGGACGGCCCGCGCCGCAGCTTCATCGACGCCATGGCGCGCCTGGGCGGAACCGCGGGCAGCCAGGGACTGGTGGCGATCGTCAAGGCCGCCGGCGCCGGCGACGAGCGCCTCTCGCGGGCGATCATCGGCCTGGCGCTGCAGGCCCGGCGCGACGGGAAGATGGTGGACGCGCCGCTGCAGGCGGTGCTCCAGCGCTGGGGAGATTCCGCGCAGCGGCCGCGGCTGCGGTACTCGCTGGCGTACGCGCTGGCCACCAGCAAGTCGCCCGCCGTCCGGGCGCAGGCGGTGGAGTGCGCGCAGGTTCGCGGCCCCGAAGAGCGCCGCGAGGACGAGCAGCAGGCGGTCGCGCTCTGCGTCCGCGCGCTGATCGAGGCCGGCACCGAGGCGGACGTCGCGCTCGTCCGGGCCGCGCTCGGGCACCGGGACTACCGGGTGGCGGCGGAGGCCACCCGCGTGCTGGTCCGCTTCGCCCAGCGCGCCAAGGACAACCCCGCTCGAGCCACGGCGGCGATCGCCGCGCTGGGAGACCTGTCGGGGAAGGTCGACCTGCTGGCCAAGGGCCACGTCGCGGACGGCGCCCAGCCGCTGCTCCAACTCGCGAAGCTGGACCTGCCTGACGAGGGGCAGGGCGTGATCGAATCGCTCCGCCAGCAGTTGCAGGCCCGACAGCAGACGGCCAAAGGCCAGGTGGCGCTGGACCTGGCCCGGATGGACTGCCGGCTCGCGGCGGCGCAGGACTCGCACCAGGGGTCGCTGGCCCAGGTGCTGACCTGCGGCGCCGGGCTCCCGCCGGAGACGTGGCGGCTCTCGCTGGCGCTGGGGCAGATCGAACATGGGCCCCAGGCGTCGCTCGCCGCGAACCAGGCGCCGCCCGCCCGCTACCTCTCGCACGCTTCTCCCACCGTCCGCGCCGCCGCGCTCGGCGCCGTCGCCAAAGTGAAGGACGCGTCGGCGAAGGACGCGGTGCTGGGCCTCCTGGACGACCCGGACATCAGCGTCGCCGCCTCCGCCGCCGGTGCCGCCGCCGCCCTGGGCGACGCGCGCGCCATCCCCGGCATCCTCAAGCTCTCCGCGCAGGCATCCAGGTCCCCGGACATCGGAGAGACGATCGCCTCGGCCCTGATGGATCTGAAGGCGCCGCAGGCGCAGGACCTCCTGGTGGGCTGGCTCCAGCAGCCGCACGCGCACCTGCGCCACGTGGCGGCCCAGTCCCTGGAGAAGATGGGCGTGACCCTCCCCGCCGTCTCGCCGCAAGTCGCCGAGCCCGTCGCGTACAGCCCGGCCCCGGACGGCGCCGAGCTGGACTTCGCCACCGCCAAGGGTTCGTTCACCGTGAAGCTGGACACCCGCGAGAACCCGCGCACCGCGGCCAACCTGTGGGGCCTGGCGAAGAAGGGCTTCTTCAACGGCCTCACCTTCCACCGCGTGGAGCCGGACTTCGTCATCCAGGGCGGCGACCCGCGCGGGGATGGCGACGGCGGGCCGGGCTACACCATCCGCTGCGAGGTCTCCGACCGGCGCTACGTGCGCGGCACCATCGGCATGGCGCTCTCCGGCAAGGACACCGGCGGCAGCCAGTTCTTCTTCACCACCTCCGAACAGCCGCACCTCGAAGGCCGCTACACCGCCTTCGGCCAGGTGACGGAAGGGGAGGGCGTGCTGGACGATGTCCTGGAGGGTGAGGCGATCACCCGGGTGACCGCGAAGCCCTGAAGTCTTCCCGGTCGGTCAGGCCTTGGCGGACGTGGCCATCCGCTTCCCAGGGCCGAGGATGGGCTTGCCGTCGAAGCGCTTGTTCTCCTCGGCCTCCATGCCCTCGACCTGCTCGCGGACCTTCGCCCACTCCGCGTCCGAGATGCGGAGGAAGGCGTCCACCACCGCCGGGTCGAACTGCGTCCCGGAGCAGCGCTTGATCTCGTCCTTGGCGACCTGGAGTGGCCGGCCCTTGCGGTACGGGCGGTCGGAGGTGATGGCGTCCAGCGTGTCCGCGACGCAGAAGACCCGCGCGCCCACGTGGATGTCATGGCCCTTCAACCCGCGCGGGTAGCCCTGGCCGTCGAAGCGCTCCTGGTGCTGCCAGACGATCAGCGACGCCTCGTGGAGGTAGGGCATCTTGGAGAGCATCCGGTAGCCGATCTCCGGGTGCAGCTTCATCTCCACCCACTCCTCCGGCGTGAGCGGGCCCGGCTTGAGCAGGATGGAGTCGCGGACGCCGATCTTCCCGATGTCGTGCAGCAGCGCGCCCTGCTCGATGGTCTCCAGCGGCGCGCCGGCGATGCCCAGCTCCGAGGCGATCCGCCGCGAGAACAGCGCCACCCGCCGCGAGTGCCACTGCGTCTCGGTGTCGCGGTAGTCGAGCGCCGAGATCATCCCGTCCAGCAACCCGTTGGTGCGCTCAATCACCAGCGACTCCAGGTTGTGGTTGATGGTCGTCAGCTCGTCGTTCTTGTCCGCCACCTCGCGGGTGAGGCGGGTGTTCTCGCTGAGCAGGTGGTAGTGCTCCACCGCCTGCCGCACCGACGTGGTCAGCTCGCTCATCGTCCACGGCTTGCCCAGCAGGCGGTACACCTCGCCCCGGTTCACCGCTTCCGACGCCACCTTGAAGTCGCTCGCCGCGGTCAACAGCATCCGCACCGCCCTGGGCACCTTCGCCTTCAGCAACCCCAAAAGCTCGATGCCGTTGAGCTGCGGCATCATGAAGTCCGTGATCACCAGCACGAACTCACGCTCCTCCGCCGCCTTCACCGGGTCGGTGTGCGCCACCACGTCGTAGCCTTCCGACTGGAGGATGCGGGTGAGTGCCTGGAGGATCAGCGCGTCGTCATCGACGATCAGGATGCGGTCCGTCATGCGGTCCGTGGCCATGGTGACCTGCACGCTCTCCTCAAACGCTCGCTGGTTATACACGCTTCGTCCGACCCGGCCGCGCCGGCCAGTCGCCAGGTGGGACGACGTGCGTCTTGACTTTCCGTCGTTTAGTCAAAGTCATGTAAAATCATGCAGTTACGCGAGTGTTGGCGCCCGAACAAGCGACGGAAAGCTTGCCGCCTCGCGGGGGGCCGACTAAGGTCCGCGCCCGGATGGGAAAGGCCTCCACAGGGCCCGTGCCCGTGGTGGTGATGGGCCTCGGTTTCATCGGCCAGGAGATCGCCCGGGCCGCGCACGCGTCACCTGAGCTCAAGCTCGTGGGCGCGGTCGACGTGAGCCCGCCGCTCGCCGGCCGGAAGCTCGGCGACCTCCTGGGCAACCCGCAGATCCCGGGGAAGGTGGCGCCGCGCCTGGCGGACGCGATCGGGAAGACGCGCGGGGCGGTGCTGCTGCACGCCACCGGGTCCCGGCTTCCCCAGGTCATGGAGCAGCTGCTGGAGGCGCTGGAGCACGGGATGAGCGTGGTCTCCACCTGCGAGGAGCTCTCCTTCCCATTCCTCAAGTACCCGGAGCTGGCGCAGAAGCTGGATCGCGCGGCGGCGAGGGCCGGGGTGACCGTGCTGGGGACCGGGGTGAACCCGGGGTTCGTGATGGACCGGCTGGTGGCCATGGCTGGCCAGGTGTGCGGGCCGGTGCGGCGGGCGGTGGCCTCGCGGGTGGTGGACGCGCGGACGCGGCGCGAGGCGCTGCAGCGGAAGATCGGCGCCGGGCTGAGCGAGGACGAGTTCAACGCGCTGGCGGACAAGGACCAGATCGGCCACGTGGGGATGGTGGAGTCCGCGGCGTTGTGCTCGGTGGGCCTGGGGCTGGACTGCGACGACTTCGAAGAGGAGCTGGTCCCGGTGATCGCCGAGGAGGACATCACAGGCGGCGCTTTCCCGGTGAAGGCGGGGAGGGTGGCGGGGATCAGCCAGACCGCGGTGGGGCTGGAGGACGGGCAGGAGCGGGTGCGGCTGGAGCTGACCATCGCCGTGGGCGCGGACGAGCCGGGGGACCGGATCCTCCTGGACGCGGACCCCGAGGTGGAGATCGTCGTGAAGGGCGGGGTGGCGGGCGACCGCGCCACCGCCAACGTCGTGGTCAACGCCGCTCCCCGCGTCACCGCGGCGGACGCGGGGCTGTTGACCGTCTTGGAGCTGCCGTCGGGAAGGTGACCATGCTGGACAAGAACGCCATCGGAAGGTCGTCCCCACCCACCTTGAACGAGGTGGAGAAGGGGGCGATCCGCCGCTTCGCCGAGGCGCTGGGCGACTACAACCCCATCTATTACGACGAGGAGTACGCGCGGGCTTCGGGGTTCCCCACCATCGTGGCGCCGCCCACGTTCCCCGCGTCCTTCCACTCCGCGGCCGACCTGCGGGAGCTTCTGGGCGTGGGGATCAAGAGCCTGCTCCACGCCGAGCAGGCCTTCGACTACGAACGCCCCATCCTGGCCGGCGACCGCATCTACGTGAGCACGAAGGTGTCGGACGTGCTGGAGAAGACCGGGCCGGCGGGGAAGATGGACGTGGCGGTGATCGAGGACGAAGGCCGGGACGAGGAGGGGACGCTGGTCTTCCGCGCCCGGCGCACCCTGGTGGTCCGAGCGGCCAAGGAGGCCGTCTAGATGCCGCCGCGCAAGCTCTACTTCGAGTCGGTCCGCGTGGGCGACGAGTTGCCCGCGGTGGCCAAGGCCCCCATCGACCGCGTGCAGCTGGCCAGGTACGCGGGCGCGTCCGGGGACTTCAACCCGGTGCACGTGGACGAGTCGTACGCGCGCTCCATCGGCATGCCGTCGGTGTACGCGCCCGGCATGCTGGTGATGGGGTTTTTGGGGCAGCTGGTCTCGGACTGGGCGCGCGGCGCTCAGCTGCGGAAGTACAACGTGAAGTTCGTGAAGATCGTCTGGCCGGGCGACACCGTGGTGTGCAAGGGCCGGGTGACGGACCGGTGGGGCGAGGGCGGGCGATACTTCGCGGACATCGACCTCTGGGCGGAGAACCAGAAGGGCGAGC
>DATBSS010000038.1:0-6850 GCA_036559665.1 Myxococcaceae bacterium
ACCGCCAGCCGCTGGGATGGGGAGAGCGACGGCGGGCCGGCCGCCTGGAACGGCGCCGCCTCGGCGTGCCCGAGCAGGAAGCGTAAGGCGCGCTCCAGCCGCTCGTTCCCCGCGCGCGGGAGCTCCCGCAGCGCGTCCACCATGCGGTCGAGGAGCGCCGCGCCCAGCGGCTCCACCGTCACCGCCCGCGCCCCCTCCGGGAGCGCCTCTTCGATCGCGCAGACCAGCTCGCCGCGGTCGGCGTGGTGGCAGACGACCTCCGCGGGGACGGTCCATGTGTCGCTCCGCACCAGGACCGGGGCCCCGTCGCGGAGGTACGCTCCCACCTCGCCGCACTCCAGCGTGAGCTCCCGGCCGGAGCCGTCCACCCCTCGCACCACCCCGCCGAACGCGGCGAGGTCCGGGGGCGTGATCCCCGAGCGCTCGGCTTCCGCCGCGTCGATCAGCGCCGGGAGGACCTCGGCGACGAAGCGCTCGGCGAGCGTCACGGCGCGGGCACCTGGAGCTCGAACAACAGGCCGGACCCGATGGCGCCGGTCCACTGCCGGGAGAGCAGGGTGGCGAAGCGGAGGTCGTGGACCAGCACCCCGGCCTCGAAGTTCCGGGACTGGCCCCGCCGGGTGAAGTTGGCGGAGGTGATCAGCGCCCGCTCGTCGTCCACCACGATGCACTTGGCGTGGAGGCTGGCCCTGGGCGCTTGCGGGTCCCGGGCGCGGGCGTCGGCAAACAATGAGGGGTAGGGCGGTCCGAAGGGCCAGTTCGCCTCGAGGAAGCCGGCGGCCTGCGCGTCGATCGGCTCGGACTCCTCCAGGTTGAGGCACAGGGTCGCCCGGACGGCGCGCTCGTGCATGGCCTGGTGCAGCGGGGAGAGCAGGTCCCGGCCATGGTCGAAGGCGAAGCCGGCGACGAGGACGGTCTGCCGGGCGGAGTGGAAAAGCTCCCGCACCACCACCGCGGTGTCCCGCCCGCCGGCGGCGGCCGCCTCCGGCCCGGTCCAGACCAGCTCCAACCGAGGATGCCCGGGGCTCCTCCGTTCGGACAGCACCGCCTCCAAGACGGCGGAGAGAGCGCCCAGGTCCAGTCGGCCCAGCTCCGGCGACCGCTCCAGCATGTGGCCCAGCGCCTCCGCCGCCAGCGCCGCCGCACTCAGCGGCGCCTCGACTGTCCCGGTGCGGACCAGGGAGGCGAGGCGTTCGAGGTCCGGCGTGGAGATGGAGCGAAGCGAGATCACCGCCCGAAGAAGGCGCAGCCGGTGTCTCCGAAGGTGGGGACGACGAGCGCCCGGTCCAGGAAGTGATTGTAGCGCTCGCAGGAGGACTCGGCGACGAACAGGCAGCCGTGACAGGCCGCGCCCTCCAGCGGGCGATCGTGCAGGCCTTTCGGGTCGTGGGAGGCGCACACCGGATCGTTGGAGCAGAGGGCCGCCATCTCCAGCGCCCGCCGCAGGTGCTGGTGGAACCGCCGGCCTTCCTCGATCAACCCGCCGAGCGTTCCTTCCGTGCCGCTGGTGCCGGTGGACAGGAGGATCGCCGCCATGGGCGCGCCCGGGTCCTCGCGGTAGGAGCAGTAGATCCGCTCCTTGATCGCCGTCGCCGGGTACCCGCACTCCAGGGACAGCGCGGAGAGGAG
This sequence comes from Myxococcaceae bacterium, assembly GCA_036559665.1. Taxonomy (GTDB): domain Bacteria; phylum Myxococcota; class Myxococcia; order Myxococcales; family Myxococcaceae; genus DASRBA01. The sequence continues at coordinate 1,630 of DATBSS010000038.1, forward strand.
GAGGTGGCTCAAGGAGTGCAACATGTAGAAGCGGGCGCCCGGGAAGGGCGGGAGCGCCTGCCGGGACGCCGCCCGGTCGTACCCGTCCTGCAGGGCCTTCTCGCGCCCGGCGACCGCGGGCCGGTCCTCCCAGTCGCGGATCACGTCCTCGTCGAACTGGATGAACAGTCCCTCTCCCAGGATCTCCGCCGCCGGCAGCCACTCCGTGTGGAGCCCCAGGGACGCCGTCTCGACGCCCAACTCGTGCTCGCCCCGGAGGTCCGGGCTCCGCGAGTCCAGGCGGGTGAAGCCCACCTGCACGCGGACCTCGCGGAGCTTGGGCACGAGAACGATGGACCGTATCCCGGCCGGGAGCGGCTCCGCCGGCTGCCAGCGGCGCGCGAAGAAGATGGCGCCGGGTGGGGGCACCTGGCCCGGGCGCTCCGGCTCCGCGCTGGTGAGCGTGCGGAACTCCGCTTCGCGGATGCGCTCGCGCCGGACCGCCTGCCCGCGGTGCTCGGCGATGGCGCGGAGGATCTCCTCGTCCGGCACGCGCCCCAGCGCTTCCTGGAACCCGCGCTGGAGCCGGCGGACGCTGGGCAGATCCTCCGCGGTCGCGTGCTCCAGCACGCCCCAGAAGCGGCGCACCTGCGCCTTCACGTCTACGTCCGCGTCCGGGAGCGTGAGCGCGCTCTCCACCTGGGGGAAGTAGGCGTTGCTCGCGGTCCGGACCAGCAGGCGCTGGAGCTGCCGGCAGTCCTTCTCTTTCCCCTCGGGTCCCAGCCAGGGCCGGTGCCCCTGGCAGAGCGGCAGTTGGTGGGATTCGTAGGCGTCCAGCATGCCGCGGCTGGCGCCGCATCCGCAGGTCACGCGCAGCGCGGCGATGTCACCGATGGGCCCCTCGCTCAGGCGGAGGGACGGGGTCGGGCAGGAGCCCTTCTCGTGGGCGAAGCGGATCCACGGGAAGTCGTCGATGTGGCCGCGAGGGCACGCCACCAGGAAGCGGACGGGCACGCAGGGCGTCTGCTGGTGCTCCCTGGTGCCGCAGTCGTGCACGTACTTGTTCCTGGGACCGCGCTGCTGGCTGCTGGCGCGGATCAGCGCCTCACAGGCCGGGTTGGTGCAAACGAACCAGCGGGGGAACTCGGGCGCGGCGATTCCGATCTCACGGACCGCGTCGCGCTCGTCCACGGAGGGCGGGAGCCGGAAGGCCCGGTCCTTGGCGAGCTTGCGCCCGGAGGCCCGGAGCCGCACCTCCAGGTCGTCGCGCAGGCGGGGCTCGTCCACGTGCCGGAGCGCGGAGTCCTGCGGGCCGAAGCGCCAGAAGTCCAGCCCGGAGACCATCACCGCGTGGTCGACCAGGTCCACCAGGGCCCCGGGGCCGAAGGTGGTCACCACCTGGCTCCGGCGGATGCTGCCGTCCGGCCGGGCGCGCTGCATGCCGGCGAACGGCTTCACCGGTTTGAACGGCCGGCCCTTAGTGGCCAACAGGCCTGCCTCCCAGCGGCTGGCGCTCCAGCCAGAGCTGCGCCGACGGCTCGACGTCGCGCATGGAGGTAGGGGCGGAGAACTTCCGCTCGTCCGTGCTGCGGTCGGAGAGGTCGTCGGTCACCTGTGAGAGGAGCTCCTTGCCGCGGCTGCCCGGGTCCCAGGGCGAGTAGCGGCGCGAGGCGGCGTCCTCCTCGCGGGCCATGGTCACGATGCGGTCCCAGGCGTCGAGGATGTTGTGGCAGCGGTCGCGGATGGACTGCTCCAGCGCCGCCAGCTCGGATCGCTCCAGCGAGCGGAAGGCTCCCGCGCGCCTGGCGATCTGCTCCACCAGCGCGTTGGCCCGTTCGCGGTGATCGGCCAGATCCATTACCGCGTCGGCGGGGTTGAGCTCCTTGACGCCGTGGCGGACCAGTCCGACCAGCGCACCCGCGAGGCCCCGGTCCAGCGCCGGGCCCGAGAAGGGCGTCACGGTGGTCGCTTCCACGTAGCGGTAGAACGACTGGTGGTATCCCTCGAAGCGCTCGTAGTGGGACCGGTCGCGCGGCTTGAAGGCGTTGTAGACGGCGACCACCAGCCCGGGGCGCTCCGGGTCGCGGCCGACGCGGCTGGAGGCCTGGATGTATTCGCTGGTCGTCTTGGGCTGGCCGGCGACGACCATCAGCCCGAGGCGGTCGATGTCCACGCCGACGGAGATCATGTTGCTGGCCAGCAGGACGTCGACCTTCCCTTCGCTCCAGTGACTCTCGATCTTACGCTTGACGTCCTTGATGCCGTCGCTGGAGAGCCGGCTGGTGAGCTCTGCGATCAGCGAATTCAGTGGCCGCGCCGACGCCCACGGGTGACGGTCCTTCCACCCGGACGGGATCCGGTACTCGGCGTTGTAGGCGCGCTTGCGGACCTCGTCCTCGACCAGCCGGCGCATGCCGCCCAGCTCACGGAGGCTGTTGAAGTAGCCGACCAGCGTCATGTACGGGTCGGCCGGTTGCTTCGACGGGCCACGGCGGTCGTAGTCGCGCTCGGCGCCGGCGAGGAGGGCGACGTACACGCGGATGAGGAGCGCCTTCATCGCCCGGCCCGGGGCGGCGGCGCCCACGTAGAGCCGCCCCTCGGATTCGCGGTCCACCGTGGCGAAGAAGGTCTCCGAATCGTCGATGCCAGGGGGCGGGAAGACGCGGACGTCCCGCCGCTCGAAGAGCGCCTGGATCTGCTCGGCCGCTCGACGGACGGTCGCGGTGGCGGCGATGATCTTCGGCCGCCCGGCCAGGACGTCGATGGCGCCCTCGTACAGCCCGACCATCGTGCCCAGCGGCCCGGAGATGAGGTGCAGTTCGTCCTGGACGACCAGGTCCGGGGGCCGGACGCCGGCAGGAAGCCGGAGCGCGGTGCGGGGGACGTCCGCGCCGTCGAACGGCCCGTAGAAGCGGCGGCCTTCGCGCGCGACGACCCGGCCGAACAGCATGCCCGCTTCGCCCCGCCACGGGAGCATGGCGAACTTGTCCACCGTGGCGACCACGAACGCCGGGACCTCCCGGTAGATCTGTTCGTCGACGAAGAGGACCGGCAAGCCGTCCAGGTTGGCGGCGGCCTCGAAATCGCACCCCGGGCGCAGGCATCTCACCCCGATGTCCGCGGGATTGGTCTTGTGGCCGCGGACCTCGAAGCTGTTGGGTCCGAGGGAGCCGTCCTGCAGGCACCACGGGCACTCGGTGAGCGGGAAGGGAGAAGGTCCGGTCTTCGCCTTGTAGGCGGTGATCGCCTCCGACGCCTGGCGGAGCGTGTTCGGGGAGCCGGACTTCCCCACCCAAAGCCCGATGGCGAAGCGCTCGTCCCCCAGCCGGCGCCGATCCTTCCGGCGCATCGTCTCCAGGGCGCAGATCAGCGTGGCGGCGCGCCCGAGCTGGTCGAGGGTGAGGAGCCGGAGCGTGTACCGCAGCAGCACCGCCACCCCCAGGCCGCCGCCGGCCGTGGTCCTTCCGCGCAGCCGCCGGAGCACCAGCAGAACGGCGATCACGCCCAGGTAGGCCTCCGTCTTCCCGCCGCCGGTGGGGAAGAAGATCAGGTCGACGGCCTCGCGGTCCTCCGGCGACGCGCCGGAGATGGCGGGGAGGTTCATCAGCATGAAGGCGAGCTGGAAGAGGCGCCACTGCGGCGGCGCCTGGCCCGGACCGTAGGCTCCGGGCCTCCGGCGGCGGGCGGCCATGGCCATCGCCTGGTTTGCGATGCGGAACGCCTCCAGCACGTCCGCATCGGACGCGAGCAACTCGACGCCCGCGCGGATCCGCACGGCGGCGTCCCGCGCCTTGTCCAGGACGATCTTCTGGGTCACGCGCCGCTCGGGCGTCCCGGGATCCTCCTGCCGCTGGCGGTCGATCCATTCCAGGTAGGCCGCGGAGATCCCCCCGAGCGCCCCGCGCACCACATCCGCGCTGGACAGCTCGCCCAGCGCCTCCATGGCGGTGGTGACGCCCTCCACCTCGTGGGTCTTCACCTTCCGCACGGTGGCGCGCGGCAACCAGCAGGTGCGGACCTTCGTCACGGCGCCCGGGCGCTCCCCGGGGAGCGTCTCGGCGGAGGCGTTGTGGCCCACCGCGTATTCGAAGCACTTCCGGAAGTGGAGGTCGGCCAGGCGCTCGTCCCAGCTCCGCACCTTCTCGTCGCGCAGGTTGGGCCGCGCGTAGAAGCCCGGCTCGAAGGCCAGGGTGAGCCGGACCTGAAAGGCGTACTGCTCGTCCTTCCGCGAAGGGTCCCCGGGCGGGCGGCGGTTGACGACGAACAGGCTGAGCCCGCGGATCCCCGCGTCCTCTGGCCGCAGGTTCGGGAGGATCTCCAGCTTGCCCTGGAGCCAGAGGCCCCGCGAACCGCCGACCGGGACGCCTTTCGACAGCCTGGCCGGCTCCAGCGGAACCATCACGGCGGCCGGCGGCCTGGGCACGCGGCGCCAGTGCCGGAGCGGGCGCGTCTGGGGGGCATCGGCTGGTGGCGGGACCTCGAAGGCGACGTAGTCCGCCCATTCGACGGTGGCGGTGATGGTCCCGCCGTCGCCCCTGGGAAGGATGACGGACAGCCCCAGCGAACGGGGAAGCTGGGGCCGGATGCGGGGCGCCTCGTCAGCCTTGGCCTCGGGGGCGTCGTCGTCCTCGTCGTCACCGGAGCCCAGCTCGCCGTCCGCCTCCGCGTCTTCGGGCTCGGGGGCTTCCTCCGGGACGAGGAAGCCGGTGACGTACCAGCGCGAGGGCGGCAGCTCCAGCACCTCTTCCGCGGTGGCGTGGTGCGTGCTCCCGGCGAAGGGACCGATCAGGTCCGCTTCAAGCGCCTCGACGAGGTGGCCGCGCACGGCCGTCGAGTCCGGTGGGGCGGGCATTCGCTTTTCAGGATGCCACAGCACGTCTTCTCCACGCCCGCGCCGCATAGCGTGAAACGCCCGCTAGGCGCTGGTCCCTGGAGCCCCCAGCTCGAAGGCGTCCCCGATGGTGGCCTCGAGGCGGGCGACGGTGGCGTCGTCGAGGTCCGCGAAGAGGGCGGTCCGCTTCGCCCTGGAAAGCCGTCCGCCGCCCTGGACCACCAGGCGCACCAGGAGGTTCACCCGCTGGTCCGGCAGGTCGATGAGCTCCGCCAGCTCCGCGCGGGCGAGCCGGTACTTCCGCACCCACTCCAGCTCCTCCTTCAGCTCACTGCGAATGGTCTGTTCGATCCAGCGCCAGAGGTCCTCCGCCAGGCGCGTGTAATCGAGGTACCGGTAGAGGTTGGCGGA
>DATBSS010000039.1:0-4554 GCA_036559665.1 Myxococcaceae bacterium
GCAGGCGCGTGGGTGCGATGTGCTGTTCCAGACGCGCGTGGAGGACGTGTTGGCGCGCGGCGGGCGGGTGGCCGGGGTGCGGCTGTCCGACGGGCGGGAGCTGGCCTCGGACCGGGTGGTGCTGGCCCCGGGCAACTCCGCGCGCGAGCTGTACGAGCGCTTCGCCGCCGACGGCCGGGTGAGCGTGGAGGCCAAGCCCTTCGCCATCGGCTTCCGCGCGGAGCACCCCCAGGCGCTCATCGACGGCATCCAGTACGGGCGCGCCGCGCGGAACCCGAAGCTGCCTCCCGCTGACTACAAGCTGGCGGAGAACCTCGACGTGGACGGACAGGTGCGCGGGATCTACTCCTTTTGCATGTGCCCCGGCGGCATCGTGGTGCCTACACCCACCGAGGACGGGTTCCAGTGCACCAACGGGATGAGCAACTCCCGGCGGAACGCGCGCTTCGCCAACGCGGGCATCGTGGTCTCGGTGTCCGTGGAGGACTTCGCGCGCGAGGGCTTCCACGGGCCGCTCGCCGGGCTGGAGTTCCAGCGCTTCTGGGAGCACAAGGCCTACGAGCTGGGCGGCGGGCGCTTCATCGCCCCGGCGCAGTCCATCCCGGACTACCTGGCCGGGAAGCTGAAGAAGAAGCCGGGCGAGACGAGCTACCGGCCGGGCCTTTCGCACGCGGACCTGAACAAGCTCTTCCCGGCGCGGCTGACCCGGTCGCTCAAGGCCGCGCTGCGGAAGTTCGAGCAGAAGATGCGCGGCTTCACGTCCGAGGCGGGGATGCTGATCGGCGTCGAGAGCCGGACGTCGTCGCCGGTCCGGGTGACCCGGGGGGACGACCTGCAGTCGGTGTCGCTCCCTGGGCTGTACCCCTCGGGAGAGGGTTGCGGTTATGCGGGCGGGATCGTCTCCTCCGGGATCGACGGGCTCCGCATCGCGGAACAGATCGCCGCGGAGCTGGGCGGCGAACCAGTCGCAGCAGGAGGGCGGTCACATGGCGTACCGGGTGAGGAGTGAAGGCGGCGAGGTGAAGTTCCAGTCGCTCTACGACGTCCAGCGCGGCATCGCCGTGGGCCTGGTCTCGCCCACGGACGAGCTGGCCGAGGACGGGACGGAGAACTGGCGGCGGATCAACACCATCCTCGCCCTCAAGGACGCCAGGCCGGAGCCCTCCGGCGGCATGGACACCGGGCGGTGGGTCATTCCCGTGGCCGCGATCTCCGCGGTGGCGCTGGTGCTCCTGTTCACCGAACGGTTCCGGTACTGGGGCCTGGGGCTGGCGGTGCTGCTCGCGCTCGGCCTCTCGCAGGTCACCTTCAAGGTGTTCCAAAAGCGCAGAGTGCGGTAAACGCACCACCCGATGGCCACGGCAACCGTGAAGGGCGTCCCGCACTCCGTCCGCCTGGTGCAGGACCTGGCTGACAACTGGAGCCTCGAGGTCTTCCCCACGCCGAAGTCCGGCGCGTACAAGGCGGAGGAGCCGTTCAAGAACTGGCCGGTGCCGCTCTGCCTGAAGATCCGCGCCGACTCGCGCGAGCACGCGATCGTCGCCGGGCTGGAGCACATGAAGAAGCTGGGGAAGATCGACGCCTACCACGTCGAGGAGAGCGAGAAGCCGCCCGCCGCTCCGCCGCCCGGCGCCGCCAAGAAGAAGGACGACGAGGAAGAGGAAGCCGAGTAGTGGCGATAGAGCTGTTCCCGAAGCTCCCTCCGGTGCCGGGCCTGCGCGGCCAGCGCCGGGCGCCGGTGCTGGGCGCGGCCGGGAACCTGTTCCGCTTCTTCGGCGACCCGGCCGGCACCCTGCTCCGCCTGCACCGCGAATACGGCGAGGTGGCCGCGCTCACCGAGAAGAACCCCGCCTGGATCGCGCTGGCCGGCGCCGATCACGTCCAGCGCGTGCTCTCCGACGCGCGGTCGTTCCACAACCTCTCGGAGCTCCCCATCCCGGCGCCGAAGGACAGCGCGCCCCAGCGGCTCAACGTCGCGCTCACCGCCATGAACGGGGAGACGCACCGCCGAAACCGGCGCCTGATGATGCCCGCCTTCGCCCGACCGGCGGTGCAGGGCTACCGCGACTCGATGGTGGAGGTGGCGGAGCAGGTGATGGCGCGCTGGCGGCCGGGCGAGGCGGCCGACGCGCACGCGCGCATGGTGGAGCTGGCCATGTGCGTCGCCATGAAGTGCCTGTACGGGCTGGACGTGCTCCGGCAAGCGGACGAGCTGGGCGCGCTCGCCAACGGGTGGCTGGAGGGCATCCTCTCCGTGGGCGCGATTCTGTTCCCGTTCCGCGTCCCTGGTACGCCGTACGCGCGGATCCTCTCCATTTCCGAGCGCTTCGAGGCGCGGCTGAAGCGGCTGATCGAGGAGCGGCGCGCTTCGCCGGGCGGGCGCGACGTGCTCTCCCTGCTGATCGCGGCGCGCGACGATGAGGCCGGGAAGCTCTCGGACGCCGAGTTGCTGGGTCAGACCGGGGTGCTGTTCGTGGCCGCGTACGAGACGACGGCCAACACGCTGACCTGGACGCTGCTGCTCCTGTCGCAGCACCCGCGGGTGCTGGGGGAGTTGGAGGAGGAGCTCCAGTCGGCGCTGAGGGGCGCCACGCCGTCCCTGGAGCAGGTGGCCGCGCTGCCGCTCCTGGACGCGGTGGTGAAGGAGAGCATGCGGCTGCTGCCGGCCACCGCCATGCTCTTCATGCGGCGCGCGCAAGAGCCGATCTCGCTGGGCGGCCTGGAGCTGCCGGAGGGCGCCACCTTCCTGATCAGCCCAGTCGTGGCCCACCGGGACCCGGCGCTCTTCCCCGACCCGCTGGAGTTCCGGCCCGAACGGTGGCGCGGCCTCGACCCGGGCCCGTACCAGTACCTCCCCTTCGGCGCCGGGCCGCGGATGTGCATCGGCGCGCCGTTCGCCACCCAGTCCATCCGCATCCTGCTGGCGATGATGCTCCAGCGGTTCCGCTTCGAGCTGGCCCCCGGCGCCCGCGTGGACCGGATGGTGCGGGGCATCACGCTGGGGCCCAAGCGAGGCGTCCCGATGCGCCTGCGGTTGCCCGAGGGCCCGCCCAGCCCGGCCGTCCCCCTTTCGGGCGACCTGCATGAGCTGGTGAAGCTGCCTCGCGCGTGAAGCTTCCTGAGCCCGGAAGCCCCGGCCGGTAGGCCGGTCCGCGAGCGTCCCCCCTGCCGCGGGGGGCGCGGGCCTGATCGCCGCCCCAGATTGTCGGCGGGGCGACAAACGGATGCACACCACGCGCGTCAACGCCGAGGCGGCCCGGCGGCTCAAGCACGGCCAGACCTGGGTCCGGTCGGAGGAGATCCTCGGGATGGACGGGCCGCTGCCGGCGGGCGAGCCGGTGCAGGTGCTGGACCCGGACGGGCGGCCGCTGGGGCTGGCGGACGTCGATCTCGAAGCGCAGGTCCCGGTCCGCCGGATCGGCCTGCCGGACGACGTGCCGGAAGGGTTGCTTCCGCGCCAGCTCCGCCGCGCGATGGCGCGGAGGGCCCAGGTGATGGACGACCCACGCTTCTGCCGGCTGGTGCATGACGAGGGCGACGCGCTCCCCGGCCTGATGGTGGACCGCTACGCCGACCACCTGGCCGTCCACACCTTCACCCGCGCCATGGACGCGCGCGTGCAGGAGATCGCCCGGGCGCTGGAGGAGGTGGCGGGCGCGCGGTCGGTGATCCTCCGCAACGACGGCGGGCGCCGCGCCGCGTCCGGCCTGAAGCCCGCTCCGCCCCACGCGCTCTTCGGGACGCCGCCGCGCTGGGTCCGCGTGCTGGAGCGGGGCGCGCGCTACTCGGCGGACCTCCTGGAGGGGCCGGGCACGGGCTTCCCGTACGACCAGCGGACGCTCCGCCGCCGCGTGGGCCAGCTCGCCCACGGCGCGCGCGTGCTCAACCCGGCCTGCTCCGTAGGCTCGCTGTTCGTCCCCGCCGGGCTCCAGGGCGCGCGCTCCATCCTGGCCTGCGACGCGGACCGCGACGCGGTGGAGCTGGCGCGGGAGAACGTGGAGGCCAATGGGCTGCTCGCCCGGGCGGAGGTGGAGCGCGCGGACCCATTCGACTTCCTGGGCGCGCGCCGCGAGCCGTTCGACCTGGTGGTGCTGGCCGCGCCCGGGCTCCCGGTGGCCCCTGCCCTGGAGGAGGACCGGTTCGTGCACCTGGTGCGCCTGTGCGCGCGCGCCACGCGCCACGGCGGGCGGATGGTGATCGCCGGGTACCACCCGCCCCTGCCCCCGGATGACTTCGACGCCCGGGTGGCCCTGGGGTGCGAACAGGCCGGGCGCTTGGCCTACCGCCTCTCCCGGATCGGCCTGCCGCTGGACTTCCCCACCGTGCTCGGCTCGCCCGGGGCCGAATTCATGAGCGCGGTGGCCGTGGAGCTCTCCTAGGGGTACTGTCCGCGCCCCGTGAGCCCCCCGACCGAGAGTGAAGACAAGCCGGCCGCACCCCAGGCCAATGTGGAGCTGGTGCGGAAGGTCTACGCCAAGGACCTGCGCGAAAAGGACAAGGTCCAGACCGTCTTCAAGGTGGCCAGGAAGTCGCGGACCACCGCCCGTAGCGGCA
>DATBSS010000040.1:0-4382 GCA_036559665.1 Myxococcaceae bacterium
CTTCTTCACCCACCAGGCGATGTCGTTCGAATCCACCCGCGACTTCAAGATGGTGCTGTTCCCGCCGGTGCTGCTGATCTTCTTCCTGGGCGGCATCGCCACGCCCCTGGGCGCGCTGGCGTTCCTCCTCTTCACGCCCAACTGCGGGTGGCTCTTCGTGGCCACCGCCATGAGCTACTTCCTCTGCTACGAATGGCTGCACTTCTCGTATCACCTGCCGGACGAGCACTGGCTGTCGCGCACCCGCGCGCTGGCCAGGCTCCGCAAGCACCACACCCATCACCACGACCTGGCGTTGATGGGAAAGTGGAACTTCAACATCACGTTCCCCATCTGCGATGCGGTGATGGGGACCAGCTACAAGGACTGACGGAGGTCGCGTGCGCGCGGCGGCGGTCTCTTTCGCGGTGCTGGCGGCGGCGGTCTCCGGGTGCGCGGCCATCACCCGCGACGACCTGGAGAAGCGGCTCACGGAGATCAAGGGCGGCGCGGTCCCGCCGGGGACGGTGGTGGCGTTCGCCGGGGACCAGCTCCCCGCCGGCTGGCTGTGGTGCGACGGCAGCGAGTACGACGTCGTCAAGTACCCGGCGCTGGCCTCGGCCATCGGCCACGCGCACGGCTCCAGCGACCTTTTGACCCGCTTCAAGGTGCCCGACTACCGCGGCCGCTTCCTGCGCGGCGTGGACCGCGGCACCGGGCGCGACCCGGACGCCACCAAGCGCGCCCCCATGGCCACCGGCGGCAGCCGCGGCGACAACGTGGGCACGCTGGAGAGCGACCAGGTCGCCGCCCACCAGCACGACATCCCGAAATCCTCCGGCACCCACCCGGACGGCATCATGAACTTCGCCGCCGGCAACCAGGACCTCGTCCGCGGCATCGTCCGCACCAGCCCGACCGGCGGCGCGGAGACCCGGCCGGTGAACGCGTCGGTGAACTGGATCATCCGCGCCTTCTAGGGACCCGGCTTCTCAAGTCCTCGAAATTCGGGAATCGCCGCGGCTTCGAACAGGCCCCGTCCTGATCCAGGACAGTGGATGGCGGGCGCGCACTCCACTGTCAGGTGTCGATGTGTGCAACCATTAGGAACGTCTATGCCCGACGTTGGCCCACAATGTGCTCTGTAGGCCGGCAGCCCTGCGGTCCCCGGTCCCTGTCGCGGAGCAACTCATGCAAGTCGGAATCAAGTCAGGCGATACCCTTTCGGCCCTTGCCCAGCAGCACGGCACCACCGTCGACGCCATCGTCAAGGCGAACGGTGGGAAGGTCAAAGACGCAAACCTCATCTATGCCGGCGACACGCTCAACATCCCCGGCAAGTCCGATGGGTTCTCCCCGTCCGGCGGCAGCCCGCGTGGGATGAGCGGCCCGGGCGGCGACTCCTTCCAGCCGGGCGGCGCCACGGGCACCAACGGCGCCAGCGCCCCCACCGGCCCCGTCCCCCAGGGACAGGTCGGCGACTGGATCAAGCAGGCCATGGGCGAGCTCCAGAAGGCCGGCGTGCCGGTGGACAAGATGAACCCCCAGGACATCGCGCTCATCATCCAGCGTGAGTCGGGCGGCAACCCGAACGCCCAGAACGGCTGGGACTCCAACGCCGCCAAGGGCACCCCCTCCATCGGCCTGATGCAGACCATCCAGCCGACCTTCGACTCGTACAAGCTCCCGGGCCACGGCGACATCCGCAACCCGGTGGACAACATCATCGCCGGCGTCCGCTACGCGGTCGCCCGCTACGGGTCGGTCTCCAACGTCCCGGGCGTGAAGGCCGTCCACAACGGCGGCGCGTACGTCGGCTACTAGCGGCGGGTGAGCTGCCGCGCGGTCTTGAGGTGGCGCAGCGCCGCCACTTTCTCTCCGGTGCGCTCGTAGAGCCGGGCCAGGTTGTAGTGCGCGTCCGCGTAGCCGGGGTGCCGGGCAATGGCCTCCGAGTACGCGGCGATGGCGTCCTCCCAGCGGCCCTGGTCCTCGAGCGCGGTGCCCAGGTTGTAGGCGGCGGTGGCGTCCTCCGGGCGGATCTGCAGCGCGGCCCGGTAGTGCCGCTCCGCGCCCGGCAGGTCGCCCCTTTCCTGAAGGAGCCTCCCCAGGTTGACGTGCGCGTCCGCGTGCCGGCCGTCCAGCGCCAGCGCCTGCCGGTACGCACCCAGCGCGCGCAGCGGTTCGGACTCCTCCAGCTCACACCCCAGCTCGTACCACTCGTCCGCGCTCAGCCCGCCGCCCCCGTCCGGAGGATCGGGCACCGGCTCCAGCTTCCTGGCCAGCGCGGGCTCCTTTCCGCGCAGGTCCATCAGCACCTGGCCGGACTCCGGCTGCCAGCGGGTCCCCCCGTCCCGCGCCACCAGGCGGTCTCCCTCGGCGGCGATGGAGACGCCGGTGAGCGGGCGGTCTTCGGGGATCTGGTCGCGTAGCGCCTTGAGCGCCTTGCGGATCCGGGTGGAGGGGACGTTGGAGGAGGTGAGGACCTTCGCCGTCCGCAGCAGCACCAGGTCCTGGAAGGAGAAATGCTCCCGCTCAGCCCCGTCCGGCATGGCGGCCCGCACCAGCGCTTTCAGCTTCGCCGGCGTGAGCCCCAGCAGCTTCGCCAGGTCCCTCGCCGAATACCCCTCCTCCATCGGCGCCTGTGTACCAGAAATGGCTGACACCGCCGCCGTTCCGGCATGCGCCCGGGAGGTCTTGCAGATCTGAACGATTGCCACCGCCGTGGCCGGCATAGTTCAATTCCAGCTTCCACGGGATCTCCCTCAACAATGACCGACGACGAGGTCACCGGCCTCCTCATCGAGGACAACCCCTCCGACGCGTTCCTGCTCAAGGAACTGGTCGCGGACGGCCGCACCCGGCTGAAGCTGCTCCACGCCGAACGGCTGGAGGACGGCCTGGCGCTGCTGCGCAGCGCGACCTTCGACATCATCCTCCTGGACCTCTCGCTGCCGGACGCCCGCGGCATCGAGACCGTCATCCGGACCTACGCCACCCGGCGCGACATCCCCATCATCGTGCTCACCGGCACGGACGACGAGCAGGTGGCCATGGAGGCCATGCACGCCGGGGCGCAGGACTACCTGGTCAAGGGCCACGTGGACCGGAACCTGCTCACCCGCGCCATCCTCTACGCGCGGGAGCGCAAGCGCACCGAGGCCGCCCACCAGCGCCTCATCCGCGAGCAGGCCGCGCGCGCAGGCGCCGAGGCGGCCGAGCGCAACGCGCGCTTCCTGGCCGACGCCAGCCGCGCCCTCTCCTCCTCGCTGGACTACGACAAGACGCTCTCCACCCTGGCGGTGCTCACCGTCCCGGTGGTGTCGGACTGCTGCCTGATCGACCTCCTCGACGGCAACGGGCACGTGCGGCGCGTGGGGGCGCTGTCGCTGGACGGCGACGAGCCGGAGCAGTGGCGGGAGGACCTGGGGGAGGCGCCCAAGGCGGCGGACGACCCGGTGGCACAGGCGCTGCGGACGGGCGAAGCGGTGGACCTCCCGGTGCTGTCGGACAGCACCGCCCGGATGCTGCGCCTGCCCAAGAAGTGCTCGCACCTGCTCACCCGCACCGCGGTCATCGCGCCGATGATCGCCCGCGGCCGCATCCTGGGGACGATGTCGCTCATCGCCTGGTCCCCCGGCCGCCGCCACGGCCACGTCTCGCTGCTGGCCATGGAGCTGGCCGGGCGCGCCGCGCTGGCGGTGGACAACGCCCGCCTCTACCGCGCCCGCGAGCTGCTCCTGGAGGTCGTCTCACACGACCTCCGCACGCCCCTGACCACCATGCTGGCCAACCTGGCGCTGATCGAGGACTTCAAGGCGCCGCCCAAGGTCCCGCTGGAGACCATCTCCCGCGCCGCCAACCAGATGAGCTACCTGGTGGAGGACCTCCTGGACATGAGCCGGCTGGAGCGCGGGACGTTCGCGCTGGACCGCCAGCCGATGGACATCACCGTCCTGCTCGAGGAGGTGGCCCAGTCGCTGCGCTCCAACGCGGAGATCCGCGGCCTGGAGCTGACCGTGGCCGCCTCCCGCGACCTGCCCAACGTCTACGCGGACCGGCGCCGGCTGATGCAGGTGCTGTGGAACCTGGTGGGCAACGGCTTCAAGTTCACGCCTTCCGGCGGGAGGGTGGAGTTGCGCGCGGTGGCCTTCGAGGACGAGCTGCGCCTGGAGGTGGCCGACAACGGGCCGGGCATCCCGGACTCCCAGCTCCCCCACCTGTTCGAACGCTTCTGGCAGGGGGAGGTCAACGACCTCCGCGGGATGGGCGTGGGCCTCTCCATCGCCAAGGCCATCGTCGAGGCCCACGACGGCCGCATCGGCGTGAACAGCACCGGGGAAGGGACGACCTTCTTCTTCACCCTGCCGCGGACGAGCGCTGCGGCTCCGGGTGGGCCTGCGGGT
>DATBSS010000041.1:0-16782 GCA_036559665.1 Myxococcaceae bacterium
ACCCCCGGAAGTCAGGGGCCCCGCGCATACCTCGACACGAGCGCCGGAAGCTCGGACAAGTTGGGACCCTGGAGGTCCAGTGCCTCCAGCGCGGAGGCGCCCCCCGCAAGCTCGATGGCCTGCAGCTCCAGGCGGCTCGAGGGGTCGCCCGCCGGGTCGCCCACCAGCCCGGAGGGCCCGTCCGGCACGCGGAGCGTGGCCTGCCCGGGCGCGATCGCGAAGTACACCACGTGCCGCCCCTGCGCCGACCGGAGCACCGCCCGCCCCAGGTTCGCGCCCGCCGCCGCCACGGCGTCCCACGCCGGCTGCCCCAGCGCCACCGTCCGCGACGCGGCGTCCGCGCTCATCCCGGCCGGCAGCGGCAACAACGGCCCCAGGTCCGCGCTCACCGGCAGCGCGTCCGCCTGCACCAGCCGCCCGGTGGTGCGCCGCTGCCCGCCCGGCACGGCGCTGGTCGCGAAGGCCCACAGCCCGGGCCGCCCCGCCTCCGCCACCGCGTACGGCGCGCCGCTCTTGAGCACGGTGGTGGAGGCCAGCCCGCCCACCCGCGAGGTCAGCCCCAGCACCAGCGCGCCCACGTCCGGCCGCGCCTGCACCGCCGCCACCACCAGGGAGTCGACGCCGGCGGGGAGCGCCGGGAGCTGCAGCTCGGTGCGCAGGAGCTGCTGCCGCGCCGGGGTGAAGGCCAGCTTCGGGAAGGCGGCGTAGTCCGGCACGTCCTCCGAGCCCTGCGGGCACCGCTGCGGATCCGCGCAGAGGCCGTCGCCGTCCACGTCCGCCGCGTCCGCGACGTAGGGCCGCGCCGAGAACGCGGTGGGCGGCGCGACGGCGTAGTCCAGCGCGCCCACGTACGAGAGCAGGTCCAGCGTCCCGCCGGCGCCCAGGGCGTCCACCGGCACCTTCCCGCCGAACCCCACCACCGCCCGCGGCCCCGGATCTGCCTCCGCGTCCGCGATGGGCTTCACCGGCACCGGTACCGGGAAGCCGAGGTCGAGTGCCGCGACCGTGGCCCCGAAGAAGGGCGCCTGCTGGCCGCCCAGCGGGAGCGTCACCAGGAACGGTTCGCCGAAGAGGTCGGCCACATCCTGGTCCACCACGTCCCACCGCGCCGCCACCGCCAGCCCCAGCGCCAGCTCTCCGCTCCCGTGCGCCGAGCCGAACCCCATGGTGGCGGTGAAGCCCGCCGCGCCGTGCACCGGGTTCGCCTCCAGCGGCAGCAGCACGTCCGCGGCGCCCGTCGCGGCGACCGACACCCGGTCATACCGGGGCAGGCCGTCCGACCGCAGGTCCGGCGCCGCCGCGCTCACGTCGGCCAGGGCCGCCGCGGTGAGGAAGCGGACCTCGCCCGCCGCGTCGGTCTGGCCTTCCAGCCCCCCCGGGCAGGGACCGCTCGCCGGCGGATCCGGGCAGAGGGCCACGCGGACGCCCTGGAGCGGCGCGCGGGTGGCGGCGTCGATGACCCGCACCAGGCGCTCGCCGGGGGCCGCGGGCGCGTAGGCGATGAAGCTGGCCTGGGCCGCCGGCGCCGGGGAGCCCGGAAGCGACGCGCTCACCGTGAACGGCCCGGCGGCGCGCGCGGTGACGTCCCCGGTGGCGGTGACGTCCGCGGCCCCGGGCGGCGCCACCGAGTACGACGCGCTCCAGATGGGCACCGTGGACCCGTTCGCGCGCGCCCCCACCAGCGCGAGCGTCCGCTGCTCGCCCACCTCGAACACCCCGCGCTCCGGGAGCAGGCGCAGGGAGACGATGGTGGATGCCGCGGGCGGCGGCGTGCATCGGCCATCCACGCACGCGTCCGGGAACGCGCAGTCCGGGTTCCCGCGGCACGGGGACGGCACGCAGGATCCACCCACGCAGATCTCCCCGGCCCCGGCACAGGGCATCCCCGCCGAGCACGCCACGGAAGGCTGGCAGTGACGGTCCTGGCAGTACGAGGGCGGCGCGCACTCGGCGTCCACCAGGCAGCGCGGCAGCTCCTGGCAGACGGACTGCGCGCAGTCGAAGCCGGGCGGGCAGGGGTTGAACGGGCGGCACTCGAACTGGGCCGGGCAGGGCGCGGCGCCGGAGCAGACCTGGTACGGGGCGCAGACGCCACCCTGGGCGGCGGTGCAGTACGTCCCGGAGGGGCAGTCGGCGAGGGTCGTGCAGTTGGAGCGCACGCAGTCGCCGTCGAAGCAGACCAGCCCGCCGGCGCAGGCCAGCGTCCCGGTGCAGCGGCGGATGCAGCGCCCCGCCTCGCACCGGTAGAGGAGCAGGGCGAGCTGCGGATCCGACCCGGGGGCGCAGTCCTCCGGCACGGCGCAGGCGGCCAGGCAGACGCCCTGGGCCGGCTCGCACACCCGGCCGTACGCGGCGCACTCCGCGTCCTGCGCGCAGGCCGGCATGGGCGCGCAGGCGCCCGAGAGGCAGGCCTCGCCGGCCGCGCAGGCGGCGTCGCGCAGGCACCGGCACGCGCCGTCCACGCAGGTGAAGCCGGAGGCGCAGTCCGAGACGGCCCGGCACTGGGGAGGCACCGCGCACCGGCCCCGGGCGCCGCAGACCTCCCCGATGGGGCAATCCAGGTCGTCGCGGCACTCGGGCGCGCACGCGCCCAGCCGGCACCGGCGGCCTTCTCCGCAATCCGCGTCCGCCCGGCAGGGCTCCGAGCCGGCGGGTGGACATCCAGCCAGCAGCGCGGCGACGAGGACGAGCGAAGCGCCCCGCTTCCTGAGACAATCCCGCTCCGGCCAGGAGATCACCGTGGACGCCAAGCGGACGCTGCAGACCATCGGCTCGGAGGTCTCGAACGACTTCGCCAAGAGCAGGACCATCCTCTCGTTCGAAGAGTACCTGAAGCTCTTCGCCCAGGAGCCACGGAGGCAGTCGCGCAACGCCTCCCAGTACCTGAAGGACGTCATCGACCACTTCGGGACGGAGCAGGTACCGCACCCCACCGGGAAGATCCGCCGCTTCAAGATCTTCGACCTGATGGAGAACGAGCGGGACGGCCGGGTGGCCGGGCAGGAGGAGGTGCAGAACGCCTTCTACCGCCTGCTGGGCAACTTCGTCCGCGCCGGGCGGATCAACAAGCTGATCTTCCTCCACGGCCCCAACGGGTCCGCCAAGTCCTCCATCGTGGACGCGCTCAAGCGGGGGATGGAGCAGTACTCGGAGCTGCCGCAGGGCGCGCTCTACAAGATCAACTGGGTCTTCCCCACCGAGAAGCTGGTGAAGGGGTCCATTGGCTTCGGCGAGAAGCTGGAGAAGGCCGGCGAGCTGGCCTCCTACGCCCACCTCGAGGTCGAGCACATCGACATGCGGCAGCCGTGCGAGATGCGGGACCACCCGCTGTTCGTGCTGCCGCGCCAGGAGCGCAAGCGGCTGCTGGAGCAGGCGTTCAAGGACATGAAGGACGAGTCGTCCGCGCGCGACTTCGTGGTCCCCGACGTCATCCTGGAGGGCGAGCTCTGCCACAAGTGCCGGCGCATCTTCACCGCGCTGATGAGCGTCAACCACGGCGACTACCTCAAGGTGCTGCGCCACGTGCAGGTGGAGCGCTTCTACATCTCGCGCCGCTACCAGACCGGGACGATGACGGTGGAGCCGCAGATGAGCGTGGACGCGGCGTACCACCAGGTGACCGCAGACCGGTCCATGGCCAACGTCCCCGCCGCGCTCCAGAACGTCGTCCTCTTCGAGCCGCACGGCGCGCTGGTGAACGCCAACCGCGGCCTGATCGAGTACGCGGACCTGCTCAAGCGGCCGCTGGAGGCGTTCAAGTACCTGCTGGGCTTCTCCGAGACGTCGGAGGTGCCGCTGGAGCACATGATCCTCCAGCTGGACGAGGTGCTGATCGCCTCCTCCAACGAAAAGCACCTCTCCGCCTTCAAGGAGCTGCCGGACTTCGCCTCCTTCAAGGGCCGCATCGAGCTGGTGCGGGTGCCGTACCTGCGCCGCTACCTGGTGGAGAAGCAGATCTACGACGCGCAGATCACCTCCACCACGGTGGGCAAGCACGTGGCGCCGCACGCCACCGAGGTGGCCGCGATGTGGGCGGTGCTGACGCGGCTGAAGAAGCCCATCCCGGACCGCTACAGCCCTGACGTGAAGGAGATCGTGGACGGGCTGACGCCCATGGAGAAGATGCACCTGTACGAGGAGGGCACGCCCCCGGACCGGCTGGCGGTGGCGCAGTCCAAGGAGCTCCGGAAGCAGCGCGAGGTGGTCTACGCGGAGTCGGACGCCTACCCCAACTACGAGGGCCGGAGCGGCGGTTCGGCGCGGGAGATCAAGACCGCCCTCTTCAACGCCGCCCAGAACCCCAGCTACCGCTGCCTCAACGGGCTGGCGGTGCTGGAGGAGCTGGAGGCGCTCTGCAAGGACAAGAGCGTCTACGAGTTCCTCCAGCAGGAGGTGGTGGACGGGTACCACGACCACGAGGAGTTCGTGAAGGCGGTGGAGGGCGAGTACCTGGACAAGGTGGACGGCGAGGTCCGCGAGTCCATGGGGCTGATCTCGGAGGGCCAGTACCGCGAGCTGTTCGAGCGGTACGTCCAGAACGTCTCCCACTTCGTCCGCGGCGAGAAGATGGTCAACCGCGTCACCGGGCAGTCGGAGAAGCCGGACGAGGCGCGGATGGGCGAGATGGAGGCCATCGTGATGCCCAAGGGCGAGGACGCCGGTGACTTCCGCCGCGGGCTGATCGCCAGCATCGGCGCGCACCGGCTGGACAACCCGGACGCCGGGGAGATGGACTACGCGCGGATCTTCCCGGACCTCTTCCGGCGGCTGCGCGACCACTTCTTCGAGGAGCGCAAGCGCGTGCTCCGGAAGAACAAGGAGAACATCCTCAAGTACCTCTCCGAGGACCGGAACCAGCTCTCCAACAAGGAGCAGCAGCAGGTGGAGAGCACGCTGAAGGAGATGACGAGCCGCTACGGGTACTGCGAGGCGTGCGCCAAGGACGCCATCCTGTTCGTGATGCGCAAGCGCTACGCGGTGTAGCCGGGACCGAACGCGGCGCGCAGCATCGCCTCCTCGCGGCGGAGGCGGAGCAGGCTGGAGGGGAGCAGGACCAGCACCCAGATCGCGGCGGCCGGCCAGCTCCCGGTGAGCGCCGCGGCGCCCAGGGCGAAGATCAACAGGCCGAGCTCGGACGGGTGGCGCAGGAAGGCATAGGGACCGGAACGGACCAGGCGCTGGCCCTCGTGGACCTCGTGCTCGGTGCGGAAGGAGGCGCCCAGCGCGTGGATGGCCCAGAGCCGGAGGCCACCTCCCATCAGCATCAGCGCCGCGCCGGCCGACCAGACCTCGGGCGGAACGGACCACCGGACGAGCACCGCGGCGGCCTGGAGCGCCAGCAGCCCGGCGCCGGTCGCCACCGCGGGACCGGCCCAGCCGGGCGCGCGGTGCGTCGCGGCGGTCGGAAGCGACGGCTCCGGCGCGAGCGCGGTCTCCCCCGCCACCAGCGCCGCGCTCAGCACGGCGAGCGCGTAGACCGGGCCGTCCACGGGGGCGAACACAGCCGCCAGGCCGCAGAGGACGAGCGCCTGGGCCAGCGCGGCCCCGAACGACCTCATGCCGTCGCCGCGGTGGCGGGGATGCCGGCGAGGATGCCGCGCAGGTGCGCGTCGGTGACGCCAAGCGCCTGGGCGATGGCGCTCACTGCCTCATGTTCGCCAGGCTCCAGCGGGCCGTCGAAGAGCGCGACCTCGCACGCGGCGGCAATCAGGGTCTCCTTCTGCTGCGCGGTGAGGTGCGAGCCGAAGTTGGCGAGGTAGCGCTTCACGTCGATGCCCTGCTCCTTGATGTCCCTCACCTCGCGGGAGAGCTCCGCGTCCGGCATGGACATGCCGATCTGCTTGCGGAAGGCGCGCGAGCCGGCGTCGATGCCGGCCGGGTCCTCGCGGCCGCTCGCCAGCAGGACCATCGCCATGCTCCGGCGCATGGCGCGCCGCAGCTCGTCCTGGACGGCGGCCGACGGATCGGGCGGCGGGCCGGCGGTCAGCACCTCCGGCTTCCAGGTGGTGTGGCACTGGCCGCACTCGGCGTACTCGCCCAGCACGCCCATGGGGAAGATCGGGATGAAGTAGAGGGTGAACCAGCGCTGGACGCGCTTGAGCTGGTACGGCTGGTGGTTCTGGCAGCGCGGGCAATGGAATTGCCCTTCCTGCACCACGCTGGTGCGCCCTCTCGACCCCCAGATGATCATCGGGTCCCCTCCTATTCGCGACGGGCGAGTGTGCCATGGTTTGATGGCCTCCCGTGCAAGGTCCGCAATCCGTTACGGCCCACCGACGCGCCCGCATCCTGCGCACCGCGCTGTTCGCCGCCGCCGCCGCCCTCGGGCTGGGGTCGGCGCTGGGATGGAGGTGGCAGCGCCCGTGGGCCGACCCGGCGCACCCGGCGCAGGGCTTCTGGTGGTTCTTCGCGCCCATCGAGACCAACGCCTGGATGCGCCTGGGCGCGCACGGGAGCGGCTTCACGGTGGCGCCGGCGTACGGGCCGGGCCAGGCGCAACGCTCGCCGATCGAGGACCTGACCGCCTACGACGGCCACGTCTTCGTGGCGTTCAACGACGGCACCATCGCGCGGTACTCGGAGGACGACGGGTGGCAGCAGTCCCGCCTCGACGTGCCGAGGTGGCCGGGGCCGGTGTCGCTGGCGTTCCTGAGCACGCTGGAGGGGTACGCGGTC
The DNA here is from genome assembly GCA_036559665.1 of Myxococcaceae bacterium. GTDB lineage: Bacteria > Myxococcota > Myxococcia > Myxococcales > Myxococcaceae > DASRBA01. The sequence goes on from DATBSS010000041.1 coordinate 6,676, forward strand.
GCGGGGACGGGCGCGGTGTTCCGGACGTCGGACGGCGGCGCGCGGTGGGAGAAGCTGGCCAGCCGCGAGACCCTCCCGCAGCTCCTGGCGGTCGACGCGTCCCCCGGCGTGCTGTGGGCGCTGGCCGAGAAGGAGGCGCTGCTCTCCCGCGACCACGGGCTGACGTGGACGCACTTCTCGCTGGAGGCGGTCCCGCCCGAGGGGGCCCTGGTCGAGCACGGGCCGGACCCTCACGGCGGGCGCACGCCGCCACCCCTCGCCCGGAGCTGGATCGCCGCCGCCAATCCGCCGGAGAAGGACACGGGCCAGAAGGAACCGGAGGCGAAGCGGCAGCTCGACTACCCACCGCCGAACGAACCCGCCCGCCCGCGCGCCGCGGCGCGACCACCGCCGCCGTCCAACGCCACCGGCGAGGCGCCCGGGTGGACGCAACCCCGGAACGCGGACCGCGAGCGCGAGCGGGCCCGCGTGCCCGAGCGCGCGTACCAGGTGTGCGCCACCGCGGACGAGACCTGGCTGATCACCCCGGAGGGCGCCTTCACGGTGTTCTCCCGCGCGGGACAGGACCGCCTCCAGACGGCGGCGGTGGGGCCTGGGCTCGTCCGCTGCGCGCGATCCGGGCCCAAGGTCTTCGGGCTGATCGATTCGCGGGGCGGGTCGTGGCGCCGGGCGTCGAACGGCGACCTGTGGCAGCGCTTCGAGGAACCTCCGCTCGCCGACGTGGCGGAGCCGGGCGCCGGGGTGGGCCCGAACGGTTTCCAGGCCGGCGCGACGTCCTACGCGACGTCCGCCAGGGCGGAGGGCGGGTTCCCGTGGGAACGGCCCCTGCGGCGCATCGTGGCCACGGCCGGGGGCGCCTGGGTGCTGGATGCGGACGACTCGCTCTGGCACGCCGAGTCGCTCGACCGGCCGAGCTGGTGGCGGGCCACCGCGTTCCGCTCCTCCATCACGGCCGCCGCCGAACCGGAGCGGAACGTGCTCCTGGCGGGGACCTCCACCGGACTGCTGCTGCGTTCCCGCGACCTGGGCCAGAGCTGGGAGGTGGAGCGCGCCTTCTCCGAGCCGGTCGGGGCCATCGCCCTCGCGGGGACCCGCACCTGGGGGGCGATCCCGGCGGGGCAGGGCGGGGAGGTCTTCCAGACCCCGCACCCGGACGGCTCCATCACCTATCCGCCGTTGAACGACCTGCCGGAGGCGCTCGCGGACTTCACGCTGGCCACCACCGTCCCGGCGTCGATGATCACCCAGCAGGGCGCCACCGCGCTCTTCCTCAGCGGTGGCCTGGGCCCCTCGCGGGTCTGGGGCGTGGGGAGCCGGTGCCGCATCCTGCTGGCGGTCTCGCCGAGCTCCCCGGTGGACGAGCTCACCGCCGACGGTTGCACCGCCACCTTGCGCGACATCGCGGTGGCGGGCGACACCGGCTGGGCGGTCGGGGACCGCGGCACGGTCCTGCGTTCGGTGGATGGGGGCAAGCGCTGGGAGCGGGTCGCCTTCCCCTCGCAGGCGGCCCTCACCTCGGTGCTCGTCTCCAGCGGCGGCGACCAGGTCACCGTCTTCGGCGACGGCGACACCATCCGCTTCAGCGCGGACGGCGGCCACACCTGGAAGGCCCCGCAGAACCACCTCTACCCGGCGCCCTGGTGCTTCGCCGCGGTGGCGCTCTCGCTGGTGTTCGGCGCCGCCGCGGTCCGCCAGAAGATCCCCCCCGAGGTGCTGGGCGCGCACATCGAGGACCTGCTCGCCAGCGACGCGCCGATCACCGACGAGCGGCAGGACGTCCTCGGCCAGGCGGAGGTGGCGCGGACCATTGCCTACTTCCTCCAGAACGACCGCACGGAGGCCCCCCTCACGCTGGCCATCACCGGCGAGTGGGGCACCGGGAAGAGCTCCGTCCTCAACCTGGTCCGCAAGCGGATCCAGCGCGCCGGGATGCCGGTGATCGGCTTCAACGCCTGGCACCACCAGCAGGACGCCGACCCGCTGGCCGCGCTCTACGCCGCCATCGTCAAGGGCGCCGTCCCCCGCGGGCCCGCGCGCGTCGAGTACCGCGTCCGCCTCCTCGCCACCCGCTGGCGCCAGCGGGTCTGGATGCTGGGGGTGATCGCGCTTTTGACCTCGTTCCTGCTGGGCCTGTACCTCCGCGCGCCGCACTACTCGCGCGACGCCTTCCAGCAGATCGCCCCCCTCGTCACCTGCTTCTTCAGCGACTGCCCGGAGCCCGCCGAAACGGAGAAGAAGGAGGTCCGGGCGGCGGCCGGGGAGCACGCCCAGATGGAGAAGGCGCACGCGCACACCTTCTGGGGCGGCGGGCTGGCCACGCTGGTGCTGGTGGCGCCGATCCTGGCCAGCCTGATCCGCAGCCTCCGCTCCTTCGGGGTCAACCCCGGCGCGCTGCTGAAGGCGGTCTCCGGCTCCGGGGGCCGCGCCGACAGGGAGGTCGTCGCCTTCCGCGCCCAGTTCGCGGATGAGTTCGACGACGTGACGGCGGCCCTGGGCCGGCGGCGGTTGGTCCTGCTGATCGACGACCTGGACCGATGCGCGCCGGAGAACCTGCTCCAGGTCCTGGAGGCGATGAACTTCCTCGTCTCCTCCGGCAAGTGCTTCGTGGTGCTGGCGATGTCCCGCACCATCGTCCTGGAGAGCCTCTCCGGGCAGCTCCCCGCGGCCGGCGCCGGCACGCCCATCGAGCGCGCCGACCGGTACCTCCAGAAGCTGATCAACGTGGAGGTGGCGCTCCCGCAGCTGCAGCCGCACCACGGCAAGACGCTGATCACCGGGGCCGGGCCGGGCGGCCGCGCTGCGCCGGCCCAGGAGCCCGAGGAGCACTCGTTGGTCTCGCGCATCGCCGCCGGCGCCATGGTGGCCGGCGTGGCGCTGGCGGTCGCCGGACTGGCGTTCTCCGCCGGGGGCCGGCTGGGCGAGACCGCCGAGGAGTCGATCGGGGCCACGGAGATGTCCCAGGGCGCTGCGGAGGAGGCGTTCGCCGCAGCTCCCCAGCCGCCGCCACCCGCGCCGGCGGCCTTCAAGGCCGAGGAACGGGGACCCCGGAAGGACGCGTCGCGGGTCACCCCCGCCTCCGGCTCCACCACGCCGGTCCCCGGCAGGCCCTCCGGCCCGCCCGCGGTCACCGTCACCGTTCGCCTGCCGGAGCGCTGGTCCATCGAACCGCCGGCGCCGCCTTCCCGGAGCCTGTGGGCGGTGCTGCCGTGGGTGCTTTTGATCTGGGCCGGGCTCGTGGCGCTGGCGGTGTCCTCCTCGCCGCGGCCGATGACGACGGACTCCAGGGACTTCCGCGAGGCGCTGGAGCGCTGGTCGGAGGTCATCCAGCTCCGGCAGCCCACGCCGCGCGCCCTCAAGCGCTTCCTCAACCGGCTCCGCTTCTGGGCCATGCGGCTGCGCGCGGAGAAGGAGCCGGTCCAGACGGTCTCTCCATGGCAGCGCCTCTTCTCCCGCGGGCCCGAGGCGCGCGGGCAGCCGGACTCGATGTCCGAGGCCGCGCTGGTGGCGCTCGCCGCGCTCCACGAGATCCGCGCCGAGCTGGTGACCGAGCCCGGGAAGCTGGGCGGGAGCCTGGACACCGAGGACGGCGCCGTGAAGAAGGCGCTCGACGAGGAGCGGAAGGCGTCCGGCCACCCCACGGAGGAGGACCGCCTCCGCTTCCTCAAGCTGCTGGGCACCGTCCAGATCTGAACGCCGCGTGGCGCAACGCCGGCGAGAGGACTTTGCCTGGCCTCAATATTGATATTGACTATCAAATTCAAATTCAGATAAGAGGGAAACGATGCGTTTCGGAACCCTGGCGGCGGTGCTGGCGGTGGCGGGCTGCGGCGGGAATCCGCCCACCGGCCCGGACCTGGTCGACGTGCCCCTGGACGGGCTGACCCTGGAGCAGCGGCTCGCCTTCGACCGGGGGGACGAGCTGTTCGACCTCCCGCTGCGGCCGGCGGACGGGCTGGGGCCGCTGTACATCCGGCAAAGCTGCAGCGGTTGCCACACCGAGGCGCTGCGCGGGCCGGGGTCGGTGCAGAAGATGGCGATCGTGGAGGCGGACGGGGTGACGCCGGCCGCCGATCAGTCGGCGCTCCCGTGGGGCCACACCGTGCGCCCGTTCGCCATCTCCGGGGCGTCCACGCCCCTGCAGCCTCCGGCGGGCAACGCGTCGCTGAAGCTGAGCGTCCGCGTCGGTCCGCCGGCGCTGGGGCTGGGCTACCTGGAGGCCATCGCCGACGAGGAGATCGAGCGGGTCGCCGCCGAGCAGGCGGGGCGCGCCGACGGCATCCACGGCACCGTCAACCGCACCACGTACCGCTCGGAGCCGAACCCGGATTCGCCGTACCAGCACCACCAGCCCGGAGACCCGGTGATCGGCCGGTTCGGGCTCAAGGCGCGCCTGGCCACCCTGGACGAATTCACCGCGGACGCGCTCCAGGGCGACATGGGGATCACCAACCCGCTGCGGCCCGGGGAGCTCCCCAACCCGGACGGGGTGACGGACGACGCCAGGCCGGGCGTGGACGTGGGCCTCTCCAGCGTCAACGTCCGCGCCGATTACCTGCGGATGGTCGCCATCCCCGAGCGCCGCGGGCTCACCGAGCGTGGCCGGGCGCTGTTCGCCTCCGCCGGCTGCGCTGTGTGCCACGTGCCGGCGCTCCACACCCGCGCCGACTATCCCCTGGCGCCGCTGGCGGACATCGACGCGCCCGTCTACACGGACATGCTCCTGCACCGGATGGGCACCGCGCTGGCGGACGGGCTCTCCGGCGAGGGCCAGGCGGGTTCGATGCAGTGGCGCACCGCTCCGCTGATCGGCCTTCGCTTCAACTACAACTACCTCCACGACGGGCGCGCCGGCTCGGTGGAGGAAGCCATCACCGGCCACGCCGGTGAGGGTTCGGAGGCCAACCCCTCCGTCGGCCTGTTCAACCAGCTCTCGAGCGGAGACCGGCAGGCGCTGCTGGACTTCGTCGAGGCGCTCTAGGAGCCGCACCGCCATGACCGCACGACGCACCACCCTCGACCTCTCCGCGCTGGGCGCGGCCGCGCTGATCGCCGCGCTCGGCGCCGGCTGCGCGAAGACCGACGACGACTACAAGCGCGACATCACCCAGGGCATGCACGACACGCTGCTGTCCGGGATCGACGGGCTGCTGCAAGCGTCCAAGGATGTCCGGGCGTCGGCGCCGCGCCCCACCGGGCGGGGCTGGGACGCGACCCAGGACGCCGCGGCCATCACCGCCACCAAGGCGGCGTGGGTGCGCGCCCGCCGGTCCTACGAGCTCATCGAGGGTGCGCTGGCGCCCATCTTCCCGGACATCGACTTCGGGATCGACGCCCGCTACGACGACTACCTGGCGGCCGCCGGCGCCTCCGGCGACACCTATCTCTTCGACGACCAGGGCGTGACCGGCCTCCACGGGGTGGAGCGGGTCCTCTATGCCCACGAGGTGCCGCCGGAGGTGATCACCTTCGAGAGCCAGCTTCCGGGGTACCGGGCCCCGGCGTGGCCCGCCACCGAACAGGAGGCGGCGGACTTCCGGGACTCGCTGTGCGCGAGGATGGTCGCCGACGCGCAGGCGCTGCACGACCAGTGGACGCCCGCCAACATCGACCTGGGGGGCGCGTTCGACGGGCTGGTGGCGCTGATGAACGAGCAGAAGGAGAAGGTGAACAAGGCTTCCACCAGCGAGGAGGAGTCGCGCTACTCGCAACGGACGATGGCGGACATCCGCGACAACCTGGAGGGGACGCGCCAGGCCTACGAGTTGTTCGAGCCATGGCTGGAGTCCAAGCCCGGCGCCTCCGAAGCCGAGAGCGGGCGCGCGGTGAACGAGGCCATCCGGTCCGGCTTCGAGGAGCTGGATGTCCTCTACGGCCGGGTCAACGGCGACGCCATCCCGCGGCCGCCCTCTACGTGGAGCTCGGAGAACCCGGGGTCCAACTCGCCGGCGGACCTCGCCTCGCCCTTCGGCGTCCTCTACACCGGCGTGCACGGCGCGGTGGACCCGGCGACCCAGGGCTCCGTCGTGGAGCGGATGAATCGCGCCGCGGCGCTCCTCGGCTTCGAAGGGTTCGAGGAGTAGATCGCCGCCCATGAGACGCGCATCGGCGCTGGGGATCATGCTGCTCGCCGCGGCCGGCTGCGGAGGCGTGGCCGCCCCGGACGTGTTCATTGCCTTCGCCGAGGACTTCCGCGGCTACCACGGGTGGCGGTCCTTCGACGTCACCGACACCGCGCCGCCCGGCGAGGCACACCTGGGGACGACCCTGACCGCCTTCATCGACCCGGTGCCCCCGCACGGCAGCGAGGCCTTCCCGCTGGGGACGAAGGTCGTCAAGGAGCCCACCGGCCCCACCGCGCCGGCCACCTTCTTCGCCATGGTCAAGCGCGGCGGCGGGTACAACGCCTCCGGCGCCTCCGGTTGGGAGTGGTTCGAGCTCCAGAACGCCGGCGACGGCCGGGACGGGGTGACCATCAACTGGCGCGGGGTGGGGCCGCCCACCGGCGAGATGTACGGAGGCGACCCGACCGGCGGCTGCAACACCTGCCACAGCGCGTGCACCAACGACTCGGTGTGCGCGCCCGCGCTCGGCCTCTCGGGGTTCTGACCGACCATGAGCGCGCTCCTGACCTTCGTGGCGTGGACGGCGCTGGCCAACCCGCGCTCGTTGCCCTTCACCTATCCGACCGACTCGCTGCCGGCCGGCGCGGCGGAGGTGGAGCTGTACGGCGACTGGACGCCGGCCGCGGCGCTCTCCAGCAGCACCGGGCAGCCGGTGCTGTTCGGCGCCACCCAGTTCCAGGTGGAGGTGGAGTACGGCCTCACCGACCGGCTGGAGCTGGGGCTGTACCTGACGGTGGCGCCGTCCGCCGGCGAGGAGTTCGCCTCCACCCCGGTGATGCCGGACGGGAACGGGCTCAAGCAGCGGCTGCGCTACCGGCTGGCCGATCCGGGGGATTGGCCGGTGGACGTGGCCCTCTACGCGGAGCTGGTGGAGAACCAGCGCGAGATCGAGCTGGAGGCGAAGGTGCTGCTCCAGCGGCGGTTCGGCTCCATCGCCGTGAGGCTGAACCTCTGGGGGGAGCGCGAATTCTATTTCAGCGGCCAGCGGGACTGGGTCCTCAACCCGACCGCGGGGGTGAGCTGGGAGATCCGCCCCAGCATCCACCTGAGCCTCGACTCCTGGATGCGGGTGGAGTTTCCGGAGCCGGCTCCGGATCCCCGCCCCTTCGCGGTGGGGCCGCACGTCTACGTCGGGCCGGCGCTGATGCTGAACCCCGGCCCCATCTGGTGGTCGATCGCGGCGTATGTCCGGGTCACCTCACTGGGCCGCGCCCTCCAGCCGGGGGACGCGTTCGGCGACATGTGGATCCGCTCCATCGTCGGGATCTCGCTCTGACACGCGTCAGGCCGGCGTGGTAGAGGCGGGCCATGTCCGTGCGCGATTCCTGGGACGAATACTTCATGAACATCGCCAGGCAGGTGGCCACCCGCGCCACCTGCGACCGCAAGCACGTCGGCGCGGTGCTGGTCCGCGACAAGACCATCCTCTCCACCGGCTACAACGGCTCCATCCGCGGGCTCCCCCACTGCGACGAGGTGGGCCACATGATGGAGAACGGCCACTGCGTCGCCACCGTCCACGCGGAGGCCAACGCCATCATCCAGGCGGCGCGGAACGGCGTGCGCATCGACGGCGCGATCATCTACACCACCGCCAGCCCCTGCTGGCCGTGCTTCAAGCTCATCGCCAACTCCGGCTGCGCGAAGATCGTCTTCGGCGAGTTCTACCGGGACCAGCGAATCTTTGAGTACGCCGAGAAATTGGGGATCGCGCTGCTGGGGATGGGTGACGGCGCTGAGCAGCCCGAGGCAACCGGCCCCAGTCCCGTGCCTCTCGCGGCCGGCGCCCGCTGAACCCGGAGGAAGCGGCCGCAGGCCGCCTCATCAGCGTCCCCTGGTTCGGGGACTGACGCGGGCCTGAAACGTCGGCCGCCGGACAATTTCCCCGACGCAAAGCCCTGTAGGTCCCGATCCAGGACACTTCCGGTAACTCTTACCGGACGCCGATTGACGCCCCAGGGGACGGTCCCTAGATCCTGGTCCACGCAGGCAGGCACAGCGTGATGGGAGCACATCGTGGTCAGCTCAATGGCTCGTCGGGGCGCCGCACCAGCGCCCGGAGCGCACCAGCCGGAGGAAATGATCGCGGCGTCGCAGGCGGCGACACCGCAGCTGGTGGAGAGCCTGCTCCACGAAGCCCGCAACCCGCTCAACGCGCTGGCGATCAACCTCGGGGTGCTGACGGAGAAGCTGAAGGACGACGCCGGATCGGTCGACCCCACGCTGGAGAAGAACCTCCGCGCCATGCGCGAGCAGGTGTTCCGGGTGGACGCCATCCTCCGCGTCTTCGCCGAGTTCCTGGTCACCAAGCCGGCCCACGTCCCGGAGGTGAACCTGCCCGACGTGCTGGAGCGCGCGGTGGAGGTGCTGGGCCACGAGGCGCGCATGCGCCGGGTGAAGGTGAAGCTGGAGGTCGACAAGGGCCTGATCGTGCGGCTGGACGACCCCTCGGCGATGCGCTTCCTGGCGTACCACAGCCTGTACCGCGCGCTGCTCCGCTCCTCGCCCGGCACCGAGGTGGAGGTCAGCCTCCGGCGGTCCGGCGACCGGGCGCTCCTGCGGGTGCAGGACTCGGGCGGGGACGGGGAGCCGGTCGCGCCGGCCAAGCCGGCCCTGGAAGCGCTGGGCCGGGCGAAATCCGTGGAGGTGAGCATCCACGGCGGCCGCTGTGAGCTGGAGTTCCAGGCGGGATAGGGCATTTCGCCCCGCCATTCCGTGTTCTCTCCCTTCGAGGTGCGTACCTTGGTGAGCTCCAGAATTCTCGCGGTAGATGACGAGCGGGCCACGTGCGAGGCCCTCGCCGAGATGCTCTCGCGGTGGGGGTACAAGGTGGAGACCGCGGTGGACGGTAACGACGCCCTGAAGCGCGCGTCGGAGTTCCGGCCGGACGTGGTCCTCTCCGACCTGGCCATGCCGGAGACGGATGGCCTGTGGCTCCTCCGGGCGCTCAAGGAGGAGATGCCCGACTGCCCGGTGGTCTTCCTCACCGGCCGCGGCAGCGTGGACGCGGCGGTGGAGGCCATCCGCCAGGGCGCCTACGACTTCATCGAGAAGCCGCTGGACTCCGCCAGGCTCAAGGTCTGCATCGAGCGCGCGCTGGAGAAGAAGGAGACGCTGCGCGAGGTGCAGGGGCTGCGGCGGCGGCTCAAGCAACTGGGCCCTTCCGACTTCATCGGCCAGTCGGGCGCGATGCGGAGGGTGTTCGAGCTGATCGAACGGGTGGCCCCGGCCAAGGCGTCGGTCGCCATCACCGGCGAGTCGGGCACCGGCAAGGAGATGGTGGCCCGCTCCATCCACAACCTCTCCCCCCGGCACGAGAAGGCGTTCATCGCCGTCAACTGCGCCTCCATCCCGGCCACGCTGATCGAGTCGGAGATCTTCGGCCACGAGCGCGGGGCCTTCACCGGCGCCGACCAGCGCCGCCCCGGCGTGTTCGAGCTGGCCCACGGCGGGACGCTGTTCCTCGACGAGGTGGGGGAGATCCCCATCGAGCTGCAGGCCAAGCTGCTCCGCGTCCTCGAGGAGGGGCGGCTGCGCCGGCTGGGTGGGAAGGTGGAGATCGAGGTGGACGTGCGCGTGCTCTGCGCCACCAACCGGGACCTCAAGGCGGAGATCAAGAACCAGCGCTTCCGCGAGGACCTCTTCTTCCGCCTCAACGTCTTCCAGATCCCCCTGCCGCCCCTGCGCGACCGCAAGGAGGACGTGCCGCTCCTGGTCCAGTACTTCGTGGAGAAGTTCACCGCCGACGCCGGCAAGCACATGACCGGCGTCCACCCGGACGCGATGGAGGTGCTCAAGAACTACGAGTGGCCCGGCAACATCCGCGAGCTGCGCAACTCGGTGGAGCGGGCGGTCATCCTCTGCGACGGCGACCTGCTCCTGCGCGAGCACCTTCCCCCGGACATGGCCGGCCGGGCGCCCGAGCGGCAGATCTTCAAGGTCCCCTACGGGCTGACCGTCGACCTGCTGGAGAAGGAGTACATCC
>DATBSS010000042.1:0-9657 GCA_036559665.1 Myxococcaceae bacterium
TGGCCGTCTGGCCATTGGCGTCCGTCACCACCACCCGGAAGTCGGTAGGCCCGGTGGCGGTCGGCGTTCCGCTGATCTGACCGTTCGCCGCCAGAGCCAGGCCCGCCGGGAGGCTGCTGCCAGTGGCGAGGCTCCAGGCGTACGGCGGCCGGCCCTGCTGCGCCACCAGCGCCGCCGAGTAGGCGACGCCCACCACGCCGTTGGGCAGCGAGGTGGTCGCCACCACGGGCGGCGCGTTGGCGAAGATGGTGATGGTCCAGGGCCCGACAGAGATGCTGGCGCCGTTGGCGTCCGTGGCCGTCACCGAGACCGGGTAGGTCCCGGCGAAGGTCGGGGTGCCTGTGATGGTGCCGTCGCTCGCGTTCAGGGAGACGCCCGGGGGCAACGCGCCGCTCCCCACCGAGTAGATGATGGGCGGCCTGCCGTCCCTCGCGGACATGTAGGCGGAGAAAGGGGTGCCCACGTTCCCGGTGGTGGGGAGGTAGGCCGTGCCCGAGAGACCCGTGTAGATGGTCACCGTATAGCTCTGGGCGGCCGTGGCGCCGTTGGCGTCGCGCGCCTGGAGCGTGAACGTGTAGGTGGCGTCCGTGATCGCAATCCCGCTGATGGTGCTGGTGCTCGCGTTGAGAGCCAGACCGAACGGCAGCGCGCCCGCAGATACGGACAGCACCACCGGCGCCTTTCCGCCCGTGGTCGAGACCGCAGCGCTGTAGCTTGAGGTCTGCGTCCCGTCCGGGAGCGTCGCCGTCGTGATGGCCGGTGCGGGGTACACCTTGAACGGGTACGCCTGGGAGGCGGTCTGGGCTGCGGCGTCGGTGGCGGTGACGTTGACGCTGAAGTCGCCGGTGGCGGTGGCGGTCCCGGAGATCGTCCCGGACGCGCTCATCGACAGCCCAGCCGGGAGCCCGGAGGCGGCGTAACTCAGCGTCCCGCTTCCGCCGGTCGCGGTGATGGTGTGTGAATACGGCACCACCACCGTGGTGTCGCCCAGGTCGTCCGCCGGCATGGTGATGGACGGCGGTGGCGGGCAGGCGGAGAGGACAACAAGGGCCAGCACCCCTGCGAGCGGCCAGCGAACGCGAGACATGTTGGATCCCCACCTCCGCGAGCGGCCGGACCGGTGGAGGATCAGCCAGTCCCACAGGCTCGCGAGGGCGAAGGCTTAGTGCATTCGCCCGGTCGAGATCCAGTTGCGTCGGGTCCTACAGCGCGAGCGCTTCCTCGGCCTGGTAGTACGGCCGTTCCGGATCGCGCTGCACCGGGATGTCGAAGTACCGGAAGACCGACTCCTGGTGGCGGCCCAGGCCGCGGAGCTCGACCGACCGGCTCTTCAGGCCGCCGGACAGGACGGCCACCGCCACGTCCACGAACTGACGGACGCGCGAGAAGTCGACCACCACCTTTCCGGCGTCCACGCTCTCCAGCAGCTGGCGGAGCTTCACCGCCGCCCGCGCGTCGAACGTCCCGGCGAGACGGAACGTCACCGCGCCCCCGAAGTCCTCACGAAGAATCTCCGTCAACGACTGCTGCATGGCCTTGGCTCCCGGGACATGAAGAAAGGGAAGTCCCGGATCTCGCCATTAGCAGGGTGCGTGCCACTCCACCCGGAAGGGATTCTGGTCGAGAAAACCGGTACCTCCACGGTTGGATCAAACGCCATGCGCTTGTAAAAGGAAGAATTTGCCCGGTCGTCCCACGGCAATTCTTCCGATTCCTGGCTCCGCCGCGCCGGCCTCAGGGGGCCATGCGGCCGGTGCTGGCCGGCGTGGGGACCGGCACCAGCGCCTGCGCCACCAGGCGGCGCGCGCGGTCGTCCTCGTACCGCGCCTTCAGCTTGTGGTACTCGCCCATCACCTTCGCGGGGTAGCCCTGCATGAACTTCCGCCGCGTGGCGGACCGGGCGAGGATCTTCTCCGCCGCGCCGGGCCCGGCGTTGTACGCCACCAGCGCGCGCTCGATGCTGCCGAAGTCGCGGATCAGCTCGGACAGGTACCCCACGCCAATCTCCACGTTCAGCTCCACGTCGAAGAGATTGGTGCGCCGCCGCAGCTCGAGCCCCCGGCGGCTGAGCAGCCAGCCCCCGGTGTCCGGCATCACCTGCATCAGCCCCATCGCCCCCACCGGCGAGACCGCGAACGCGTCGTAGCCGCTCTCGCAGTGGATCACCGCCAGCACCAGGAGCGGATCCAGGCCGTTGGCGCGCGCCTCGCGGACGATGGCCACGGACAGGCGCCGCTGCTGGCGGTCCGGCAGGCGGGACTTCTTCACCAGCGCCACCACGCCCAGCGACTCCGCCTCCTCGTAGGCCGGGGCGTCGTCCAATTCCTGAAGACGCGCCTTCAGCCGCTGCAGCTCCGCGTCGCGCTCGGCCAGCGCCCGCGCCAACGCATCTTCGGACACCAACGACGGACGGGAAGCGGCCGCGGTCGAAAGGTCCACGCTGGATGGGGGTGAACCCTCGGTTCCGAAGGCCACCGCCACCATCGCCCCCCATGCCCCTACCGACATCCAGCGCGACATCCCAGCTTCCCCCTCGGCGCCGACCACTTCCGGCCCCGGCCGCTCCCGCCGTCGGAGGATCTTCAGCAGGCGCCGTGCCACCCGCACCCGCGGCAGATGGTCCATGGGAGGCGCGGCGTCCCCCCCAGGCCCCGGGCCCAGGACGTGGCCCTGGGAAAATGTTTCTGTTTTGTGGCGTGCCGGATAGCCATCCGCTGGAAAAGTGGCGGGCCCTTGCGCTCGCGCCGGCGGTGCCTACCGTTGCGCCCGTGCTCTGGACCGTGTCCGTCATCCTGTTCGGCCTGTGGGTGCTGGGCGTGCTCTCGGGTGGAACCGAAGGCGCCTGGGTACACCTCATGCTGGCGTTCGCCGTCCTCAGCCTCGTGGTGGCGGTGCTGACGGCGCTCCCGCGCCGGCCCGTTCGCGAGTAAAGACGTCCGGATGCGCCTTCGCCGCGCTTCGGTCCTCCCGGCCCTGGCCGGACTGGCCACCGCCGTGCTGCCCGCGGCCGCCCTGGCCCACGCCGCCGACTTGATCGCCGTCTCCGTTTCGGAGGCGCGCCCCGCTGTCGAGGAGCGGGTGACGGTGGCCGGCGGCACGCTCTCGCTGCTCGTCCCGGTGGACGCCGACGGGGACGGGCTCCTGAGCCCCGAGGAGCTGGCCGCGCGCGCCGCCGCGCTCGAGGTGGGCGTGTGGGATTCGATGCCGCTCTCCGCCGGCGAACGGCCCTGCCGGCGCACCGCCACCGCCGCGGAGCTCCGCGACGGCCTGGTGGAGCTGCGCGCCTCGTTCACCTGCCCGGACGGCGAGCTGCGCCAGCGCTTCCGCCTGCTGGAGGTGTTGCCGCCCAACTACCGCGTGGTGGTCAGCCGCCCCGGCGTGGCCGCGCCGGAGCGCTTCGCCCAGGGGACCCAGGAGACCGTCGTCATCCCGGAGCCCGCGGCGGCGGAGGCGCCCGAGGGCGGGGAGATCTCCGGCCTCCTCGGCTGGATCGGCCTGGGCATCGTCCACATCTTCACGGGCTACGACCACCTGGCCTTCCTCTGCGCCCTCCTCCTCTTCGGCAAGACCTGGAGGCGGGTGCTGGTGATGGTCACCTCCTTCACGCTGGCGCACTCCATCACCCTGGCCGTCTCCGCCCTGGACGTGGTCCCGCTGGGCCCCGTGGGGTCGAAGGTGACGGAGGCCGCCATCGCCGCCTCGGTCGTCTACGTGGCCGCGGAGAATCTGTTGATGGACGACCACCGCCACCGGGCGCTCCTCACCTTCGGCTTCGGCCTGGTCCACGGCTTCGGCTTCGCCTCGGTCCTGCGCAGCTACGGCCTGGGGAAGGCGGTGGTGACGGGGCTCCTGGGCTTCAACCTGGGCGTGGAGTTGGGCCAGGCCTGCGTGGTGCTGGTCCTCTTCCCCCTGGTGCAGCTCGCCTCGCGCCGGCCCGCCACCTTCCTCTGGATTGCCCGCGCGGCCTCCATCGCCATCGCCGCCACCGGCGGCTACTGGCTGGTGGATCGATTGCTCGCATTGCGGTGAGCGTCGTGGAGAGCGCGGTTGCGGCAGGTGGGCGCCGTCCCCACGTTGCCCGTCGTGAGCCCGATGGAGCGGCGGCTGGCGGCGGCGCTCGCCGCGGCCTGGGAGGCGGAGGTCACCTCGGCGCGGCGGATGGCTGCGCTGGCGGAGCGGATCCCGGTGGCGGCCCTGCGGTCCCGCCTGCTGGTCCAGAGCGCCTTCTGCCGGGCCCACGCCTGCCGCCTGCTGGCCCGCCTCTCCACCCACGGCCGCGGCCCGCTGCCCGTCCCTCCCGCGTCCCCGGAGTTGCCGCCCGGGCTGGGGGAGGCGCTCCTCAAGGAGTCCCGGCAGGCCAAGGACGCATCCGCCCGCTACCGCACCGCCGCGGACCTGGCCCGCAAGCACGGCGACCTCTCCTCCGCCTGGGTGTGCGAGCTGAACGGCCACGAGGAGGAAGAGCGGGCCTCCCAGCTCCTGATGCTGGCGCGCGAGGTGGCCGGCGCCGATCTCCAGGAGCCGTTTGCGGTGTAGCCTGCCGCCCTCGATGGCCAAGCGAGACGCGTACAACGAGCTCATCTTCCAGCTTGGCGACCTGGCGCGCGACCACCTGGTCAAGAAGGAGAAGTACCCGCGGTCGATGGAGCGGGTGTTCAAGGCCGAGGACGCGGTGGCCCAGCTCCGGGAGGACCTCGTGGGGCTGGAGGCGGAGCTCAACGAGGAGGACGGCGGCTACCAGGAGATGGCGGCCGCGCACGAAGAGGAGCGCGGCCAGCTCACGGAGACCTTGAAGCGGTACCAGAAGGCGGTGGACGCCATCCTGGGGAGGTCCAAGGACCTGCGGAAGAAGATCACCGCCCAGAAGGCGGGCATCAAGTACGACAACACCAGCCTCAGGAAGGCGGAGGAGCGCCACGCCGACCTGGAGCTGGAGACCAACGACGAGTACAAGCTGGACGAGTCCAAGGGGCTGGTGAAGCGGCTCCGGCTCCAGATCATGCGGAGGACGCGGGACCTGGAGGAGCTGCAGATCCAGCTCGACACGCTGCTCAGCCCGCCGGAAGGGACCAAGGGCGCGCCCGGCATCCTGGCCCACCGGCGCTTGATGGAGCTGGAGGACGAGGCCGAGCAGCGCAAGGAGGCCCTGGACGCCCGCACCTCCGAGTTGGACCAGGCGATCACCGACAAGGAGGCCGAGCTCCAGGCGGCCGAAGACTTCCTGGACCAGGCCATCTTCCTGCTGGGCGAGGACTGCTACCAGCAGCGCATCCCGGAGCCCGCGCTGGCGGCGCTGTACCCGAAGATCGACAAGGCGGTATAGGCCGGCCGAAGGCTTGATTTTGCGGCGCCCTCCCTCTAGGGTGCGCCGCTTTCGCTACAGCGGATTTCAGAGCAGAGAGGGACGTGTCGTGAAGGGGCTGATCGGCAAGAAGGTGGGGATGACGCAGGTCTTCAACGAGGAAGGCAACCTCGTCCCCGTGACGGTGATCGACGCTTCGTCGTGCCTGGTGGTGGGCAAGCGGACCGCGGAGAAGGACAAGTACACGGCGGTCACGCTGGGCTTCGGTGCGGTGAAGGAGAAGAAGCTCAACAAGGCCATGGGCGGCCACTTCAAGAAGCAGGGCTCCGAAGCCCGCCGCCACCTGAAGGAGTTCCGGGTCGGCGAGAAGGACCTGGAGACCTTCAAGGTCGGCGACCCGGTGAAGGTCAACATGTTCGAGAAGGGCCAGCTGGTGGACGTCACCGGCATCACCAAGGGCCGCGGCACCCAGGGCGTCATGAAGCGGTGGAGCTTCGCCGGCTTCGGCCAGACGCACGGCACCCACGAATACCGCCGCCACCCCGGCGCGGTCGGACAGCGCAAGACGCCGGGCCGCGTGTACCCGAACAAGAAGATGCCGGGCCACTACGGCGTCGAACAGGTCACCACCCAGAACCTGGTGGTGGTGGACGTGGACGTGGACAAGAGCCTGCTGCTGGTCCGGGGCGCCATCCCCGGCCACAACGACGGCGTCGTCTACGTGAAGCCGTCCATCAAGAAGCAGATGCGCGAGGAGCACGCCGCGCGCGGCCACAAGTAGCCGTTCGAAGGCTGCACGCTGGGCGAGCGGGCGCGGTCCCTCTGGGATCCGCCCGCTTTGCATTGGAGGGCGCTACGCTCCCGTTCACCCGGGGCCAGTGTGTGCGACCGCGGGCTTGCGGCCGGGCCACGGCATACCGAACTTCGTGACCCGCAACCTGTGGGGGAACAGCGTTCGTGACTCGAAGACTGGCACTCTGGCTGCTGCTGCTGTCGGTCCCCGGCGCCGCGCCCGCCGCGCCCGCGTCCGGTGAGGACGAGCTGATCGAGCGCGTGGTGGTGCGCAACCGCCTGTTCGACGTGGGCGGGCGGCTGGAGCTGTCGCCCAGCGTCGGCGTGATGATGATGACCCGGCTCACCGACCACTACACGCTCTCCGGGGATGTCACCTTCAACCTCTTCCACACCCTGGCGGTGGAGGGGCGGGCCACCGTGGCCTACAGCCGGCAGACCGGGCTGGCCCGGCGGATCGCCCAGCAGTTCCTGGAGCGCGATCCGACCCTGGGCATCGAGCGCGCCGACGACCTCTCCGACGCCTGGGAGATGCGGGGCAACGCGCTGGCCGGCCTTCGCTGGGCGCCCATCTACGGGAAGATCTCCCTGCTGGCGGAGCTGCCGGTGCACTTCCAGGCCTACCTCTCCGCCAACGTCGGGGCGGGGAGCTTCCACCGGCAGTCGCTGGTCTACTGCCGGGCGCTCCTCTCGCGCGACGAGGGGACCTGCTCCGACTGGCTGACGGAGAGCCGGATCGCCGGGATGGCCTCCGGCGCGCTGGGGATCCGGTTCTTCACCTCGCAGCGGGGCGCGCTGCGGTTCGAGGTCCGCGACTACGCCTTCCAGGACACGTACCTGGTGAACATCGACCGGATCGTCGCCGAGTCCGGCGGCGTCACCGGCGAACGCGCCCGGGCCGGCATCACCCACCTGGTGCTGTTCGACGTCGGCTACGCCTTCATCTTCTAGGTGCCCATGAGCTGGATCGTCCTTTTGGCGCTGGCCGCGCTCACCGATGTGGAGGCCGCCCCGGCGGAGTCGCCGCCGGCCGTGGCCGAGGCTCCGGCCGCCGGTGGGCCGCCCGCGGCCGCCGCGTCCGCGCTCCAGGAGCCCACGCCCGCGGAGCAGGCGGCGCGCGAGCGCTCGCAGGAGCTGGTGTCCGGCGCGCCGCTGTACAACCCGAACGTCGCGGTGCACATCGTCCAGCGCAAGCCCTTCGCGGACCGGGGCCTGCGCGAGCTGGTGCTCTTCCCGGCGGTGCCGCAGGCCAACGGCAAGTTCACCCAGCACTTCGGGACCGCGGCGTCGTTCGTCTACCACCTGCACGAGAACTTCGCCCTGCAGCTCACCCCCCAGTACAAC
Organism: Myxococcaceae bacterium; assembly: GCA_036559665.1. GTDB lineage: Bacteria > Myxococcota > Myxococcia > Myxococcales > Myxococcaceae > DASRBA01. The sequence continues at coordinate 7,439 of DATBSS010000042.1, forward strand.
TGGTACTCCAGCGACTCCTCCTTCAACCAGGAGCTGGTGGACAAGGTCCGGCAGGAGGGGCTGGCCGCGTCCACGCTCCTGCTCAACTGGGCGGTGCAGGGAGGGGTGGAGGTGACGCCGCTGTACGGGAAGTTCGCCTTCTTCGACTCCACGCTGGCGCAGTTCCAGGTGGTGCTCACCGGCGGGGCGGGGATCGGCTCCACCCGGCACCTGCTCCGTCCGGCCGCCGGGAACAAGCCGGCCTCCTACGGCGACACCGGCGACAAGTTCCTGGGCTCGGTGGGCGGCGGCTTCCGGGTGCAGTTGGGGGACCGCTTCGCGCTCCGGCTGGAGGTGCGCGACCTCGTCTACACGGCGCGGGTGGACCATGTGAACGGCTGCTCGGCGGGCGAGCTGCGCCAGATGCGCGACGTGTTCGACCGGCTCACCCGCGACCAACTGGACGCGCCGGGCGCCATCTCCTCGCAGGTCCAGGTCGGGGGCGCCTGCCAGGTGGAGAAGTTCGAGGGCATCGACTCCAAGCGCGCCGAGTCCCGCGCCTACGACATCCGCCAGGCCCTCAGCCTGGTGGAGGAGCCCTCGTCCGACGTGCTCAACAACGTCAGCATCTACGCTGGCTTCTCGGTGCTGTTCTGATGCTCAAGACCGTACAGGTGGTGGTGTTGGCGGGCGCGCTGGCCTGGTCCGGAGCGGCGCGCGCGGAAGGCGACATGGCGGCCTACGAGGCGGCCGTGGCGGAGCTGCAGAAGGGCACGCCCCGGGCGGCCGACGCCGCGGCGGTGGCGCTGTTCGAGCTGTCGGAGGGCTCGGCGCTCCCGGACGTCCGGCGCCAGGCCGAGTTCCAGCTCGCCCGGGCGCTGGAGCAGAAGGGGTACCCGGTGGCGGCGTCCATCTACTACTCGGGGGTGGTCCGCGAGGGGAAGTCGCACCCGTACCAGCTCCAGGCGGTGGAGGGGCTGGTCCGCGTGCAGGACAAGCTCCGCGACCCGTTCCTCATCCCCAGCGCGCTGGACCGGTCGTTCGACGCCGGCTGGCAGAAGCTCCCGCGGGACGCGCGCGCCCGGGTGAACTACCTGGTGGCGCTCACCTCGCAGCGGGCCAACAAGCTGGAGGAGGCGCGCCAGTTCGCGGAGGAGGTCCCCGAGGACAGCCCCGTCTACGCCAAGGCGCAATATCTCCTGGGGGTGCTGCTGGCGGACCCGCGCTACCCGGGCGGCGCCCAGGGCGAGGCGGCGCTGGCGTCGTTCCAGAAGGCGATCGACCTCGAGGGTGGCAGCCCGAAGCAGCAGGACCTGGCGCAGGTGCGGGAGCTGGCGCTCTTGGGCAAGGGCCGGCTGCTCTACGCGCAGAAGCGCTACGAGGAGGCGGTGAAGACGTACGAATCCATCCCGCGCTTCTCCCGCTACTGGGACCAGGCGCTGTTCGAGCTGGGCTTCGCGCGCTTCCGGGGCGAGGACCCGGGCGGCGCGCTGGGCGCCCTCCAGGCGCTGCACGCGCCCCAGTTCGAGGCCGCCTTCCAGCCGGAGTCGTGGCTGCTCAAGGCCACCATCTATTACTTCTCCTGCCTCTACGACGAGGCGGCCGCGTCGATGAAGGCGTTCCACACCATCTACCAGCCGATGCGCGCGCAGATGGAGCCGCTGCTGGGCCAGGAGCACGACCTGCCGGAGTACTTCAAGCTCATCAACGACCCGAAGGACGACCGGCTGCCGCGCCCGGTGAAGCTGTGGGTGCGCAACAACGAGCGGATCATCGGGCTGTTCAAGCTGCTGGAGGAGATCGACCGCGAGAAGGAGGCGGCGCGCGGGGAGAAGGGCTGGGCGCAGAGCCGGATCGCGGACGCCCTGGGCGCCTACCTGGACCAGAACCGCGAGGTGGTGGTGCAGACCGCGGGGCAGCTGGTGAAGAACCGGCTCACCGAGGCCACCGAGAACATCAAGAAGTTCACCAACGACGGCTCGCTGATCCGGTTCGAGACCACGCTGCGGCAGAAGGACCTCTACGAGCAGGGCGTGGACCAGGGGAAGGTCCTGAACGCGCAGCAGATCCACCGGCCCGGCATGCCCGGTGAGAACTGGAACTACTGGACGTTCCAGGGGGAGTTCTGGATCGACGAGATCGGCTTCTATCAGTACACGCTCAAGCAGGGCTGTCCGGCCCCGAAGGCGGAGGCGGAGGCGCCGGAGCCGCCCAGCACGCCCGAGGCGCCGGTCCAGAGC
>DATBSS010000043.1:0-6491 GCA_036559665.1 Myxococcaceae bacterium
GATCGGCGGTCCGTCCGTGACGATCAAGTCGCATCACAATGTCGGTGGCCTGCCGGAGCGGATGAAGCTGAAGCTGGTCGAGCCGCTGCGCGAGCTGTTCAAGGACGAGGTCCGCGCCCTCGGCCGCGAGCTGGGGCTGCCGGAGGAGCTGCTGGGCCGGCACCCGTTCCCCGGTCCCGGCCTGGCCATCCGCGTGCTGGGCGAGATCACCCCGGAGCGGCTGGAGCTGGTGCGGAAGGCGGACGTCGTCGTCCAGGAGGAGGTCCGCGCCGCCGGCCTGTACGGCGCGCTCTGGCAGGCCTTCGCGGTGCTGCTCCCGGTGCAGAGCGTGGGGGTGATGGGCGACGAGCGGACCTACGAGTCCACCTGCGTGCTGCGCGCGGTGCAGTCGGTGGACGGGATGACCGCGGACTGGGCGCGCCTCCCCTACGACGTGCTGGGCAAGATCTCCGCGCGCATCTGCAACGAGGTGCGCGGGATCAACCGCGTGGTCTACGACATCTCGTCCAAGCCGCCCGCCACCATCGAGTGGGAGTGAGCGGTTCGCCCCGTCACTTGGTGGCGTGGGTGGCCCGCAGCTCCTGGAGGATGCGGTCCGCCTTGTAGACCTTCTCCAGCGCCTCGGTGAGCGCGGTGGAGGTGACCGACGTGGAGCGGTTCGCCCGGGCGTCGAAGCCGTAGTCCCCGCCCAGCGACTGGAGGTTCCCGTCGAAGATCAGGCCCACCACCTCGGCGTCCTTGTTGATCAGGGGCGATCCGGAGTTGCCGCCGATGATGTCGTTGCTGGTGGCCACGTTGAAGGGCGTGGAGAGGTCCAGCTTGTCCTTGGCCGCGACCCAGGTCTTCGGCAGCGCGAAGGGGAACTTCCCGGTGGCGCGCTCGAAGGCGCCGCCCAGGGTGGTGAAGGGCACGACCTTCTGGCCGTTCTCCTGCCAGCCCTCCACCGACCCGTAGCTGACCCGCAGGGTGAAGGTGGCGTCCGGGTACTGGCCAGCGCCGTACGCGTCGAAGCGGGCGCGGGCGATGGACTCCTGCGCCTTCTTCAGCACCCCGTCCACCTCGTTCTCGAAGCGGGCGCGGATGGCGCGGGCATCCGGCTCGACCAGCCGGACGAGCTGGATGGCCGGGTCGGTGGAGGCCTCGATCGCCTCCTGGCCGCCGTCGTAGAGCTTCTGGCGGACGGCGATGTCCTTGAGCTTCGTCCCACTCACCACCCGCTTCGCCACGTCCTCCGGCGAGTCCTTCCCCAGCACCTTCTTCACCACCGGGTGGTCCGCGCCCAGCTCCTCGCGGAGCTTGGTGAGGCCAAAGGCGAGCAGGGTGGCCTCCAGCTCTTCGTGGATGGGCGCGGAGCTGAACACCCGTTGCTTGACCTGGGGGAGCGCGGAGTCCACGTACTCGCGCATGCGCTGCTCGTTGGGTTTCTTCCGCTCCTCCGCCGAGCGCACCAGCTTGCGGGCGATGGCGCAGATGTCGCCCGGGAACGCCCGCGGCCGGTCCCGCTCACCTTCGATCAGCCAATAGGGGAGGCGGATGGCGCGCATGGTCTCCATCGACTTCTCCGCGCTCTCGTAGACGCCGGAGTACGCCTTCTTTCCCGCGATGCGCTTCTTGAGGTCGTTCTCCTGGGCCACCTTGCTGGCGAAGAACGCCTTGTCCACCAGCGCCTGGCGGCGGCCCTTGAACGCCTTGACGGAGTTCTCCACGGAGAACAGCGCCGTGGTGGCCACCCGCTTCTGCTCCGCGCCGCGGTTGGCGAACTCCCCCAGGATGCCGCGCAGCTCGGAGAGGTAGAGCAGGTAGAACGGGATCCCCTGGTCGCGATCGAACTCCAGCTCCGGGATGGTCATCAGGCGGCTGGTCCTGCCCGGGTGGCCGGCGGTGAAGGTGAGGTCGCCCTCCTTGGCGCCCGTGGTGGACCAGCGGAAATAGTGGTCCATCTTGGCCGGCGCGCCGTTCTGGTAGACGCGGAGGAAGGACACGTCCAGGTCGTAGCGGGGGAAGTTGAAGTTGTCCGGGTCGCCGCCGAAGAAGGCGATGTTGAACTCCGGCGCGAACACCAACCGCACGTCCTGGAAGCGGCGGTAGCGGTAGAGGTCGTAGCGGCCGCCGCGGTAGAGCGTCACCACGTCGCAGCGCACGTCCTCGGTGCCGGCGGCGCACTCCTGCTCGATCTTCGACATCTCCGCCTTGAGCGCGTCCGCGTACGCCCGGTCCTTCTTGTCCTTGGTGGCGGTCCCGATGCGGGCGGTGACGTCGGTGATCTGCACCAGCTGGTTGACCTCGATCTCCGGGCAGCGCACCTCATCCTTGAGGGCGGCGGCGTAGAACCCGGTGGCCACGTAGTCCCGGTCCTTGGTGGAGAGCTGTTCGATGCAGGCGTGGGCGCAGTGGTGGTTGCTCATCACCAGGCCATCCGGGGAGACGAAGCTCCCGGAGCAGCCGCCGGCCAGGCGCGCGGAGGACAGCCGGACGTGGTCCAGCCACTGCTGGTCCGGGTCGAAGCCGTACTTCTTCTTCACGGACGCGGAGGGGAAGTTGTTGGAGGTCCACATCCCCTCGTCGGCGAGGGCGGCGGAGCCGAGGAGCACAGCCAGCAGGGCGAGTCGCTTCATGGGGCCGGGTGGTTCCCACGAAGGGCCCGGACGGTCAAGCGCCAGGAGGGCGTTCGCCCGCGGCGAGCCGTCCGCCTGCTCAGAATTCGAAGCACCAGGCCAGCTCGGGCATGGCCGGACGTTTTGCGGCCGGGGGATTTCCAGAATGGAAACCCGACCTTGCTCGCGCGGCGCGTTGTGGCAATTCCGGATCTCGCATACTTCTTCAGGGGTGAGCCTGGTGCCGGACGAGCGCGCGTTCCTCAAGCTCTGCCGCAAGGGCCGGTCCATCCCGGTCCGGCTGGAGCTGCCGGCGGACACCGAGACGCCGGTCTCCGCGTTCCTCAAGGTCTCCCAGGGCGCAGAGGACGCCTTCCTCTTCGAGTCGGTGGAGGGCGGGGAGCGCATCGGCCGCTGGTCGTTCCTGGGCGCGCGCCCCAGGGAGCGGCGCGAATTCTCGCTGGGGGACGAGGCGGACCTCCGCGGCTTCGTGCGCGAGCGCCTCCGCCGCCACGTCCCCGTCCCGGTGGAGGGCACGCCGCGGATGTCCGGCGGGGTGGTGGGCTACATCGGCTACGACTGCGTGCGGCTGTTCGAACCGCGCGTCCCGCGCCGCACCCACGACGAGCTGGGGTTCCCGGACGCGGTGCTGTGCGACTACGACACGGTGGTGGCGTTCGACAACCTCCGCCACGCGATGCAGGTGGTGGCCGAGGTGCGCTGCGGCCAGGGCGACCGGCCGCGGGCGCTCTACGCGGACGCGCGGCGGCGGATCGCCGAGGTGGTGGCGCGGCTGCAGCGGCCGCTGTCGCGGGGGAGGGGCCGGCGGCGGTCGAAGGTGGTGCCGGTGCCGCGGATGGTCCCGCGCGTCCGCCGGGCGGAGTTCGAGGCGGCGGTGCGGGAGGCGAAGGAGCGGGTGCTGGCGGGGGATTGCCAGCAGATCGTCGTCTCCCAGCGGTTCGACGTGGACCTCGAGATCAGCGCGTTCGACGTGTACCGCGCGCTCCGGAGGGTGAACCCCAGCCCGTACCTGTTCTTCGTCCGGAACGGCGAGCGCGCGCTGGTGGGGAGCTCGCCGGAGACGCTGGTGCGACTGGAGGGCGAGGACGTGGTGCTCCGGCCCATCGCCGGGACGCGGCGGCGCGGGGCCACTCCGGAGGAGGACGCGGCCCTGGAGCGGGAGCTGCGCGCGGACGAGAAGGAGAACGCCGAACACGTCATGCTGGTGGACCTGGGCCGCAACGACGTGGGCCGGGTGGCGAAGGTCGGGTCCGTGAAGGTGGAGACGCTCAAGGCGGTGGAGCGGTACTCGCACGTGATGCACCTGGTCTCGCAGGTGCGCGGGAAGCTGCAGGGCGGGAAGGACGCGCTGGACGTGCTGGCGGCGGCGTTCCCGGCCGGGACGGTGACCGGATCGCCGAAGGTGCGGGCGATGGAGCTGATCGACGCGCTGGAGCCGTCGCGGCGCGGGCCGTACGCGGGCGCGGTGGGGTACTTCGATCGCGGCGGGGACATGGAGCTGGCGATCGCCATCCGCACCATCGCCGTGAACGGGCGGCGCGCGAGCGTGCAGGCGGGGGCGGGCGTGGTGGCGGACTCCGAGCCGGCGGCGGAGTACCAGGAGACGGTCAACAAGGCGCGCGCGCTGGTGGCGGCGATCGCCTTGGCCCACGGGGCGGCGTCATGAGCGCCCGGGTGCTGGTGGTCGACAACTACGACTCGTTCACCTTCAACCTGGTCCAGTACCTCGGCGAGCTGGGCGCGCGCGTGGAGGTGTTCCGCAACGATGCCATCGACGTGGCGGGCATCCGGCGGCGGAAGCCGCGCGGCGTGCTGCTCTCGCCGGGACCCTGCACGCCGGACCAGGCGGGGATCACGCTGGAGGTCATCCGGTCGCTGGCGGGGGAGGTCCCGCTGCTGGGCGTGTGCCTCGGGCACCAGGCCATCGGCCAGGCGTTCGGGGGGAGGGTGGTCCGCAACGCGCGCATCGTCCACGGGAAGGCGAGCGCGGTGCGCCACCGCGGGGAGGGGTTGTTCCGCGGGCTGCCGTCGCCGTTCGCCGCCGGGCGGTACCACTCGCTGGTGGTGGAGCGGAGGACGATGCCGCGGGCGCTGAAGGTCACCGCCTGGACGGACGAGGGGGAGGTGATGGGGATCCGCCACCGCGCGCTGGACGTGGAGGGCGTGCAGTTCCATCCGGAGTCCATCCTCACCGAGCGCGGGAAGGAGCTCCTGGGCAACTGGGTCCGGCGGCTGGAGAAGGGAGCGCGGTCGTGATGATCGAGCAGGCGCTGAAGAAGGTCGCCGCCCGGCAGGACCTCACCCGCGAGGAGATGGCGAAGGCGATGGAGGAGATCGCCGACGGGACCGCCACGCCGGCGCAGATCGGAGCGCTGCTGGTGGGGTTGCGGGTGAAGGGGGAGACGGCGGAGGAGATCCTGGGTGCCGCGGAGACGATGCGGGCGAGGGTGGATCGGGTGGCGGTGAACCGGGAGGTGTTCGTGGACACCTGCGGGACGGGTGGAGACGGGCGGAGCACGTTCAACATCTCCACCGCCGCGGCCTTCGTGGTGGCGGGCGCCGGGGTGTGCGTGGCCAAGCATGGGAACCGGGCGGTGTCCTCGAGATGCGGGTCGGCGGACGTGCTGGTAGCGCTGGGCGTGAACGTGGACGCGCCCAAGGCGGTGGTGGAGCGGTGCATTGAAGAGGTGGGGATCGGGTTCCTGTTCGCGCCCCGGTTGCACCCGGCGTTCAAGGCGGCCGCCGCCATCCGGCGAGAGCTGGGCCTGCGCACCGTGTTCAACTTGTTGGGACCATTGGCGAATCCGGCGCTGGCGAGGCACCAGGTGATGGGCGTCTTCGACGCCCGGTGGGTGCCGGTGCTGGGGAAGGTGCTCTCGGCCCTGGGGGCGCGGCGGGCGTTCGTGGTCCATGGGGATGGGCTGGACGAGATCAGCACCGCGGGCTCCACGCACGTGGCGGAGGTGCGGGGCGATTCGGTGGAGACCTACGAGATCTCGCCGGAGTCGCTGGGGCTGCGGCGATCCACGGTGGCGGACATCGCCGGAGGCGACGCCGAGCACAACGCGCGGATGATCCGGGACGTGCTGGGAGGGCAGGAGGGCGCCGCGGCCGATGCGGTGGTGGCCAACGCCGCGGCGGCGCTCGTGGCGGGGCACGCAGCGAGCTCGCTGCGGGAGGGTGTGGACGTCGCGCGGGCCAGCATCAAGAGTGGTGCAGCCACGCAAAAGCTCAACGATCTCACTCGGATGTCGTCGCTATGACGTACCTCGACGAGATCCTCGCCCGGAAGCGCGAGGAGGTTCGCGAAGCGAAGACTCGGGTCCCGCTCGAAGCGCTCCGCGACCAGCTCGCCGGCGCGCCTCGCGTCCGGAACCTCTCGCTGCGCGGCACCGGGGTCATCGCCGAGGTGAAGCGCGCCTCGCCCTCCGCCGGAGCCATCGCGCCGGGCGCGGATGCCGTCGCCCAGGCGAAGCGCTACGCCGCCGCCGGGGCCGCCGCCATCTCCGTCCTCACCGACGGTCCCGGCTTCGGCGGCTCCCTCGACGACCTGCGCGCGGTTCGCGCTGCCGTCGACGTCCCTGTCCTCCGCAAGGACTTCGTCGTCGACGAGTACCAGCTCTTTGAGGCTCGCGCGGCCGGCGCCGATCTCATCCTTCTCATCGCCGCCGCGCTGGACGACGAATCCATGGTCCGCTGCCTGGACCTCGCCGCCGCCCTCGACCTGGGCGCCCTCGTCGAGGTCCACGACGAATCGGAGCTCCAGCGCGTCCAGGGGGCCGCCCTCATCGGCATCAACAACCGTAACCTCCGGACCTTCCAGGTGGATCTCGCCACCTCCGAGCGCCTCCTTCCGCTCCTCCGCCGCACCCAGAC
>DATBSS010000044.1:0-1504 GCA_036559665.1 Myxococcaceae bacterium
CCCTCCACGTCGATGCCGAAGGCGTTGCAGCCGTCCACCAGCGCGTGCACCAGCGCCGAGTTGGCGGAGCTGCGCAGCCACGAGTAGCCGAACATCCCCGGACTGAGCGGGGTCAGGTCGTTGAACGCCTTCTGCCGGAGCGACTGCGGCGTCTCCCGGAAGATGAAGTACTCGTACTCGGCGCCGAAGCGCGGGAGGAAGCCCAGCTCGCGCGCATGGCGGCCCACCCGGTGGAGGAGCTGCCGCGGCGAGGGCTCGAACGGGGAGCCGTCCTCGTGCACGAAGTCCAGCAGGAACGCCGCGGTGTCCGGCTCCCAGGGGATGACCCGGGCGGTGGAGAGGTCCACCCGCGCCAGCTGGTCCGGGTAGCCGGTGTGCCAGCCCGTCACCTGCGCGTTGTCGTACAGGTCGTCCGCCAGGTCCCAGCCGAACACCACGTCGCAGAAGCCCATCCCGCCCTTGGCCGCGGAGAAGAACTTCTCCAGCGAGATGTACTTGCCGCGCCAGACGCCGTCCACGTCCACCGCCCCCACCTTCACCTTCCGGATGGACCGCTCTTCCAGCCACCGCTTGGTCGCCTCCAGCTCCTTCGCCGAGGGCACCGGGAATCCCCCGGTTGACCCCGGGGCTCCGGACGCTGCGGGCCCCGCCTTCGCCGAACGCTTTCCGGCGCTCGAGCGCCCCCGCCGGATGTCCCCTCGCTTCGTCGCCATCACCCCTCCGGGAGCTTGGTCCAGACCGCCTTGAGCTGGGTGTACTGCTCCAGCGCGTGGTGGGACAGGTCGCGGCCCCAGCCGGACTCCTTGTACCCGCCGAATGGCGCCGCGTCGTCGAACTCGTTGAAGCAGTTGATCCACACCACGCCGGACTTCACCCGCTTCGCCAGCGCGTGGGCGCGGGCCACGTCGCCCGTCCAGATGGACGCCGCCAGCCCGTAGCTGGTGCCGTTGGCCACCTCCACCGCTTCCGCCTCGTCCGCCACCCGGATGCAGGAGAGCACCGGGCCGAAGATCTCCTCCTGGGCGATCTTCATCTGCGGCTTCACGTCGCCGAACACGGTGGGCCGGACGAAGAAGCCCTTCGCCTTGGCGCCGTCGGTGTCGCGCTCGCCGCCCGCCAGGACCTTCGCCCCCTGCTCCTTCCCGGAGGCGATGTACCCGAGGATGGTCTTGAGCTGGGTGGCGCTGATCTGCGCGCCCATCTCGGTGGCCGGGTCCAGCGGGTCGCCCACCACCATCTTCCGGGCGCGCTCGGTCAGCTCGCCCACCAGCTGGTCGTAGACCTTCGCGTGGACCAGCACCCGCGAGCCGGCGTTACAGATCTCCCCCTTGTTGGAGAAGATGCCCCAGAAGCACGCCTTCACCGCCTGGTCGAAGTCCGCGTCGGGGAGGATGATCTGCGGGCTCTTCCCGCCCAGCTCCAGGGTGAGCTTCTTCAGATTCGTGTCCGCGGCGGCGTGGAGCAGCCGCCGGGCGGTGCGGGCGGAGCCGGTGAAGCTGATCTT
>DATBSS010000045.1:0-19201 GCA_036559665.1 Myxococcaceae bacterium
GCTCCCTCCCAAGGATGCAGTCAAGGGGATGGACGTCGCCTTCCTGGCCATGCCCCACAAGACCACCGCCAAGGTGGTGATGGAGATCATCGACACCGGCGTGCGCATCGTGGACCTCTCCGGCGACTTCCGCCTCCGCGACCCGGCGCGCTACCAGCGCTACTACGGCGTGGAGCACCCCGCACCGGCCATGCTCACCGAGGGCCGCTTCGTCTACGGCATGCCGGAGCTGAACCGGGCGCAGATCGCCCGCGCCCAATGCATCGCCAGCCCGGGCTGCTTCGCCACCACCATCGCGCTGGGGCTGATGCCGCTGGCCAAGGTGAAGAAGCTCCGCGGCCCCATCCACACCGTGGCCTCCACCGGCTCCTCGGGGAGCGGGGCCAACGCGGCCATCACCACCCACCACCCGCTGCGCGCGGCGAACCTCCGCACCTACAAGCCGCTCGAGCACCAGCACATCCCGGAGATCATCCAGACGCTGGACCAGGTTGGCGGGCGCGATCTCTCGCTGGAGTTCGTCCCCGTCTCGGCGCCGCTGCCGCGCGGCATCTTCGCCACCAGCTTCGCCGACGTCCCAGCGGCCACCACCGAGGAGGAGCTGCTCCGCACCTGGAAGGAGTGCTTCGCGGGCGAACACTTCATCCGCATCGTCAAAGGAGGCCGCCAGCCGGAGGTGGTGGGCGTGGCGCACTCCAATTACGTGGAGGTGGGCTTCGCGCTCGGCCCGCCGGCTGGCGATACGCGCCGCTGCGTCTGCTTCTCCGCGCTGGATAATCTCGTGAAGGGCGGCGCCGGGCAGGCCATCCAGAGCTTCAACATCATGATGGGCTTCGACGAGACGCTCACCCTGCTGGAGCCGGGCCTGTGGCCGTGAGCGGCGGCGGCGCGCCATCCGGCCTGGAGTCCCACCGCGGGCGCTGGTTCGTGGTGAAGATCGGCGGGGAGTTGGCGCAGGATCGCGCCCACCTCGCGCGTAGCGCCGGCGCCGCCGCGGCGGCGTTCATCGCCGCGGGCGTGAAGGTGGCGGTGGTGCACGGCGGCGGTCCCCAGGCCACCGACCTCCAGGAGCGGCTCGGGCTCCAGCCCATCAAGGTGGCCGGGCGGCGCGTCACCGACGAGGCGACGCTGGAGGTGATGAAGATGACGCTGGCCGGCCAGGTCTCGGTGGACGTGGCCTCCGCCTTCCGGCTGGCGGGCGTGCGCGCGCTCTGTACCACCGGCGTCTCCGCCGGGCTGGTGAGCGCGAAGCGGCGTCCGCCGAAGGTGCTCACCGGCGCCGGGCCGGACCCGGTGGACCTGGGGCTGGTGGGCGACGTCACCGGCGTGGACGTGGAGCTGTTCGACCGGCTGGCGTCCATCGGCGTGGTGCCGGTGCTGGGCTCGCTCTGCGGCGACGCGCAGGGGCAGGTGTTCAACGTCAACGCGGACACGGTGGCCAGCCGGGTGGCGTCCCGGCTGAAGGCGGCCAAGCTGTTCCTGGTCTCCAACGTGCCCGGCGTGCTGCGGAACAAGGACGACCTGTCCACGCGCATCCCCGTGCTCACGCCGGACGAGGCGCGCGCGCAGATCGCCGCCGGGACCATCGTCGGCGGGATGATCCCCAAGGTGGAGGAGGCGGTGCAGATGCTGGAGGAGGGAATCGACGCCGTGCACATCGTCGGCGTGAAGCCGGAGGACGCTCTCCTCCGCGAAGCGCGCGAGCCGGGCAGCGCCGGGACGACCTTCCGGCGCCGATGAGCCCAGGCCGTCAGGGCGCTACATGCTCCCCTTGAACAGGGCGAAGAGCGCGCCCTGCGGGTCCGTCAGCCAGGAGAAGCGTCCGACGTTGGGGATGTCGCTGGGCGGGACGAGCTCCTTGGCGCCCGCGGCCTTCGCCGCCCCGTGCCGCTCGTCCACGTCGGGCACCGCGAAGTAGGTGACCCACGCGGTGTGGTTGAGGGGCGGCATCAGGCCGGCCATGCCGCCGGCGTCGCGGTCGCCCGTCTTGAACATGTGGTACGTCATCTCCGGCCCCATCTTGATCTCGTTGCGGGCCCAGCCGAACAGGTCCGTGTAGAAGGCACCCGCCTTGGCGGTGTCGCTGGTGAGCAGCTCGCACCAGGCCACCGGCCCCACCAGCCCCTGCGCCTGCTGCGGCTTGGGCGGCTGGAGGAAGCTCATCGGCGAGACCACGCCGCCGGTCGGGTCGGAGATCACCGAGAAGCGGCCCACGTTCGGGATGTCCGCCGGCGCCATCAGCACCTTGCCGCCGAGCGCTCCGGCGCGATTGGTCACCTTGTCCACGTCCTCCACCGAGATGTACGGCAGCCAGGTCGGGGGCGCGTTCGCGTCCGGCGGAGGAATCACGCCGCCGAACTGCTCTCCGTTGTGGACGAACATCGTGTACTTGTTCATCGGCGGGGCGACGTCCACGTCCTTGGTCTCCCAGCCCAGGAGCGACTTGTAGAAGGACTGCGCGGCGCCCAGGTCCTTCGTCACCAGGTCGAACCAGACGAAGCGCGACTTGGTGGGGACGGCAGCGGCGGCGGCCTTGGGGGGCGCGGGGGCCTTCGCGGCCTTCGGCGCCGCGGACTTCTTGGGGGGGGCCGCCTTCGCCGCCTTCGCGGGCTTCGCTGCCGGCTTGGCGCGCCGGGCAGCCGGCTTGGCCTTGGCCTTGGCCTTGGTCGACTTCGCCTTCTTCGGCGCCGCCTTCTTCGCGCTCTTCTTGGACGTGCTGCGCTTGGTGGTCTTCTTGGCGGCCATGGTCTTCCCCTCCCGGTACGAGACGGGGGCGAAGAAGACTCGAAATGGGGCGCCCGCGACAAGTTTAAAGATCGGCGCGAGGCCTTCTACGCAGTGCGTCGGCGGCGATGCACCGGGGGCGCGGTGGAGCGGCGTTTCGCCCCGGTAACCGGCCGGAACCACTGGATGCCACGCAGCGGCATGGCGGTTGTAGGAAGCTCCCGTCCATGTTCTGCGTGGCGTGTCGCGAAGAGCGCCTCGGGCCGGCGAGGTGGTGCATCGGCTGCGGGGCGAAGTTGCAGGTCCGCGAGCGCTCGCTGATCGAGGCGGAGCTGGGGCACGTTCGATTCCTGCTCGACGAGATGCCGCGCTGGGACACCGTGCGCCTGTCGATCGATCTCCGGAGGTTCCTGGAACAGAAGTACCGGCAGCGCGAGCGCGTGCTGGTCGCGGTGCTCGCCGGGGAAGGCGAGGCCGTGAGCACCGAGGCCGCGCCGGCCGCGGCGGTGCCGGTCGCCCTGCGCGAGCTCGTCTCCGTCCCCGAGGTCGCGCCGCCGCCGGAGCCGGTGCAGCCGCCGGAGCCGGTGCAGCCGCCGGAGCCGGAGATCACAGCGCCCCAGGCTGTGGCTGCGGTGCCCGAGCTCCGACCGGTCCTGCAGCCTGAGCCCAAGCTTATCTCCGAGGTGGACACCGAGCCGATGTCCCGGCGCCGGGTGCCCGAGTCCGGCCCGGACTCGGGGCCGGACACCGAACCGATGTCCCGGCCCAGGGTGATGTCCCGGCCGCGCCCCGCCGCCGACCCCGAGACGCCGTTGGCCCCCTCGTTCGAGGCCCCGCTCTCCAGCACCCCGGAGCAGCAGATCCTCGAGCAGGCGTCCACCTGGAGCCGCCTCTGGAAGCCCTTCCTCTACGAGAGCATCGGCTGGTTCGTGGGCGGCTTCCTCATCCTCGCCGGCACGCTGTTCTTCGTGGCGGAGAGCTGGGAGGGGATGACCACCACCCTGCGCTCGCTGGTGGTGTTCGGCCTCACCGCCGGCTACTCGGCGGGCTTCAGCATCTGGGGCCGCTTCTTCCTCAAGCGCGAGAAGGTGGTCGGCGCCGGGCGAGTGCTCGGGCTCATCGGCTCCGCGGCGGCGCCGCTGCCCGCGCTGGCGTTGCTTCCCCTGTCCGGCGCGCCGCCGCTGTTCTGGGCCGCGCTGCTGACCTGGTGCGCCGCCGCGGCGTGGCTTACCCGCGCGCCGGTCGAAGCCTACGAGCCCGCCCTGCGGCCCATCCTCCAGCTCGCCATGGTGCTCACCACGGCCTCCATGGCGCTGGCGCCGGAGCTGGTCCGCCTCGGTCCGCTCGCCACCTGGCTGGACGTCATCGCGGTCGCGTGGCTGGCGGTGTCGCTGGACGCGCGGGCCGACCGCCGCGGCGCGTTCTCCATCCTCGCCCCCGCGTACCTCGGCCTGCTCTTCGCCATCCGCCTGCACGTGGCGCTGAGCGCGGGCGGCGTCCAGGTGCCGCCGGCCGCCTACGCCCCGCTGGTGGCGGCGATCGGCCTGGTCATCCTCCGGGCGCGCCAGGCGCCGGCCGAGCCCGCCGTCGACCCGGTGGCGGTGGGCGTGGTGGCGCTCCAGGCGGCCGCGGTGGCGGCGTCCGTCGCCTCGCCGGGCCCGGCGTTCTTCCTCAGCGCCGCGCTGTGCACCGCCACGCTCTGGCGCCTCGGCCGCGGCGAGGGCGCCCGCGCGCGCTGGCACTACGCGACGTACGCGATGGGCTACCTCGCCTACCAGTCGGTGGGCACCATCGTGCCCGGCCCGGTGATGGAGCTGTTCCGGCGCGTGAAGGCCGCGCTCGGGTACGCGGCCCAGCCCTTCGTCCCGCCCAACTTCGCCGCGGTCTACGCCGTCCCCTACGTGGTCGCGCTGGGCGCGTTCGGCGCGCGCCTCTTCCGCTCCGACCACGTGGACCCGGTCGAGCGCGAGCGCCAGCGCACCGTGGGCGGCGTCCTGCTCAACGCCACCGCCGCCGGGGCGGCCTTCTTCTGCGTGGAGGCGATGGCGGGGACGGACCTCCGGCCCGGCCTCTGGGCGGTGCCGCCGCTGGCCGTCACCTGCCTCTGGCTCGGGCTCCGGCTGGAGCGGCGGTTCCTCTCCTGGGTGGGGTCGCTGTCGCTGCTCACGCTGCCGGTGTCCGTGGGGGTGGTGTACTCGGTGCCGGCCGGCGTCGTCACCGCCGGGGCGCTCTCCCTCGCGCTGGCCGTCCTTTCCTGGCGACTCCCGCTCAATGCCTCGCACGGGCGGAGCGCCGCCTCCGCCGTGCTGGCCGCGATGGCCGGCGTCGCCGCGCTGGTCCCGCAGTACTCCCTCCTCTCCGCGGCCGGCGTGGCGCTCGCCGCGGTGGCGATGGCGGTCGCCGCCATCCAGCACGAGCACAAGGCCTGGGCGGCGTGCGGCGCGCTCTCGCTGATCTCCGTTGCGGTCGGCTCGCTGGCGGTGGCGGGTCCCTCCGCGCCGCTGGTGACGGCCGCCGCCGCGGTGGCGCTGGCGGTGGCGTCGAGGCGGAAGGCGCTGGAGACCTGGGGCGCGGTGGCGGTGATGGGCGCCGTCGTCGCGGCCGTCTGGGCCGTCGCCGCGGGCCGGAGCGGCGTGGCCGGGCCGGTGCCGGTGCTGGCGGCGGGGTGGGTGACGTGCTTGCTGGCGTCGCCGGCGACCTTCGGGTTCTCCCCGGTCATCGGTGCACCGATGCTGGCCGCGGCGATCGCGCCGAAGCTGCTGGGCCTGGGCCCGCTGTGGGCGGTGCCGGCGCCGGCCACGATGGCGCTCTACGGCGCGATGGCGCTGGGCGCCTCCGCCTGGTCGGTCTGGAGCGGGCGCTCGAAGGCGTCGTTCGCGCATGGGCTCGTCGCCGTCGCCGCGTCGTCGTTCTTCGCCATCCAGGGCATGCACGGGTGGGGCGTGCAGAGCCACTGGTTCCTCTTCTCGGCCGCGGGCGTGGCGGTGGTCGCGGCGCGCTCCATCTGGCCGCGGATCGGCCTGGCATGGGCGGCGCTGGTGGCCGCCGCCGCGATCATCGATGGGCCGGCCGGCGGTCCCCTCATCGTCGCGCTGGCCTTCACCGCGCTGGCGGCGCTGGACGAGTGGCCCCGAGCGCGCGCGCTCCTCTTCGGGCCCCGCTCCATCGCCACCGTGACCTCGTCGGGAGCGGTGCTGGCGCTGCTGGTATGGCGGGTCAGCCTGGAGAAGGCCGACGCGACGCTCTTCATCGCCGCCATGGCGGTGCTGGCCCTGGCGTGGGCCCGGACCAGCGGGCTGGCGGCGTTCCTCGCCGTCCCCGCGCTGCTCGCCGCCCCGTTCGCGCTCCCGGAGGGGGAGGTCGCGCGCTGGGCGATCCTCGGCTTGCCGGCCTGGTCGGTGGTGGTGGTCCGGGTGGCGTCGTGGTCGCCGAAAGCGCTCAACCGGCTCGTCCCCGGGAGCGCGCCGGACCACGTCTCGTTCTGGACGCTGGGCGCCCTGTTCCTCTCCACCGGCGTGGCGGTGGCGGTCGGGCACGACCACGCGTGGTGGCTGGCGCTCGCCACGGCGGGCGCGCTGGTCCTCGCCGGCGGCTCGTTCCAGGCGCTCCGGATCGCCGGCGCCGCCGCGTTGCTGTTCCCGTACCCCGAGGCGCGCGTGGGAGGCGCGGCGGCGCTGATCGGCCTCGGCTTCTTCGCCCTGCACGCGCCGAAGGCCGCCTCGCGCCTGAGCGGGCCGCAGGAGAAGGCGTGGACGCCGGAGGCCTGCGCGCTGGCCGCGGTGGCGCTGGCGTCCGCGCACTGGATGTCCGAGGTGGTCCAGTCGGACGCGGGGCTCCTGCCGGGGTTGCTCCTGCTCGGCGGGACGCTGTGGGCCGCGGCGCTGCTGACCGGCCGGGTCTGGGTGCTGAGCCTGGCCGCGTTCGCCACCAGCGGGGGCCTCGCCCGGTTCGGGGTGGAGCCTCCGGTGGCGATGGCGGCCGGCGCGCTGGCCTGGGCGGCGCTGGCGGCGGCGCTCCGCGCGGGCCCGGTCCAGGCGCGCGCGCACGCGATCGCCAAGGTGCTGGGCGCGGGCCTGGAGGGCGGGTGGTCGCTGTGGCTGTGGGCTTCCGGGGCGGCCTCGGCGCTGCTGGCGGCGGGGATGCTGCTCGGGGGCCTGGGCGGTCCGCTGGTGGGCGCGATGGCGCTGGCCGGCGCCGCGCTGTTGCTGTGGACGCCGGACCGGGTGGAGTCGGCCATCGGCGCCGCGCTCTTCGGCCTCTGCGCCTTCGCCGTGGCGCCCGAGCCGTGGCGCGCGGTGAGCGGCGCGGCGGCCGGGTTGGCCCTCAGCATCGCCGCCAGGTCGTACGCCGCTCGGATCCCACAGGCGCGGGTGCTCCGTCACGCGGGCTGGGTGGTCTCGCTCGTCTCGTTGGTGGGACTGCATGGGATGGGGCACGCCTCGATGCCCATCGCCGGCGCGCTGGCCATGCTCTCCATCTGGGTGACTGTCTGGGGCGACGAGCAGCGCGAGCCGCTCGGCTGGGCCGCCGCGCTCACCTGGCTCCACGCCGGGCTGTTCTACGGCGGCGTGGTGCTCTCCACCGGCAAGCCGCAGACGTTCATCCTGCCGTACATCGGCGCGGCGTCGGCGCTGCTGGCCGCGGTGGCGCTGCGGCTGGGGCCGGCGTCCGGGCGGCGGATGGTGGGGCTGGTGGCTGCCGGCATCGCCTTCCTCGAGCTGTTCGGCGGGCTGTCGGCGATCGGCGAGCAGGCGGTGCGGGAGGCGCTGGTGGCGGGCGCGGCGCTGGCGGTGCTGGCGGTCGCCGCGGTAGAGGTGGCCCGGCGCGACGAGGACGAGCCCAGCGCCTACCTCGCGCAGATCGCCCTGTTCATCGGCTACCTGGTGGTGCGCCGCCACGGGATGGGTGGCCCGTTCGGGCAAGGGGACTCGCTGGTGGCGCTGGTGGCGGGCGTGGTGTTCGGCGGCCTCCACGGGTGGGCGGTGCGCCAGGAATCCCCGGTCTTCCAGCGCCCGGCGCTGGTGGGGTCCATCCTGCTCCCGGTGGTGGGCCTGTTCGCCGCGCCCTGGGAGGAGCAGCCGCTGGTCTGCGCGGCGCTGCTGGTGGGCCTGTCCGCGCAGTTCGCCGCCCTGGCGCGCCGGCCGGAGCTCCGCGGCCCGCTCTCGCTGTTCTCGGCGACGGCGTTCAACGTCGCGCTGGTGGTGGCGTGGCAGGGGACCGGCGCGGGGGAGCCGCAGTACTACGTCATCCCCGCGGCCGTCTCGGTGCTGGTGCTGCTGCGCATCTTCCGCGACCAGCTCTCCGACGAGGCCCGCGCCCGCCTGCGCGCGCTGGCGCTGACCGCGCTCTACGGGGCCGCCGCGTGGAAGCCGCTGGTGTTCGACGAGACGTGGGCGATGCTGGTCTGCGCGCTGGTCTGCGTCCTCGGCGTGGCCGTGGGTGTGGCGACGAGGATCCGCTCCTACGTCTACCTGGGGACGGCGTTCCTGGTGGTCACCGTCTCCGCCAACCTGGTCCGCTACGGCTTGCGCGACCACCGGCTGGGCGCGGTGTTCCTCTCCGCGCTCGGGCTGATGGTGGTCGGCTTCATGGTGCTGCTCTCGTCGAAGCGGGCGGAGCTGCTCCAGCGCTACGAACGCGTGCGCCAGCTCCTCGGCGGGTGGGAGTGAGCTACGGCACCAGCGCCTGCTGGGTGCGGATCGCCGTGACCACGGCCTCCGGGTCCTCGGCGGAGAACAGCACCCGCTTGCCGTTGCGCAGGGTGAGCTCCACCGCGCGGCCCTTGTCGCCGGGGACGTTGTACATCACCGCGCCGCGGCGGAACCGCATGCCCCAGCCGCCCCACTGGAACCAGCCATACTGGATGGGCGCGACGCGGTCGATGTCGTGGAGCGGGATGCGCTTGTTGAAGATGGGGAAGCCCACCCGCAGGTCCATCCCGTCGACCCGGACCCGCACCGTCTGGAACGCCCAGATCAGGGTCAACGTCAGCGCGTAGGCGGCGACGAGCGCCAGCACGGCCTGCACGGGCCCCTTCCTCCCGACCGCTACCACCACGATGGCGAAGTGGAGCAAGAGCCCCCCGAGCAGGGCGGCGATGGCGGCCTTCGACCAGCGGGCTTCACTGATGACCATGGGAAACGTCCTCCTGGATCATCCCATTGAGCAATCTCCTCGCCAGGCGCAACCCGGCGGAATCGCGTGGCATGCCCAGGGAACATGCCGTACTCCATTTCGTAGCTCCGGAATGCAGTGCGCCTACCAGGGAATCTCTTCGCCCGCCCGGTAGTCGAGGAACTTCCCGGAGTCGGCG
The DNA here is from genome assembly GCA_036559665.1 of Myxococcaceae bacterium. GTDB lineage: Bacteria > Myxococcota > Myxococcia > Myxococcales > Myxococcaceae > DASRBA01. The sequence goes on from DATBSS010000045.1 coordinate 9,038, forward strand.
GGGGTGAGCCGGTCGATCAGCTGGAGCAGGCCGGCGGCGGAGTCGCGCACCGGCACCGGCGCGCCCGCGCCGCCCATGTCCGTCTGCACCCAGCCGGGGTTGAGCACCACCGAGATCAGCCCGTGCTTGCGGACCTCCTCGGCGAGGGTGACGGAGAACATGTTCAGCGCGGCCTTGCTCATCCGGTAGGCGTAGTAGCCGCCGGAGGCGTTGTCGCCGATGGAGCCCATGGATGAGGAGATGTGGGCGATCTTCCGGCCGCGGCCCTCGCAGAGCGCGGAGAAGAGCACCCGGGTCAGCCGCAGCGCGCCGACCGCGTTTACGTCGAGGATGTGGAGCACCTCCGCCGGGTCCTCGTGCTCCAGGCCGCGGCTGTGCCCGTACATGCCGGCGTTGTTGATGAGCAGGTCCACCGGCAGGCGCGGGCGCATCCGCGCGTAGGTGCGCACGCCGGAGTCGCTCGACACTTCGCAGGGGAGCACGGTCAGCGACGCGCCGTGACTCGGCCGGAGCGCGTCGAGCTCGCGGGCGCGGTCGGGGTCGCGCACCAGCGCCTCCACCTCGTCGCCGCGCGCCAGGAGCTGCCGGGTCAGCTCCAGCCCGATACCTCGGTTCGCCCCGGTCACGACTGCACGCACCAAACAAGGATATCGGGAAAGTCTGGTTCGCGCTCGCGGTGCCGTACTGAGGGGGTAGCCTCCTTCGCCATGCACGTGACTGGCCTTTTGTTCCTCGCACTCCTGGGCGCCTCCGAGCGGACCCCGGCCCTCTCCTCCACCTTGCCCGGAGGGACGTGGGAGGCGGCCGGCGCCCTGGGGATGAGGGAGATCGGCGCCCCCGCGGGCCCTTCGTTCGGCTGGGACGCCGAGTTGGGCGTTGGCGTCATCGACCAGTTCCAGATCAACCTCTTCGCGCCGGCGCTGGTGGTGCGGCTGGGCAACGCGGGCGACACCGAATACGTCATCGGCGCCGGTACCTGGGGCGTGGAGAGCAGCGTCCGGTTCGCGGCCCTCACCTACGAGTTGGGGGCGGGGTTGGGAATGCGCACCTGGTACGGCAATGCGGTCGCGACGGCGCTGACCCTGGAGGCGAGCAACACCCGGCCCTGGGGCGTCACGCCGCCCACGCCGTTCTTCACCGTGACCGCCGGGGCCGGGGTGACGGTGGCGTTCAGCGAGGCGATCTCCATCCACCTCGCGGCCGCCGCCACCAACACCACGGACGTGCTGGCCAACTTCTATCAGACCGCGCCTCGGCTCGGCCTCGGGAGCGTCCAGCGCCTGGGGTTCCGCCGCCTGCCGCTCGTGCAAGTCAAGGTGCTGCCCATGCTCAGCGCCGACCTGTTCGCGGACGCGTGGGCGGACTACCCGTACCAGGGGCCGATCGCGGTGGAGGCGCTGGCCGGCGCGTCGTTCGAGTTCCCCTGGTGAGCCTCTGCTCAGCCGCCGTAGCGAACCCAGGCATCGATACGTTCGTTCATCACGCCCTCGCCGCAAGCTTGCCTCACTGGCGGCTCGCGAGAACCGGGTAGGTGTCCTTTGGGACTGTGCCAGCGGCGACGCCGAGCTCCCGGAGCACGTGCTCGGCGACGCGCTCCGGGGAGCACGCGGAGGTGTCGATGCGAAGGAGTCGGCCGATGACGGGGAGCCCGGCGCGGCGCGTGTGCTCCCGGAGGAGCCGCTCCTGGGCAGTGGTCGAGAGGGTTTCCCGGTCCGCCGCCGATGCTCCTCTGGCGGCCACGCGCGCACGGCGTACCTCCAGCGGCGCTTCAAGGAATACCGTGAGATCGGCGGGCGTGAGCAACGGGTGCGCACCCAATGCGTCGAGGTCGAGTCGGGTTCCTCGAAACGCCGCGTACGCCTGCGTGGAGAGGAAGTACCGATCCAGGACGACCGAACGCCCCTGTGCGAGCAGTTCCCGGACTTGCGCCGACGCGGCGAAGACCGTCGAGAGATAGAACAGCTGGTGGGCTTCCTGGGAGGGTCCGAGCCTGGAGAGCAACTCATCCCGGAACTGGCGAACCGGTGCAGAGGGAGTCGTGAGCTCTTCAGCCCCCAGCGCGCGCGCGGTCTCTTTCGCCGCGCTGCTCTTCCCGGAGCCATCAAGACCTTCGAACACCACGAACACGCCGCGGGTCGGTGTCATGGGGACACCTCCGCCCGGACCTGCCATCTTGAGCGGTCGGGCTCCATCGCTTCCGAGCGCTCCAGCAGTTCGTCCAGCCGCCTCGGGTGGCGGCCTTCGGTGAGCTGGAGGGCTTGCGAGACTCTCGCCATGGCCTCCCAGTCCGCTCGCCGGAAGGTCGTGGACTCGACGGCCATCTCCATCGGGCCGCCGTCCGTGACCAGGCCCCAGCGCGCCCGGTCTCTTTCCAACGCGGTCCCCCTGAGAAGCAGGAGCGGGAACGCCCGGATGACCGGCACCTGTCGATCCAGGCACCAGCGCACCGTCTCCAGGAACGACCGGAGCGTCTGTTCGGGAAGGCCGAAGATCAGGGATACCTCATGGTGGATCCGGCGGTGCCGGAGCTCCGCGAGGACCAGGTCGATCTTCTTGAGGTGATTCGGCCGCCCTACGGCGAGGAACTCCCTGGGCTCGATCGTCTGGAGGCCCAGCTCCAGGGCGACGTCCAGCCTCTCGGCGGCATCCAGGAAGGCGTGGTCGACCAGCTCGGCCCGGCACTGCAACGAGAGGCGCCCGGTGAAGCCCCGCTCGGCGAAGGCCCGGAGGATCTCCACGGCCGCGCCCTGGTTGAAGACGGGGTCGAGCACGGCGATCTCCTCCACGCCCGCCCGGCAGAAGAGGTCGATCTCCTGGAGCAGCCGGTCCATGGGGAACCTGCGCACGGCGCGCCCGGCTCCGGCATCCCGGTGCTGGCAGAAGGTGCACGCGAACTGGCAGCCACGCTGCGTCTCCCACCGGATGAACCGCTGCCCTTCCAGTGGAATGACGCCGTCCAGCCATGGTGAGGGGAGACTGGCCAGGCTCACCGTCGCCTGCCTGGTTCGATCCGGCTCTCCCTGGAAGTGGATCCCGGGAAGCGTGGCTTCTCCGGCGTTGAGCACCAGCGCGGCCAGAGCCTCCTCGCCCGGCCCGCGGACGAACGCGTCGGCGTCCGGATACAGCCGATCCACGCCGGCCCCGGCGTAGGAGATTTGAGGGCCGCCGAGCACGATCCGTCCCTGGAACCCGGCTGACCTCAGCGCCGGGAGCAACGCCTGGACGAGTGCCTCGTTCCAGACGTAGACGCCGATCGCGACATCCACTTCACCAGGCCCCAGGTCGTCGGCGGCACCGAGGATTGCGCGCACCACCGCGTCGGCGCCCGTGCCCGGGGCGTTGACCGCAAGGACTACGGACCGGACGTCGGCGCGCGTGCGTGCCTGGAGCGCCGCCAGGAGCGAAGCGTGACCAAGAGGAACGCGCGGGTCCTTGTCCCGCGTCCAGTACAGGTCGACGAGGACGACTCGCCGGACTGGAGTGCCCACGGGTGGTCCGCGCCGCGTCGAAAGGTCTTCTCCCAGGCTGGTCATGCACGACTCCGATGGGTGAGGTGGGCGGGTATTCGCGCCACCACCAGCCATGGGTCACCAGCCCGGAAAATCGTCACATTGTGGGGCTCAACAGCCGGAAGCTATCGACATTGCTCGCGAATCGGTGCGGGCAAGTCATTCATGAATCGCCACATCCTCGTCTTGACGGCGCTCTCCCCCATTTCCAGCGCACGTCCTACTTCAGGATACGTCGCTCCACTGGCAACGAGGTACAGGATGGCGACCATGGTGTCGCCGTCATCGCAGGCTCTCTGCTGCAAGAGCATCAAGCAGCGCCGCGACTGAATGGGCAGCGTGGGATCTGCCGGTTCGCCGGGCAGCTCCGGATCGAGGTCGCAGTCGTCACCGTCCGGAGGTCTTCCACCCCGGTTGATCGCGTGTTTGACGACCTTGGTGAAGTAATGCGCGGGCTTGGCTGGCTTGCGCCGGCACGTGTCATCGACCGCATCCAGAAGGATCTGCTCCACGTCTACCCCGTACCGGGCTCGCCGCCGCGCAATCCGTTCATTCATGGTCCATGCTGAGCGGCGGGTGCCCTCCGGTCGCAGGAACGATTCGGCGCACCCTTCGCCGGGCCGGGCCGTCGCCATGGCGGCGAATGCCGCCGCGGAGGTCGATGCGGACGCCGTGGACGACGACTCGGAATCGCGGCGGGCCGCCGCCACCAGTTCGTCGTACGGTTCGAGCTCCGCTCCGGCGAGCGAACGCACCTGCGGAAGCGCCAGGACCGAAAGGCACCCCGCGAGGGCGAGCACCGAGGGAATACGCCTCCCGTGGGCTTGGCTGCCTCGCAGGGCGGTGCCGGCCGCGAGCGTGAGCGCGACGCAGGCGACTGCGCCCGACCATATGGCGAGCCAAGCGGCGATGGTGGCGAGGTCCTGGAACCAGCCCTGCTCAGCCAGCCCGGTGCTCCGCACCATCCAGCAGACCCCCAGCACTGCCACCGCGAGCGCCAGTTGCCGGAAGGCCCACCGGGAAATCCACGGGGGTGGCACTGGCTTCTCGACGGACCGCCGCTCGCGAAGCCCGTGGGCGATGCGCTCCGCGACTCCACCCGCGAGTCCCAGGAGAACGAACACGGCGGCCCAAAGGGCGAGGACGTGCGCTCCCGAGGGCGCGTGACCAGCCGCTTCGATCCCGCCGAGCGCGACCGCGGAGAGCACCAGGCACGCCGGGAGCGCGATCCAGCCGAGGAACACGCCGATCCCGGCGGCGAGCAAGCTGCGCAGGATCCGGCCCATGACCCGTACTATCTCGAATTCCGGCTTGGTCGTCTCCTGGGATCGAGGCGGCCGGCCGGGCGTGCAATGCAGGTTGCCGTGACCGGGCAGTGCCCGCCAGACTGCCGCGGTTCGCCCGATGAATTCCCGACGGCAGATAGAGGAATGGGAAGAGACCGCGGCCGCCCTGCACCGCGACGGGTACAACAGCGCCGTCGTCTCGCGGCGCATGATCGACGAGCACGGGATGCCCGAGGAGGCGGCGGTCGCGCTGGTCAGCCGGCTGTACGGCAAGAAGGTGAACCCGCGGGCTGGAGACACCGCCTCCGCGCTGGTGCGAGCGCTCGCCATGATCGCGGTCGGCCTGGGTGGCATCGCCGCGGTCTGGATCATCACCGGCGCCTTGTTCCGCACCCATGTGCTGCTCATCTCGATTCCGCTCCTCGCCCTGGCTGGCAGAGGCCTGGAGAGGACCATCCACGTGCTGGTCACCGCCGGCGAGAAAGAGCCGCTCTGACCGTCAGGATGTGAGGCGGGCTGCGCAGGCGTGTCGGGCGGTGCACGGCGCAGCGGCTTCGCACCAGGGAAGTGAAGCTGGCACGTCCGTCGCACGCCGGGCGCCTCATGAGATCGCTCGCCTTTGCCGCCGTCGTGGTCGTGGTCGCCGGTTGTGGTGCTCCCGAGGAAACCTGTGACGCGCCGCCTCCACAGCTCCTGGGCGCCGGGTGCGATTTCAAGATCACGATGGCGGTCGCGGACGACGGGGTCTACTGGGTGAACCCGTGTGACTCGTCGGTGCGCCACGCCACCTCGCCCGAGGCGGGCGTGACGGTCGCGCTGCGCGATCCATCGCTGAATCCGCTCGAACTGGGGAACCTCCTGGTGACGCCGACCGACTTCTACGTTGGCCAGACGCTCGGGTTGACCCGCTACCCGCGCGCGGGCGGCGGCGGGCCGTCGAAGGTGCTGGACGCGCACCTCTATCCCACCAGCGTAGTGCTGGTGAACGGCGAGGCGGTCTGGCTGAGCGCCGACCAGATCTCCGCCCAGCCCGTGAACGGGGGCCCGCAGCGCACCCTGGTGACCGGCCTCGGGAACTCGGCGGAGCTGCTCGCCGACCCGGCGGGGGAGCGCGTGTACTGGCTGGACATCGGCACGAACTCCACCTACCGGACCGGATTCGCCAGCCTCACCGGAGGCACCGTGCTGGGGATGGATACGAAGACCACGCCCCAGCTCCTGGCGGTGGACGACACCTTCCTCTATTGGTCGGCGTTCGCGCGGCTGGAGCGCACGCCCAAGACGCTCACCGCGGGCAAGGAGTCGCTGGGTCAACCGTGGAAGTCGTCGATCCGCGGGCTGACGGTGACCTCGGACGCCATCTTCGTGCTCGTCGACGCCTACGACCTCCAGCAGTTCGGGTTCGGTGGTCCGCCAAAGGTCTACCCGTCGGCGATCCACCGGCTCGCGCTGGACGGCACGCCGCAGGCGATCGTGGCCTGCGGCGTCCCGGACGCGTACGACGGCACGCTCCAGGAGCACGGCGGGAACCTGTACTGGCTGAGCGGCCGGGGCGTCTGGACCGCGCCTGTCCGCTGAAGGAATGGTTACGTCGTCGCGACCAGCAGCTCTCCCTCGGCGCCCCGGCGGCGGAGCGCGCCCAGAGGTGGCTTACGGAGCCAGGGGGGTCACTCCCCGCAAGGGAGCGTCTCTCCCAAGGGCGATGAAGGGGGCCCAGAAGTGGGGATGGGGCTGCTTCTCGCGCAGGGCGAGCATGGCCTCCCGGAGCGCTGTGACACGACCCTTACCCGCGAGGAGGTTGCGGTAGTAGATCTCCATCAGCGTGCGCGTCGTCTCGTCGTTGACCTTCCACAGGCTCATCACGAGTGTCTCCGCCCCCGTGGCAACGAGGGCGCGGCGCAGGCCGTAGACACCCTGCCCGAGCTTGACATCACCGCGGCCGGTATCGCAGGCGGAGAGGACAACCAACTCGGTGCCCCACAAGTTGAGGCCCGCAAGCTCGAGCGCCGTCACCAGCGATTCGTCCAGGTGACGCGTGGAGGTATCACCAGCCTTCGCCGCCGGCGCTCGAGCACCAGCGAGGACCAGGCCCGAGCGCAGCAGCGGGTCGGGCGGACGCTGGGCAGGGCTGCCGCCACCGGGTGGCTCGGAGACACCGAGCCCGCGCGTGCCTGGGGACGCAGCAGCGTCATCAAGGAAGAATCCGTGGGTGGCAATGTGGAGGATGCCGGGCGCCGCCAGGTTAAGCAGCCGCTCCTTCGATGCATCGGGACCCATCAAGAGCTGGGCCTGAGGAAGGAGGCGCTGGAGGGCCTCGGCCTCCTGGCGTGTGCCAGGAAGCGGCACCCAGGGCTGGTCGGCCACGTCGGCGCGGAGCATGGAGAAGAAGCGCTCGAGAGAGGACGAGCGCGCGGCCAGTGTCACAGCTCCGTTGGGAGAGGAGGGAGGCGCGGCGGGTGGGGTGCCGAAGTCAGGGTCAGCGATCACGACCACCGAGCGCGACGGAGGAATGTCCTCGGGGCGAGGCAGAAGGTCTTTGCCGGAGGTGAGATAGGTGAAGTCGAAGGTGTCGACAAGGAAGCGGCGGCCATCGTGGAGCGCGGCGAAGGGGACGAGGGCCAGTTGGCCGTCGGGCGCAAGGAAGACGCGGCGCACCTCGCCGAGGAGCGGCAGGAGGGGTTGGAACGCGAGGGTATAGAGCCTCTGGGCAGCGCGTTGATAGCCAACATCGCGGTTGGCGAGGGCATCGTGGAACCGCGAGGCGGCGGAATCGATGGGTGCGGCGGGGCCGAGGTCGAGGGCGCGCGTGTGTCCATCGGGGAAGAGCACCAGGGCCAGGTAGCGGAGGTGGCTCGGAATTTTCGAATGCGGCGTGCCGGGCTTGGGGATGAGTGGTTTTTCCGCGTAGGCGATGAGCTCGAGGAGCGCGCCGTCCTTGGGGAGAGAGGCCGAGACGCGGTCGACCATCTCGGCGGGTGGCGGCAGCGCGGTCAGTGCGCGCAAGGGTGCCGAGCGCTTGGCCAGGTCGGCTTCGAGAATGTCACCCTGGTCGGCGAAGTCCTTCAGGCGCTGTTGGTATTCGGTGGGGGTGAGCTTGCCGGGACCGTCGAGCGACAGCTTGGCGAGTTGGGTACGCAGGCTGCGCAGGCGTTCGAAGACTTCACGGTCCTGGGCGCCCAGGCTGCGGTAGATGGTGCGAGAGGTGTCGGTGATCTCCTCGATAGAGCGGCCCTTGAGGAGCAGCGCAGCGGTGAGAGCCAATCGTCGCACGCTGGCGTCGCCCGGATGAGCGCGGAGGATCGTATAGAGGCGTTCCTCGTCGGAGCGGAGAAACTCGAGGAAACGCGCGAGGCGCGACCCGGAGAAGCCGAGCGCTTCCAAGCGCAACCGCTCCTCTGACAGGGTGAAAGCGCGCGTGAAGAGAGGCAGAGCATCGGCGAGGCGATGGCGGCCCAGGTGGAGCAAGGCGAGATTGTTGAGCGAGGTGGCGATGATGGGATGGTTCTTGCCGCGGTACACTTCCCGCATGGCGAGCGAGCGCAGGAAGAGCGGCTCGGCTCGGTTGTACAATCCCTGGGCCTGGTAGAGGCGGGCGAGGTTATTGAGCGAGGCGGCGACGAGGAAAGGGCTCTTGCTGACGGCCGCTTCCTCAACGGAGAGCACGCGCAGGTAGATCGGCTCAGCCCGGTCATACATTCCCCAGTCCTGGTAGAGCTCGGCGAGGTTGTTGAGCGATTCGACGGAGTTGGGATGGCTCTTGCCGAGGGACAGTTCCCGAATGGCGAGCGAGCGCAGGAGGAGCGGTTCGGCCCGGCTGTACAATCCTTGGCCTTGGTAGACCCTGGCGAGGTTGTTGAGCGAGGTGGCGACGTACGGATGGTTCTTGCCGAGGGCCGCTTCCCAAATGGCAAGCGAGCGCACAAAGAGCGGCTCGGCCTGATTGTAAAGCCCTTGGTTATAATAAAGGAAGGCGAGGTTGTTGAGCGATTGGGCGACGTCGGGATGGCTTTTGCCGAAGGCCGCTTCCCGAATGGCAAGCGAGCGCACGAAGAGCGGCTCGGCTCGGCTGTACAATCCCCGGATTTGGTAGAGGGCGGCGAGGTTGTTGAGCGAGTTGGCGACGTCGGGATGGCTTTTGCCGAGGGCCGCTTCCCAGATGGCAAGCGAGCGCAAGTAGAGCGCCTCGGCCTGATCGGGCCGTCCATCGTTATGAGCGAGGAGGGCGAGATCGTTCAGCGTTTCAGCGACATCGGGATGGCTCTTGCCAAGCGCTGCCTCGTGAATGGCGAGCGCGCGCTGAAGGAGCAGCTCGGCGCGGGTAAAGTCCGCCCGCAATATACAAAGTTCACCCACGAGTCTCAGGGAGTTGGCGACGTCTGGATGCATGCCTCCGAGAACAGCCTCCCGCAGTGCAATCGCACGCTCGCCGAGTGGCATGGCGGCGGCGTACTGGCCCGCATCCAGGAACTTCTGGGCCTCATCAAAGGCCGCCTGCGCCTCCACCAGCTGCGCGTCCATACCTGCATCCTGGATTCCCGCATCCGCCGCACCGCACAGGATGACCACCACCGTCCACCCGAGCACTCGCCGCATGTCGGTCCCCCTGTCCACGGGAGTTGATCCGCGTCGACCGAAGCCTGGATGCCGCAGCGCGCTACGCGAGCCCTTTCACGCGCTTGTAGTACGCGATGTACTCCTTCGGCGTCGACATCGCGATCACCTTCGCGACGGAAGTGAGCTCGAGATCATCGAGCTCCTTGAAGTGGAGACAGCACTTCCCCATGTCGAGCCGCTTACCGGCTTTCTTGAATGCGTCGACGAGCAGCTTTTCGGAGAACGGCGATGTGTACTTGCCGTTTGAGCTGTCGTATGTGCCCATCAGGTAGAGCGAGTTGTAGCTCTTCTTCGCGCCAAGGCCCACGTAGCAGAGCGGCTGACCGTTGTGCGTGTTGGAGAGCTCTTCGAGCGGGATCCCCCAGTTGATCACGCCCCAGTTCATGAACTCTGCGTACCCCTTGGGGATGTGTCTGTGGACGAAGGCGCGGGCCTCTTCGATCACCGCCCGTTTTTCCGGAGTGAGCGAGGCCAGGTAGGCGGCCACGGTGGTTGGGCGAGCGGCCTTCGCCTTCGAGCGTGATTTCCTGGCAGCCATCGACCTGATCCTCGTGTTCGGGTGCTCCCGACCGGACGTTATTCTAGATCTAGATGGTTCTTCCCGGCTCGGCGAGGGTCAGATCTGGGCTACCCTCCGCTGCACTCCGTGAGCCCGGCCGTTCCCGTCATCGACATCTCGCCGCTGGTCGCCGGCCGCGGCGACCGTGGCGCGGTCGCGCGCCGGCTCGGCGAGGCGTGCCGCGACGCCGGCTTCT
>DATBSS010000046.1:0-16100 GCA_036559665.1 Myxococcaceae bacterium
CTGGGTGATGGCGACGACGATCCCCACCACCGCGGCGTTCAGCCCGGCGAGGAAGGCGTCCGCATGCGGGATGGCCGCCGAACCGGACGTAGACCCAGGCCAGCGCCAGGACCGCGATCGCCCCGGGCGCGACGAAGGCGGCGTACGCCGCCAGCGCGCCGCGGACGCCGTGGAACCGGAGCCCGATGCAGGCCAGCGCATCGGAGGCGGCGCCGCCCGGCAGGATCTGGGCGACGGTGGCGGTGTTGCTGAACTCGCGCTCGGTGAGCCAGGCCTTGCGCGCCACCGCCATGGACCGGATGGCGGCGAGGACGCTGAGCCCTCCGCCGAAGCCAATCGCGCCCAGGGCGAGCGACGCGGAGACCAGCTCCAGGAGGGTCGGGCGCGAGCGCGGAGGTGGGGCGTCTGCGGGCATCCGGTGGCGTTCTTACCTCGCCCGCGCCGGGCGGGCGGTTACTCCATGCGCTCGCGGTGCAGGATCTCGTAGGTGTCGGCGTCGATCTCGTACTCGGCGCCGCCGCCGATGATCTTGACCGTGCACGGGGCCTCTGGAAGCACGATGACCTTCCATCGGCGCGCTGCCCTGTCCAGATCTACCCAGACTTCGTAGGTGGCAGGGTCCTGAAAACAACGGGCGATGAAGGCGGCCACATGGTCCCAACCGCCGTCCTCGCTCGATCCGCCGCCGTCGGGATCGCGGACCCCGCCATCGGGGCCGAGCCCACCCATCTTGGCGGTCTCGGCTCGCTCCTCATCGATGAGGTCCTTGAGGGCGATCCCCGCGATGAACGACTCCGCACCAGGAAGCCGGACCGCGGCATCCGAGATGTCGTCCGGCCGGTACGGAGACTCGGATGGGAAGAGTTGGCTCAGCATGGCGCAACCGGCCAGCAACGCCATCGGGAGGAGGTACCAGAAGCATCTCACCGGACGTTCACCGTCCCTTCCTTGGCGCTGATACGGCGGACCAGACCTGATGGAGCGCAGAGATAATGGCCCAGCGATGGTTCCTTCTGCGCCCTCTTCTTATCGTCTCCCGACGGCTCCGCCGTGAAGCGGTGGTTGTGGTACCGGCCCAGGAAGACGGTGGCCTCCGGCGGGTCGCGTGGGAAGCACCGCCACGCGCGATCCCCGCGCTCGGGCAGTCCGACGCGGATCCCACCGCCAGCCTCCTCGCGGTAGAGCACCCCGCAGTATTCCCACCGCTTGGCTTCAGACTGGTGCGCCCAGAGCCAGTCGCAGGCGGCCACCGCCGCCGCGTCCAGGTCGGAGTAGCTGGGCCCTGTGTTCCCGCGAACCACCGAGTCGGGCTCAGCCTGAGCTTGGGCAAGTGGAGTGGAGCAACCGCTGAAGGCAATCACCACTAAACAGCCAGTACCGTAAAGCCCGGTAGACATACCAGCACCGAAGCTAGCCGAGGGCCCGGAGCGCCACCAAGACCGCCAGCCGCAGCGAACGGCTATCGTCCGGAAGGTGACGCCGGAGCGACCGACGCCCGAGGAGGCCGAGATCCAGGTGGCGCTCGCGGCGGGCGTGCTCGCCGCGGACGAGGCGGAGATCCTCAAGGAGGAGGCACGGAAGCAGGAGCGCGGGCCACTGGCCATCCTGCTCCGCAAGGGCCGCCTCTCGGACGAGACGTTCGCCTCGCTCACCCGCGACGCCCGCGAGGTCGCCGCGCCGGCGCGCCCCCAGGTGGAGGACGGGCCCACGCTGGTGCGGAGCGGCGACGCGCCGCCCGCCCCGATGGCGGGACCGGACGCGCCGCCGGTGGTCAACTGGGACCGCTACCGGTGCATCCGCCTGCTGGGCGAAGGCGGGATGGGCCGGGTGTACCTGGCCTACGACCCGCGCGTGCAGCGCAACGTGGCGCTCAAGTTCGTCAAGGACGGAGAGCGCGAGCTGGCGCTCCGCTTCGCCTTCGAGGCCCGCGCCCAGGCGCGCATCGACCACCCCTCGGTGGGGAAGGTCTACGAGGTCGGCGAGGTGGAGGGGAAGCCGTTCATCGCCATGCAGTACGTGGACGGCCAGCCGCTCCACCTGGCCGCGCCGTCGCTGGGCCTGGAGCGGAAGGTGATGCTCCTGCGCGACGCGGCGCGCGGCGTGAACGAGGCGCACCGGGTGGGGATCATCCACCGCGACCTCAAGCCGTCGAACATGATGGTGGAGCACGCGGACTCCGCGGAGCCGCGGCTGTTCGTGATGGACTTCGGCCTGGCCCGCGACTGGTCCGCCTCCAGTACCGCCGCCGGGTCCGTGCTGGGGACGCCGCAGTACATGGCGCCGGAGCAGGCCAAGGGAGAGGTGGCCACGCTCGACCGCCGGGTGGACGTGTACGCACTGGGGGCGACGCTCTACCACGTGCTGTGCGGGGAGCCGCCCATCCCCGGCAGCAACGCGCTGGAGGTGCTGCGCAACGTCTTCACCGTCGAACCGCGCCCACTGCGGGAAGTCGCCCCCGACGTGCCCGAGGACCTCCAGGCCATCGTGATGAAGTGCCTGGAGAAGAACCGGTCGGACCGGTACGACTCCGCGCGCGCGCTGGCGGACGACCTGGACCGGTTTCTCACCGGCGAGCCGGTGCAGGCCCGCGTGTACGCGAGTTGGGAGCGGGCGAGGAAGCTCCTGAGGCGGAACCGCCGAGCGGTGGTGGTGGCCTCGGCGACACTGGCGGTGGTGCTGGCCGCGGTGGGCTGGGGCGCCCGCGCGCGGTACGAGGCGTCACGGCGCGAGCAGCTGGCGCGGGCGTTCACGGAGAAGGTGGAGCGCATCGAGTCCGGCGTCCGCTACTCCCAGCTCTCGCCGCTGCACGACACCACCGCGGACCTGAGGGTGCTCCGCTCGCGGATAGCGGAGCTGGAAGCGGACGTTTCGCACGGAGGCGAGAGCGCGCGCGGGCCGGGCGAGTACGCGCTGGGGCGCGGCGCGCTGGCGCTCGGAGATCTCCAGCGCACGCTGAAGCACCTGCAGGCGGCCTGGGCGGCCGGGTTCCGCGAGCCGCGGGTGGCGTACGCGCTGGCGCTGGTGAACGGGCAACTCTACCGGGAGGGCCTGGACGCGGCGGAGCGAGCGGGCGGCAAGGACGTCCGGGAGACCGCGCGGCGGGAGCTGGAGAAACGGTACCGGGACCCGGCGCTGGAGCTCCTCCGGCAGAGCCAGGGCGCCGAGGTCCCCTCCACCGGGTACGTCTCCGCGCTGGTGGCGTTCTACGAGGGGAAGCTGGACGAGGCGCTGGCGCACGCGGAGGCCATCGGCGACTCCCTGCCCTGGTTCTTCGAGGGTCCGATGCTCAAGGCGCAGATCCTCACCGCCAGGGCCACCAGGCTGGCCGACTCGGGAGACTCCAAGCGCGCCGCCGAAGACTTCGATCAGGGGCGCGGGGCGGCGAAGGTGGCCGCGGCCATCGGAGAGAGCGAACCGGCGGCGCACCTGGCGCTGGCCAAGCTGGAATATTCGGCGATGCGCACCGCCACGTACGGCAAGGGGGACGTGCAAGCGCCGTTCGAGCGCGGCCAGGCAGCCGTGGCACTCGCGTTGCGCGCGGCCCCTGCGAGCGCGGAGGCGCTCATCCTGGAGGCGAGCTTCTTCCGCCGCCTCGGCGAGCACCGCCTCGATCATGGAGCGGACGCGGAGGAATCCTTCCAGCGCGCGGAACAGGCGGCCCTGGCCGCCCGCGCGGCCTCTCCAGGATCGGACGAGGCCAGGGTCGAGCTGGCCGGGCTGATGGCCCAGTGGTCGCTGCTTCGGTTCCAGCAGGGCCGCGATCCGCGAGAAATGCTGGACCGGGGCCTGCGGCTCATCCAGGAGACCAGCGGCCACGGCCATGACTACGACCAGTCGATGTTGCTGGGTAGCCTGCACCACACCCGCGCCCAGTACGAAGTGCAGGCCGGCGCGGATCCGGGCCCCAGCCGCGACCAGGCGATCGCCGCGTACCAGGAGGCCGCCGCGCTGGACGGCCAGTCCGCCGCGGCCTGGTCGATGCTTGGAGGCCAATACAAGCTACGCGCCAGCCGGCCGGGCGATGCAGATCCGGAGAGCGATCTCCGGCGCGCCGCGGAAGCGCTCGACCGGGCACGAGCGTTGAACCCGGAGAACTGGACGATCTACTTCCACTCCGCCCGGCTGCGCGAAGCACAGGCCGCCCGCGCGCGGGCCCGTGGAGACGATCCGCGGGCGCTGTACGCCGAGGCCATCGAGCTGCTCCGCGCGGGCAGTACGGTCAAACCGGACGTGCCGAATCTCCACAACGAGATCGGTTCGGTGCTGGAGGCAAAGGCGCGAGAGGAGTGGGACCATGGCGGGGATCCGATGCCGCTCCTCGACCAGGCGCTTGGCGCCTTCGAGCGCGCCGTGGCGCTCGCACCCGGCCAGGGCTTCGGACAGAACAACACCGGCGATGCGCTGATCGAGCGGGCTCGATACGAGTCCGCCCTGGGCCGCGATCCGTCGAAGAGCCTGCTCCGGGCAGAGCAGGCGCTCCGGGAGGCAATCCAGAAGCTCCCCCAGCAGGCGATGCCGCAGGTCAACCTGGCGGCCGTGCAGCTCCTCCGAGCGAGGCAGGAGCTCCGCTCCGGGCGCGACCCGGAGGCGGCGCTGGCGACCGCCGAAGGTTCCCTGGCGGCCGCAGTGAAGCTCAACCCCAAGCTGGCCCGCGCCTTCCAGGTCACCGGCGAGGCGCATGCAGTCCGGGCCGAGTGGGGCGCGGCGCGCGGGCGGCCGTTCGACGCCGGGTTCGAGAAGGCCATGCATGCGCTCGCACGCGCGTCGGAGTTGGATCCAGGGGACCCGGGACCCCAGCTCGCAATGGCCAGGACGCTCTGGAGCTGGGGGACATGGCTCGGTCGAGCCGGACGCAACACCGCGGCACATCACGAACGCACGCGCGCGGCCGCCGACGCGGCACTGGCCGCTCGGCCTGGGTGGCCGGAGGCCGCCGCCATCCGAGCGGCGGCCCTGGCCTCACTGGCGCCGTTTGCTCCGCCGGAGGAGGGGCCACGGCTCCTGGCCGAAGCCCGCCGCCAGCTCGACGCCGCGCTTCGCCAGAACCCCCACCTGGTCGAAGAATGGCGCCCGGTCACCGGCACGTTGGGCCGCTGAACGCGGCTACCTCCGGGGCTGGATGACGACCTCCCCGTTCATGGTGTCCCTCTTCTTGGAGTTCACCGTGGTGGTGGAGAAGACCCCGGTACCTTCGGCCGTCGACTTGATGGTGACGTTCTTGTTCCCGCTGGCGTTCATCTGGATCTGGTTGGTGCTGTAGAAATCCGGGTCCAGGTCGACCGTCACCGAGGAGCCCCGCTCGTTCTCGAACTTCACCGTGTCGCCCGGCTCCCCCCTCTGCGACTCGGGATCGAATTTCCCGTCCTTCACCTTGACGTGGAGCTCTGCCACTGGCGCACCTGTATGACTGCGGGTTGGAATGAGTGCCGGAGTCCCCCTGGATCCGGCGCCCGCCACCTTTGCACGGAACGCGCCGCCACCCGGCGACTCCCATCCCCTCGGGAGCCCGGACCTCGACGCGTCGCCCGACGCGCCGTCTACTCCCCGACGGACAGGCCCAGCTCCTTCACCCGCCGCCGGAGCGCCCGCTTGGACACCTCCAGCCGGCGCGCCATCTCGTCCAGGTCCCCGCCGCACTCCTGGTGAGCGCGGGCGATCTCCTCGGCGGAGATCGCCCCCGCGGTCCGGATCCTCGGGTACCGGGCGATGATGTCGTACATGGAGGATCTGGGCACCCCCAGCCGGTCCGCCGCCGCCTTCAGGTCCCACTCCTCCGCCGCCAGCGCCGCGCGCAGCTCCGCCTCGCTCACCTCGGCTGGCCGGCGCCGGGGCACGGGCGTCGGCGCGATCCCTCCGGGGAACGGCGTCGGCGCCGCTGCCTCGCCCAGCGGGCCGGGCAACATCGCGTCGGGAGACAGGTGCGGCCGGCCCCGGTGCTCGATGGCGAGCTGCCGGATGGCGTTCCGGAGCTGGCGCACGTTGCCCGGCCACGGGTGGAGCAGCAGCCGCGCCGCCAGCGCCGCCGGCATCCACGGGTCGCCGTAGGAGTCCGCCGCGTCCAGGCGGTGGCCCTCCCCCATCGCCTCCAGCTCGCGCCGCGCGAAGTGGATGGCCATGGGCCCGATGTCCGCGCGCCGCTCCCGCAGCGGAGGGACGACGATCTGGTACCCGGCGATCCGGTGCAGCAGCGGCGCCTTGAACTGCCCGGACGCCACCATCTCCTCCAGGTCCGCGTCGGTGGCGGTCACCAGCCGGACGTCGGCGCGCGCCGGCTCCGCCGAGCCCACCGGGAACATCTCGCCCGTCTCCAGCACCCGCAGCAGCATCCCCTGGAGGTCCGGCGCGGCCTCGCCCACCTCGTCCAGGAAGAGCGTGCCGCCCCGCGCGGCGCCGAAGAACCCCTCGCGGTCGCGGTCCGCGCCGGTGAAGGCGCCCTTGCGCACGCCGAACAACTCCGCCGGCGCCACCTCCTTCGCCACCGCCGCCAGGCTGACCGACACGAACGGTCCCTTCCGCCGCGGGCTCCGCTGGTGGATAGCCTGGGAGACGAGCTCCTTGCCGCTGCCGGTCTCGCCCCGCACCAGCACCGGGACGTCCAGGTCCGCCACCTGTGCCACCGACCGCCGCAGCTTCCACGCCCCCGCGCTCTCTCCCACCATCCCCATGGGGTCGCCGCCGGCCGAAGGGTCCACCAGGCAGAGCACCAGGACGGCCCGGTCCGCGATCTTGAGCACCACGCCCGCCTCGATCGCCTCATGGCCGAACGTCCGCGACCCGCGCACCGGTTCGCCGTTGGCCTCCACCTCCATCCCGTCCGGCGGCACCACCACCGAGACCGCGCCGCCCGGCACCCCCTCCAGGGAGATCGGCTTGCGGCTGATGAATGGATCGGCGAGCGGCCGGGCGGCGCCGCCCTGGGCGCGCGCGAAGTCGGGCGCGTTGCGCGAAAGCTCCAGCGGCCGGCCCGGCTGGAGGCCATCCAGCATCAGGCGCTCGCCCGTCCGCGAGGCCACCGCGTGGGAAGCGATCACCAGCGCGGGCGCGAGCCCGGAGCCGCCTCGCGGCGCGGTCATCTCCCGCCGCCCGATGGTGGAGACGTCCGCGATGGGTCCGCGGCCGTCGCCGGTCTCGTCCGGATCCCCGGTCACGCCGTCTGGGTCCCTCCGCCCGGCGGGCATCATCCCACAGCGCGAGAGGCGCTACGATGCCGCGCCTTGCGCGCCCTGGCGCCCCACAGCCCGCTCGGATTCGAGCTCACCGCCGTCGACCCGGGCGGCGCCCGCGCCGGCGTCCTCCACACCCGCCGCGGCCCGGTGCCGACGCCGGTGTTCATGCCGGTGGCCACCCACGCCACCATCCGGGGCCTGGACCCGGTGGAGGTGGCCGGCGCCGGCACCAGCATCCTGCTCGCCAACACCTACCACCTCATGCTCCGCCCGGGCGCCGAGACCTTCGAGCGCCTGGGCGGCATCCACCGCTTCATGAGCTGGGACCGGCTGGTGCTGACCGACTCCGGCGGCTACCAGATCTTCTCGCTGGAGGAAGGCCGCACCGTGGAGGAGCGCGGGGCGACCTTCCGCAGCTTCCACGACAACAGCCGCAAGCTGCTCAGCCCGGAGATCAGCATCGCCACCCAGCAGGCCATCGGCTCCGACATCATGATGGTGCTGGACGAGTGCGTGGCCTCCACCGTGGACGAGACCACCGCCCGCGCCGCCATGGAGCGCACCCACCGCTGGGCGCTGCGGAGCCTGGCGGCCGCGCGGTCCCGCGAGACCGGGCAGGCGCTCTTCGCCATCGTCCAGGGCGCCGTCTACCCGAACCTGCGCGACGAGAGCGCGGCGTTCCTCACCCAGCACCCGTTCGACGGCTTCGCCATCGGCGGGCTGGCGGTGGGCGAAGGCAAGCACCACCTCCACGCCATGACCTCGCACGTCACCGCGCAGCTCCCGGTCCAGCGGCCGCGCTACCTGATGGGCGTGGGCACGCCGGTGGACCTGGTGGAGTGCGTGCGGCGCGGCGTGGACATGTTCGACTGCATCATCCCCACCAAGATGGCGCAGCAGGGGTACGCGTACACCTTCGGCGGGCTGGTGCGCGTCACCCGGTCCGTCTTCCGGCATTCGGACGAGCCGCTGGACGCGGCCTGCGACTGCCCGGTGTGCGCGCGCTACTCCCGCGGGTACCTGCAGCACCTCTCGCACGGGAAGCACTCGCTGGCGCCGCGGCTCCTGGCGCTGCACAACGTCCGCCACTACCACCTGCTCACCGCGCGGCTCCGGGAGGCCGTCCTCGCCGGGCGCTACGAGGAGACCGCCGCCCAGCTGGTGGCCGGGCTGTCCGACAAAAGGCTGCGGTGAGCGAGGACCGCGAGGGCGACTTCCAGCTCGTCACCCTGCGCAGCGGCGCGCGGGCCGTCCGGGACGTGCGCCGCGGCGAGGTGATGCACCCGGCCGGCGGCCCGTGGGAGGAGGCGCGGCGGCTCTACGCGGACCAGCTGGGCGTCCGCGGGCGCGCCGCCCTGGAATCGCCCATGCCCCTGCGCGTGCTGGACGTGGGGCTGGGCGCCGCCGCCAACGCCGCCGCCGTGCTCTCCGCGGCCTCGGAGGGGCCCGTGCCGCGCCGCGCGATCGAGCTGTGCAGCCTGGAGCTGGACCTCTCGCCGCTGAGGCTGGCGCTGCGGGCCCCGGAGGCGTTCCCGTTCCTGGTGCCGTGGCGCCCCGCGCTGGAGGCGCTGCTGGCGCGCGGGGAATGGGCGGGCGAATCCGTCCGCTGGACGCTGCTCCAGGGGGACGCGCGGGAGACCATCCGCGCGGTGCCGGCCGGCCAGGAGCTGGTGCTGTTCGACCCGTTCAGCCCGCGCGCCAACCCGGAGCTGTGGTCGCCGGACTTCCTGGCCCGCGTGCGCGAGCGGTGCCTCGCCGATCCGCCGGGCGCGCTGCTGGCCACCTACAGCGCGGCCACGCCCACGCGCGTCTCGCTGCTCCTGGCCGGGTTCTTCGTGGGCGCGGGCGCGCCCACCGCGGGCAAGCGCGAGACGACGCTGGCGGCCACCCGGCTGGAGTCGCTCCCCGCGCCGCTGGGGGCGCGCTGGATCCAAAGGTGGCGCCGCTCACCCGCGCGCGCGCCGCACGGCCTGCCGTGGAGTGACGATCTGGAGGCTCGTCTTCTGGCGCACCCGCAATTCGCCGGCGTGGCCAGCGGGTAATGCGCCCTCCGGGGCGGAGTGTCGCGACGGCTCGCCCCCAACGCTCAGGCATCTCGCAAGCGATCCTCGATGCGCCGCCAGGCGCGCCTCTCGCTCGCCTGGAAGTCCTCTCGTTCAGGCCGGCTCGCTCCCTTTGATGGGGTCGTGACCTATAACGGCGGCGCATGCAGGTGTCGTACGTCATCACGACGTTCAACCGCCCGCAGTGCCTGGAGCGGGCCACCGGCTTCGTGGCGGCGGAGCGCTGCGCGGACAGCGAGCTGATCGTGGTGGACGACCAAAGCGCCACCCCGGTGAAGCTGCCGGACGCGGCGCGGGCGGCCTTTCCGGGAGCGCACCAGCTGATCCGCAACCCCGCCAACCTGGGGGTCATCGGCGCCCGCAACACGGGCCTCGCGGCGGCCTCCGGCGATCTCGTGCTCTTCCTGGACGATGACGACGAGAGCCTGCCGAACCGGACGAGTTGCCTGCTGTCCGCCGCCCTGGGCTCCGGCTTCGATTTCGTGGCCGCGCGGAGCTTCATGCAGACGGACGCGGGAGACGTGGAGGTCCCATCGTCCCCGAGGACCCTGCTCACCCCGGAGCTGTGCTTGCTGCACCCGCCCCACATCGACGCCGTCATCTGGGACCGGGCCCGGCTGGTCGCGCGAGGGGGACTCGATGGCCGGGTGCCGTACCTGGGCGAGCACCTGTCGCTGACCAGCATCCTGCTCGACGGCGGCCAGGGGTTGCTCCTGACCGACGTGGTGGCGCGCTTCGGCTACGCGGAGCTCGGCTTGACGGACACGGCGCGCCGGCAGCAACACCTCACCCGATACTTGATCGAGCTCTACCAGGTGCTGCTGGAGCGGCCGGTCCCGCAGCGATTCCGGGCGTTGGCCGAGGGAATCCTTCGCGCGTTGCAGGAGCGCGCCGTCCACACCTTCGACGAGTACCTGGAACGCTTGCGGCAGGTGGTGGCCGGCCTCGCCCCCGCTACTGACTGACGCACCCCGCGTCGGCCGCACAGCAGATGGGCGTCACCGGCGTGCCGCCGTCGAGCAGAACGCTCCGGCACCCGTTGAACGCCGCCAGGAAACAGGACTGGCCCTCCGGGCAGCCGCCGTCGGCGGCGCAGCGCAGGTGGCAGAGGTCATCTCCCGGCAGCACGCCAGCATCGACCGGCATGGGCAGGCAGCCGCCGTCCCCCAGCGGAGTGCAGGCCACCACCTGGGTGTAGCAGGCCTCGTCCGCGGCGCACGTCGAGAAGCACGCGCCGGTGCGGCGGTCCGCGCACGCGTAGGCCACCGGCCCGGACACCCAGGTGCAGTGGCCGGACACGCAGCGCGCCACGCCCGCGTCCACCCCCGGGCACATGGTGCTCCAGGCGCACGTGGGACACGCACAGTACCGGTCCACCTCCGCCTGCTCCTCGGCGAGGAACGCGCCCAGCTGGGCCGAATGAACGGCGAACGGCGGGCACGTGCCCCACCCGGTGCAGTTGCGGGCCGGCGGCGGCGCCGGCACGCAGTCCGCCGTGAGCTGGCAGGCGTCGTGCTGCGCCTGGATCTTCCGCAACGCGCAGCGCAACGTCCCGTCGTTGGGGCAGACCAGGGACTCCTGCGAGCACCCCGGCGCCGCGTACGTCTCCTCGCTCAACACCCCACCGTCCGCGCAACCGCCGGCGTCCGGGTTCACCACCGGCGTCTGGCAGAAGGGGGACGGGCTGGGGCAGGTGAAGCTGTTGACCGATGGCGGTAGGCAGGTCCACCCCTGCTCCGTGCAGACCGGGTCCGAGACGGCCGGCCCGACGCACGAGTCGCAGCACTGCGGCCGGAAGAACCCGGGGCAGTCCAGCTCCTGGCCGTCGAAGGGGTGCCTCACCACGCAGCTCATCCCCAGCCCGCTGGCCCAGAGACCGGCCGCGATCCCGACCACGCCCGCCATCGCCGGCGCGCGCCACCGCCTCATCCCTGCCCCCCCGCCTGCACGCCGACGCCGAACCACACGCCCACCAGCGGCACCACGCCCGCGCTGACGCTCGCGGGGAGGATGACCTCGATCCGGTGCTGCACGAACCAGACGGAGATCCGCGTCCCCAGCCAACCGCTCAGCCCGCCCAGGTCGAGCACCGCGCGCAGCCCGGCGTAGCCGCCGCCGTCCAGCGCCGTGAACCCGGGCGCGGCCTGCACCGGGCCGGCGGGCTGGAGCTCCAGGCGGCCACCCTGCAGGCCGGCCACCACCTCCACCGGCGCCTGCGAGAGGCGGTACGCGCCGCCCGCGGCCACCACCACGCTGCGGCTCCAGGTGAAGACGAACCGGTCCACGGCCATGACGCGGCCGGCGGCGGTGAGCATCATCGACAGCTCACCCCAGTACGGCTGGCGAGGCGCCCCCAGGAGCACCCAGGCCTCGAACCCGGGCACGGCGCCTCCCGCATCGACCAGCGCGCCGGCGCCCGCGCCCGCACCGAGGCGAAACGGCAGCTCGCCGGCGGGCTGCGATGCGCGCGCGGCCGCAGTCGCCGGGGGGCGCGAGGTGGGCTCGGCGGCGGCCTCCGGGACGTCCACCAGCGGCGGAATCGGCAGCGCGCCCGCCTCCCGCCAGGCGCCGTGCGCGGCGGCCCAGCGGCGAACGCGTTCGGCGGCCTGGTCCGCCAGGGTGGCGCACGCTCCGGCGCGGACCTCCCCGTCGTCCAGCGTGCGGCCGGACCGATCCAGGACCTGCACCCGGGCGCCCCCGGGCACCGGCTCCACCCGGACCTGCACCGCGGAGGAAAGCCCCGGCAGCCGCTGCTC
This sequence comes from Myxococcaceae bacterium, assembly GCA_036559665.1. GTDB lineage: Bacteria > Myxococcota > Myxococcia > Myxococcales > Myxococcaceae > DASRBA01. Next base: position 11,986 of record DATBSS010000046.1, read on the forward strand.
CACGCCCGACCGGAGCTCCGGGCACCCGCTCGTGTCCGCGGCGGGCACGGGGGCCCCCAGCACCAGCGCGGCGGCGGCCGCGATCGCGAGCGTCGACCCGGACACGCGACGCCCTACGTGCCGCCCTTGGCCTGTTCCCTGGCCCAGGTGTCCTTGAGCGTCACCGTGCGGTTGAACACCAGCGCCGCCGGCGTCGAATCCTTGTCGGCGCAGAAGTAGCCGAGGCGTTCGAACTGGTACCGGTCCCCGGGCTTCACCGTGGCCAACGACGGCTCCAGCATCGCCTTCGCCACCACCTGGAGCGAGTCCGGGTTGAGGTTCTCCTTGTAGTCGAACGTCTTGTCGTCCTTCCGCTCCTTGGGCGCGCGGTCCGGCTCCGGCACCTTGAAGAGGCGGTCGAAGAGGCGGACCTCGGCGGAGATGGCGTGCGCGGCGGACACCCAGTGCAGGGTGGCCTTCACCTTCCGCCCGTCCAGCGCGTCGCCGCCCCTGGTCGCCGGGTCGTAGGTGCAACGCAGCTCCGTCACCTGCCCGGTGGCCGGGTCCTTGGTGACGCCCGTGCACTTGACGAAGTACCCGTAGCGCAGCCGGACCTCCGACCCCGGCGAGAGGCGGAAGAACTTCTTGGGCGGGTTCTCCATGAAGTCGTCCTGTTCGATGTACAGGGTCCCGGAGAAGGGCACGTCGCGGGTGCCGGCGGCCTCGTTCTCCGGGTTGTTCACCGCCTGCACCATCTCCACCTTGCCCTCGGGCCAGTTCTCCAGCACCACCTTGAGCGGGCGCAGCACCGCCATCTTCCGCCACGCGCGCTTGTTGAGGTCGTCCCGGATGGCGTTCTCCAGCCGTCCCACGTCGATCAGGGACTCGAACTTGGTGACGCCGATGTCCTCGCAGAAGGCGCGCACCGCCTCGGGGGTGTAGCCGCGGCGCCGGATGCCGGAGATGGTGGGCATCCGCGGGTCGTCCCAGCTCTTCACGAGCCCACCCTTCACCAGCTCCAGCAACTTGCGCTTGGACATCACCGTGTAGGTGAGATTGAGCCGGGAGAACTCGATCTGCTGCGGGTGGTGGACCCCCAATTCCTCCAGGAACCAGTCGTAGAGCGGGCGGTGGTTCTCGAACTCCAGGGTGCAGATGGAGTGGGTGATGTGCTCGATCGAATCCTCCAGCCCGTGCGCCCAGTCGTACATCGGGTAGATGCACCAGCGGTCGCCGGTGCGGTGGTGGGTGGCGTGGAGGATCCGGTACATCACCGGGTCGCGCAGGTTGAGGTTGGGCGACGCCATGTCGATCTTGGCGCGCAGGGTCTTCGACCCGTCCGGGAACTCGCCCTTCCGCATCTGCTCCAGGAGCTCCAGGTTGCGCTCCACGGGCCGTCCGCGGTTGGGGCTGGGCGTGCCCGGATGGGTGAGCGTGCCGCGCGACTCGCGGATCTGCTCCGCGGTCTGGTCGCAGACGTACGCCTGCCCCATCTTCACCAGCTGCACCGCCCAGTCGTACATCTTCTGGAAGTAGTCGGAGGCGTAGTACAGCCGGTCCCCGAAGTCGGCCCCCAGCCACTTCACGTCGGAGATGATGGAGTCGACGTACTCCTGCTCCTCCTTCACCGGGTTGGTGTCGTCGAAGCGCAGGTTGAACAGCCCCTCGTGCTCCTTCGCCATGGAGTAGTTGAGGCAGATGCTCTTGGCGTGGCCGATGTGGAGGTAGCCGTTGGGCTCCGGCGGGAAGCGGGTGGAGACGCGCCCGCCGTTCTTCCCGGTGCGCAGGTCCTCCGCGATGATCTGCCGGATGAAGTGTTCCGGCTTCTTGTCCTTCTCAGGCTTCTGGTCGGTCTGCGGGGTGTCCGCCATGGACATGTTGGTAACACGCGTCGGCCAGGAAGGCGAAGCACGCCTTCACGTTCGGTGAGCGGGCCCGCTCCGGGGCGGCCACCGCGTGGAGCCTGGGGCCTTCCGCCGAATAGCGACGGAGCACCTCCTGGAGGATGCCGTCCCTCAGGCGTTGCCCCACCATGAAGTCCAGCACCTGGACGACCCCGAACCCGGCCACCGCCGCCTCCAGCATCAGCTCGCCCTGGTCGATCCGCAGCCGCCCCTCCACCTTGTGCTCGCGGCCGGCACCGCCCTTCCCGTCCGTGAACGTCCACTCGCGAAGCCGCCCGTTGGGCGCCACGAACTGCACGCAGGTGTGCCGGGCCAGCTCCTCCGGGCGCGCCGGCTCCCCGTGGCGCGCCAGGTACGACGGGGCGGCCACCGTCACCCAGCGCGACCCGCCCAGCAGCCTGGAGATCAGGCTGGAGTCTTCGCGGGCGCCCACCCGGACGCCCACGTCGATCTGCTCCTCCTGCAGCCGCACCAGCCGGTCCGTCATCGTCACCCGCACCGAGAGGTCCGGGTAGCGCGCGGTCAGCCGCGGCAGGGCCGGAACCACCACCCGGCCCAGGATGAAGGGAAGGCTGATGGACAGCTCGCCGCGCGGCAGCCCGCGGGACTGCGAGAGCCGCTCGTGGCCGGCCTGCAGGCTGGACATGGCCTCCCGGCAGCGGGTGAGGAACTGCGCCCCCTCCGGCGTGAGCGCCACCGTCCGCGAGGTGCGCTGGAGCAGCTTCACCCCCAGCCGCTCCTCCAGCTTCAGCACCGCCTTGCTCACCGCCGCCGGGGTGAGCGCCAGCTTGCGCGCCGCGCGCCGGAAGCTGCGCTCCTCGGCCACGTGGAAGAAGTGGGGCACCCCGGTGAAGAGCTGGCCGTCCATCGTAAACTCAAAGTTGACGGTATGACGAAAACCGCTCGCTCGCCAAGCGCCGTTCTCCGGCGCATCTTGTTGCCCATCAAGGAGACACACCATGACGACCGCCGACACCAGCCTCGCCGCCGCTCCCAGCCGCGCCCCCGCAGTGGTGGAGGGCCCCCGCCTCGACGGGAAGATCGCCGTGGTGACCGGGGGCAGCTCCGGCATCGGCGGGGAGATCTCCCGCCAGCTCGCCGCCCTGGGCGCCACCGTGGTCACCGTGGGCCGCAGCCAGGAGAAGGGCCTGGCCTTCACCGCCGGCCTCCGGGGCGCCACCGGGAACAAGACCCACGACTTCCTGGCCTCGGACATGTCCTCCCAGACCGCGGTCCGGTCCCTGGCGCAGGAGCTCCAGCGGCGCTACCCGCGCATCGACATCCTGGTGAACAACGTGGGCGGCGCGTTCTTCAAGCGGGGCGTGACGGTGGACGGGATGGAGCAGACGCTGGCCCTGAATCTCCTGACCCCGTTCCTGCTCACCCAGCTCCTGCTCCCCACCCTCAAGCAGACTCGCGGCGCGAAGGTCATCAACGTCGCCACCAAGCTCACCGACGGGACGAAGATCGACTTCGACGACCTCCAGGCGGAGAGGAAGTACAGCGCGTTCGGCACGTACGGCCGCGCCAAGCTGGGCCTGATGCTGTTCTCGGTGGAGCTGGCGCGGAGGCTGGAGGGCTCCGGGGTGCAGGTGGCGTACGTCCACCCGGGCGTGGCGCCGGAGACGGACTTCGGCGTCGGGATGCCGAAGATGATCCGGGCCCTGAGCCCCTTCATCACCAAGCTGATGGGCATCCACGTCACGCTGGAGCAGGCGGGGGACACCGCGGTACACCTCGCCGCGCGGCCGGCGCTGGAAGGGCCGAACGGGAGCTACTTCATCCGGCGGAAGCTGGCCGATCCGCCGCCGCAGGTGCGGGACGCCGAGGTGGCGAAGCGGCTGTGGGACGCGTGTGAATCGCTCACCCGCCTGCGCGCGTGAGCCGTGACCGAGATCAAGGAGGAGCGCCAGTCATGAAGATCGCTGTGATGGGAACCGGGATGGTGGGCGAGACCATTGGCACCAAGCTCGTGCAGTTGGGGCACGAGGTGGTGATGGGGTCGCGGACCCCCACCAACGAGAAGGCGGCGGCCTGGGTGAAGAAGGCGGGCAAGGGCGCCGCGCAGGGGACGTTCGCGGACGCCGCGCGCCACGGGGAGATCGTCTTCAACTGCACCGCGGGCGTCGCCTCGGTGGAGGCGCTGAAGGCGGCGGGCGCGGACGCCCTCAAGGGGAAGGTGCTGCTGGACATCGCCAACCCGCTGGACTTCAGCAAGGGGATGCCGCCGCG
>DATBSS010000047.1:0-3189 GCA_036559665.1 Myxococcaceae bacterium
CGTGCTGGCGGCCAGCAGCGCCGCGGCGAGCGCCGCCCGCTCTCCGAACATTCGCCTCGCCAGCGCGGCCACCAGCAGGCACAGGCCCGCGGCGCAGAGCGCGACCGGGAGCCGGCCCGCCAGCATCGTCGGCCCCAGCACCGCGTAGCTGAGCCGGTCCACCCAGTAGAGGAGCGGGGGTTTGACGAAGCTCGGGCTGCCGTAGAGCGTGGGGGTAAGCCAGGCACCGCGCGCGTGCATCTCCTCGGCGATGGTGAGGTAGAGCGTCTCGTCCGGGTGCGTCCCGCCCTCCGCGGAGCCCAGCCCAGGCAGAAGGACGGCCAGGAGCGCCGCGCCAACGGCGGCGAACCAGGTGAGCTGGCGGGACACGGGGAGGGGCAATTCGGCGCGGCGCATCGAGATGGGCGCCGGCGGCCCGCGGCGCGAACGCTCGCGATGTATCCCGGCCACCGGGGCGCCGACAAGGGAGAGCACCGCCAGCGTGGCGGCCTTGCGACGCGAGGACACGGGATGTATCCCGGCCGTAATGCGCCCGATCTCCCAACAGCGCCGGTTCACCCGCGTCTCGTGAGCCCGGCGCCGCCCAGCGTTCCGCTGCCGATCGACCCCCTCCTCCCGGAGATCGTCCGCGCCGTGCGCGCGAACAGCGCGCTCGTGCTGGAGGCCCCGCCCGGCGCCGGCAAGACGACCCGTGTCCCCCGCGCGCTGGTGGAGTCCGGCGCGCTGGGAGACCAGGAGGTGCTGGTGCTCCAGCCGCGGCGACTCCCCACCCGCCTGGCGGCCCGGCGCGTCGCCGCCGAGCTGGGCGAGGAGGTCGGCCAGACCGTCGGCTACCAGATGCGCTTCGAGGACGTGGGCAGCCGCGCCACCCGCCTCCGCTTCCTCACCGAGGGCGTGCTCACCCGCCGCCTCCTCTCGGAGCCGGAGCTCCCTGGCGTGGGCGCGGTGGTGCTGGACGAGTTCCACGAGCGCCACCTCGCCACCGATCTGGCGCTGGCGCTGCTCCGCCGCCTCCAGCAGACCTCCCGGAAGGATCTCAAGCTCCTGGTGATGTCCGCCACGCTGGAGGCAGCGCCGGTGGCCGCGTTCCTGGGCGGCTGCCCATCCCTGCGCTCCGAGGGCCGGCGCTTCGAAGTGGCGCTGGAACACCTCCCCGCCGCCGACGAGCGCCCGCTGGAGCAGCAGGTCCTGGCCGGGGTGAAGCGGGTGCTGGCGGCGGGGATGGAGGGCGACCTCCTGGTCTTCCTCCCCGGCGCCGCGGAGATCCGGCGCGCGCGCGAGTCGTGCGAAGAGCTTGTGGGCCGGCACCAGATAGAGATCCACGCGCTGCACGGTGACCTGCCCCCGGCGGATCAGGACCGCGCGGTGACGCCAGGGCGGCGCCGGAAGATCATCCTCTCCACCAACGTGGCCGAGACGTCCGTCACCATCGACGGCGTGGGCGTGGTGATCGACTCCGGCCTGGCGCGGATCGCCTCGCACTCGCCGTGGTCCGGGTTGCCGGTCCTCCAGCTGGGCAAGGTGAGCAAGTCGTCCGCCATCCAACGGGCCGGGCGCGCCGGACGCACCCGCGCCGGGCACTGCCTGCGCCTCTACACGAAGCACGACTTCGACTCGCGCCGCGACCACGACGTGCCGGAGGTCCGCCGGATGGACCTGGCGGAGGCGGTGCTGGCGCTGCGGGCCTCGGGCGTGCGCGACGTGGGTGGGTTCCCGTTCTTCGAACCGCCGCCACCCCAGGCGCTGGAGGCGGCGGAGTCGTTGCTGAAGTCGCTGGGCGCCGTGGCGGCGGACGGCGGGCTGTCGGAGATCGGCCGGCGGCTGCTGGCGTTCCCGGTCCATCCGCGGCAGGCGCGGGTGGTGGTGGAGGCGGAGCGGCGCGGAGTCGGGACGGAGGGGGCGGCGATCGCGGCGCTGCTCGGGGAGCGGGACATCCGGCGCGAGGCGCGAAGCCGCGTCGGGCCAGGCGCGCAGAAGACGGGTGGCTCCTCCGGGCCTTCCGATCTGCTGGAGTTACTCGATCTGTTGCAGCAGGTGGAGGCTGGAGGCGGAGATCGCGCGCGGTCGCTCGGGCTGGAGCCGGCGGCGGTGTCGGCGGCGCAGCGGGTACAGAAGCAGCTGGCGAGGCTGGCGCGCCGGGGGGATGCGCCTCGCCCATCGCGGCCGGAGGACCGGGAGCAGGCGCTCTTGCTGAGCGTATTGGCCGGGTACCCGGACCGGGTGGCGCGGCGGCGGAAGGCGAACGCGCCGGAGGTGGTGCTGAGCGGCGGCGGCTCCGCCACACTCTCCGAGCTGAGCGTGGTCCGCGAGCCGGAGTTGATGGTGGCAGTGGACGTGGAGGAGCGGCCCGGGCCGCGCGGCGCGCAGGTGCTGCTGCGGCTGGCGAGCGCGGTGGAGCCGGAGTGGCTGCTGGAGCTGTTCCCGGAGCGGATCCGGGACGCGGTGGAGGTGGTGTGGAACGCCTCGCTGAGGCGCGCGGACCAGGTGACGCGCCTCACCTACGATCAGCTCGTGCTGGAGGAGCGGCGGACCGCGGCGCCGCCGTCGCCGGAGGCAGCGCGGTTGGTGGCGGAGGCGCTGCTAGAGAAGGCGAAGTCGGACTCTGAGGAGCAGGAGGCGCTGGCGGGTTGGCTGCGGAGACTGGAGTTGGTAGCAGGGGCGTTCCCATCCTCGGGGCTGCCATCATTCGACGAGTCAGCGATCCGGGACGGCGTGGCGGCGCTCTGCGAGGGCGTGGCAAGCCTGGAGGAGCTCGGCGGGTCGTCGCTGGCGGGGATCCTCCAGGACCGGTTGCCGGGCGACCAGCAGCGGCTGCTGGCGACGAAAGCACCGGACCGGGTGACGCTGCCGGGCGGGAGGCAGGTGCGGGTCCACTACGAGGTCGGGAAACCGCCGTGGATCGAGTCGCGGTTGCAGGACTTCTTTGGAAGCGCTGTCGGGCCGTCCATCTGCGACGGGCGGGTCCCGCTGGTGCTGCACCTGCTGGCGCCAAACCAGCGGGCGGTGCAGGTGACGCAGGACCTGGCGGGCTTCTGGGACCGGCACTACCCGGCGATCCGGCGGGAGCTGATGCGGAAATACCCGAAGCACGCCTGGCCCGAAGACCCGCGCACCGCGAAGCCGCCTGCCCCTTCTGGACGTCGTCACGGTTGACGGAAGGCGCCGGGTCAGCGTTGCTTTGCGCCCCCA
>DATBSS010000048.1:0-6963 GCA_036559665.1 Myxococcaceae bacterium
CGAGCGCGCTGATTGCAACCAACGCGCTGCGGCGAGCTATCGTTTCGCTTTTGCTTTTGACGAGTATTCGAAGAAGGACAATTTCTTCTCGCCCCTCCTCACACACGAAGCGCGGAAGTAAATGTGAAAGTGCAAATGTGAAACACCAGCGGCAAACTCCCTTCCCGGAAGGGGCGCTTTGTGGTAATAAGCTGTCCCTGCTGCACCCCCCTTCGACGCGGAGTCTAAATGCTTGCCCGTTACCTGATCCTGGTTCCGGCCCTGGTGGCGTTCGCCGCCTGCGGCCCCGAGGCCTCTTACGGCGAGGACAATGATGTCGCCGAAGACGCCATCAACGCCGAGCTGAACGCCCACCCGGGCCCGTGCGGCACGCCGCACCCGATGAGCGCGGAGCTCCACGCGATCCAGGACGCGATGGACCAGTTCCGGGCGAGCGGCGGCGGCGCCACCCAGACGCGCGCGCCGGGCTCGGTCACGGTGAACGTGTACTTCCACATCATCACGAACACCTCCGGCCAGGGCAACGTGTCGGCCACCGTGCTCAACAACCAGATCGCGGTGATGAACAGCGCCTACTCGGGCACCGACAACGGCCGCGCGCCGGGCCAGGGCGGCTCCGCGCAGGCGACCGCGAACACCCCGTTCCGCTTCGTGCTGGCGGGGACGAACACCACCGTCAACAACACCTGGTACACGGTGGGGTACGGCACCGCGGCCGAGACCGCGATGAAGACGGCGCTCCGCCAGGGCACCGCGAAGGACCTCAACATCTACCTGGCCAACATCGGCGGGGGCCTGCTGGGCTGGGCGACCTTCCCGTCCGACTACGCGGCGAAGCCGAAGATGGACGGCGTGGTGATCCTGACCGCCAGCCTGCCGGGTGGCAGCGCGGTGCCCTACGACCTGGGCGACACCGCGACCCACGAGGTGGGGCACTGGCTGGGCCTGTACCACACGTTCCAGGGCGGCTGTAAGGCGAACAACGACGGCGTCTCCGACACCCCGCAGGAGAGGTCCCCGTTCTTCGGCGTCCCGCCGCCGTACCTGGACAGCTGCACCCGTGACCCGGGCCGCGATCCGGTCGAGAACTTCATGGACTACACCGACGACATCGCGATGTTCCAGTTCACCGCCGGCCAGTCGGCGCGCGCGGACTCGCTGGTGGCGCAGTACCGCGGCCTGTAATCGGCGCGGTCGCGTAGCCGTCACAGCGTAAGGAGTCCCGGGAGCCCGGGCGCGGACCTCGCGCCTGGGCTCTCGTCGTTTGGGCGAACCGTTTCAGGGGGCCCAGCGGATGCGGTACCGCACCGAGTTGTCCGGCTGGCGCTCGATCTCCACGGACGCGTCGCGCGCGCCGGAGAGGCGCAGCGTCTCCTCCAGCGAGCCCTGGGTGAACGTCGGGAACCCGGCCACGTCCGAGACGCGCAGGGTCCAGTCGCCGGGGCCGTGGCGTTCGCCCGAGGCACGCACGTAGCTGGTCCCGGCCTCGAAGTAGCCTGGCATCCTCGCCAGGTTGCGCTCCGGGCCCAGCATCCGCAGCAGCACCTTGAGCGCCGCGCCGATGGTGGTCTCCAGGTAGCCGGAGACGAACAGCCGCCCCATGCTCCGGTACGCCTCAGGGTCGGCGAGGTCCGGGAAGAGGTGGCGCCGGGCGATCCGGATGTGGAGCTCGTACTCCGCCTCCGGGTACTGCGGCCGCAGTGGCTTCGACAGGTCCAACCCCGCCTCCCGGAGCTCGCGGACGCACGCTTCGGGCATCCGGGAACGCAAGGCGCGGGCGAACAGCGCTTCCACGCTGTGATCGTAGACCATTCGCCTCTCAGCCATTAAGAAGACTTTCCGTAATAATTCCGTGTTTATGCACGTAAGGAAACGTTCCACCCGCCTCGGCCGATAACGGGTCACCTATGCGACTCGACTCCCCGGCCCGCCCCGTCACCGCGCAGCGCCCCACCACCACCTCCGCCGCCCCGGCGCAGGAGAGCGGCCGCAGCGCCCAGGCCTCCTGCCCCTCCACCGCCGGCGGCAAGCCGGACGTGTTCGTCGGCCCCCGCGCCGACCCGCCGGCGCCGGTCACCGGGACCGCCGAGCCGAAGACCCCGATCCAGGACCTGGCGACCACCACCTCGACCATCCGCCTCGATAGCACGGCGACGGTGGACAAGCTCAAGCTGGACCTGGACATCTCGCACAGCTACCGGGGCGACCTGGTGGTGACCCTGACCTCTCCCTCCGGGAAGTCGGCGGTGGTGTCGAACCGGGCGGGCGGCTCCGCGGACGACCTCAAGGGCGGCTTCGACCTCACCCAGTTCGCCGGCGAGCCGGTGGCGGGCGACTGGAAGCTCACGGTGCAGGACGCGGCCCGGGCGGACGTGGGGACCCTGAACAAGTGGGGCCTGACCATCCAGCCCAAGAGCGATCAGCCGCCGCCCCCGCCGCCGGAGAAGGAAGACTCGGACCCGATGAAGCACATCGAGTACCTCGCGTCCGACGCGCTCAAGGGCCGCAACAGCCCGTCCGAGGGCCTGGACGCGGCGTCGAAGTACATGCAGGGCCTGATGCAGAAGTACGGGCTGCAGGGCGTGAACACCGGCGCGGCCAACCCCTACGAGCAGGCGTTCGACCTGTTCAGCTTCAAGGGCGGGCGCCCGGAGTCGGCGGACTCGGTGGGCCACAGCGCCCACGAGTTCGGCAAAAAGAAGTTCGAGGACGGGTTCTTCCTCGACAAGACGCTCAGCAAGGCGGATCTCAAGAACCTCTCGCAGCAGTACCGGGAGATGAACGGGTTGGCGCCTGGCCAGGGGCGGGACTTCCAGAGCGTGGACGAGGTCCGCGAGGTGGCGCTTCAGGACGGCAAGACGCGCAACACCATGGGCCTGCTGCAGGGGACCGGGCCGCACAAGGACGAGGTCATCGTGTTGATGGCGCACCTCGACCACGTGGGCGTGGGCCGGAACGGGCAGGTCTACAACGGCGCGGACGACAACGCCTCCGGCAGCTCGGTGCTGGCGTCGATGCTGCCGCAGCTCGCCCAGATGCAGAAGGAGGGGAAGCTGGACCGGTCCATCATGATCGTGTGGACGGGCGGCGAGGAGAAGGGCCTGGTGGGGTCGTCCTACCTGGCGAACCACCCGCTGCCCGGGATCCCCAACAGCAAGATCGCCGGGGTGATCAACACGGACATGGTGGGGCGCTGGGACGACCAGCGGCTGTCGGTGATCGACACCGACACCCGCGGGCGGAACAACTACTTCCACGACATCATCGACCAGGCGAACCAGCGGATGGCCGACCCGTTCGACAAGATGAACCGGGACATCAACCAGTACCGGGACCGGCAGGACGGGTCGGTCTGGAACAGCAAGGGCATCCCGACCATGTTCCTGTTCGAGGGCCTCTCAAACCCCAACGGCGGCGGCGACCTCATCCCCGAGTACCACCAGCCCACCGACGACGTGGAGCTGATCTACCGGGACAACGGCGGGAACAAGCCGCGCCGCGTTCGGGACCTCATGCTCAACATCGTGGACATGGCGGCCAACCGGCAGGCCGGGACCGCGCCGCGGGCGCGGATCGCCGAGGAGTCGCGCGGCGTGGTGGCCTGGCAGTAGCCGCCAAAGGCACCCCGCAGGGCCCGAGTTGGTAACGTCGCCCGGCGATGACCTGGATCGCGCTGGTGATGCTGGTCGCGCTGGGTGATGCACCGGACGGTGGCGTCCCGCCGTCCGCAGCCCCCGAACCGCTCGCCCTCGAGACGGTCGTCACCGCCACGCGAGCCCCCCGCCCGGTCCGCGAGGTGACCTCCACGGTGACGGTCCTCCCCCGGGCGGAGCTGGAGCGCAGCCCCGGGGTCCGGGTGGACGACATCCTCCGCGCCGCGGTCCCCTCCTTCGCCACCTTCCGGCGCACCAGCAGCGTGGCGGCGGACCCCACCGCGCAGGGCGTGAACCTCCGCAACGTGGGGCCGTCCGGCGTCTCGCGCGCGCTGGTGCTGCTGGACGGGGTGCCGGTGAACGACCCCTTCGGCGGCTGGGTGTACTGGCGCGCGCTCCCGCGGCTCGGGCTGGAGCGGGTGGAGCTGGCGCCGGGGGCCGCCTCCGCGCTGTACGGCAGCGCGGCCCTGGGCGGCGTGGTGGAGCTGTTCTCGCGGCCGGTGCTGGAGCGCGGCCTGGACCTGGACGCCATGTGGGGCACGCGCCGCTCGCTCGACGTGGCGCTGCGGGCCGCCGATCGCTGGGGGAAGCTGGGCGCGTCGCTCGAGGGAGCGCACTTCTCCACCGCCGGCTATCCGGTGGTCGCGCCCTCGCACGCCGGCGCGGCGGACCTCTCCGCCCCCAGCGAGCACGAATCCATCAGCGCCCGCGCCGACTACGCCGTGACCGGCGACCTCACGGCCAGCGCCCGCGGCCAGTACTTCGACGAGCGCCAGAACGGTGGCACCGCACACACCACCGCGCGGGTGCGCGAGGGCGTCGGCTCGCTCGGGGCTCGCTGGCGCACCGCGGGCGCCGGGGACGTCGAGGCCCGCCTGTGGATCCAGGCCCAGCGCTTCCAGCAGGACCGCGCGCGCCTGTCGCCCGACCGCTCCACCGAGACGCTCTCCGCGCACCAGGAGAACCCCAGCGACAGCGAGGGCGCGTCGCTGCTGTGGACCTCCCGGCCGCTGGACTTCCACGGCCGCCACTTCCCCGCCGCGGGGGCGGACGCCCTCCGCGTCTCCGGCCGCTCCGCCGAGGACCTCTTCCCGCCCACCGTGATGCCGGCGACCACCGTCCGGCGCGACTCGTCCGGCTCGCAGCGCTCGTTGGGGGTGTTCGCGCAGGACTCGTACCAGCCGATCCCGGACGTGGAGTTGCTGGCGGCACTGCGGTGGGACGCGTGGTGGAACGCGGACGGCCGGCGGCAGACGGTGCTCGGGGACGGGTCCACCGCGGACGCCGCCTTCGCCGGCCGGAGCGCGTCCCAGCTCTCGCCGCGGCTCGGCGTCCGCTGGCGGGCGCTGCCCATCCTCACCGCGCGGGCGTCAGGGTACCAGGCGTTCCGGGCGCCGACGCTGAACGAGCTGTACCGCCCGTTCCAGGTCGGCACCGTCCTCACCGCCTCCAACCCGGACCTCGGGCCGGAGCGGCTGATGGGGGCGGAGGCCGGGCTGGACCTGGAGCTCCCCTTCGGCGTGGCGGCGCGGGCGACCGGGTTCTGGAACCGGCTGAGCGATCCGATCGTGAACGTCACCCTCGCCACGCCGATCGACGGGGCGGCGCGCCAGCGGCAGAACGTGGGCGTGGTGCAGATCGCCGGGGTGGAGGCGTGGCTGGACGTGCGCTTCTGGCGCGCCTTCAGCGCCTCCGCCGGTTACACCTTCGCGCCCACGCGGGTGCTCTCCGCGGCGAGCGACACCCTGGCCGGCAAGCAGCTCCCGCACGCGCCCGCGCGCCGCGCCACCGTCCAACTGGCGTACGACGACCCGCAGATCGCCACCGTGACGGTCGTCCTCCGCTACGCCGGGCAGCAGTTCGAGGACGACCTCAACACCCTGCCGCTGGACGCGGTGGCGCTGGTGGATCTCTCCGCGCGGCGGCGGCTGTTCGGCGACCTCGATGCGTACGTGACGGTGAACAACCTGCTCAACCAGCAGTACCTGGTGGGGCGCGCGGGGGTCGACACCGTGGGGGAACCGCTCACGGTGCTGGTGGGCCTGCGCTATCGGCTGGGCCGGCCTTGACCGCGCGGGTGGGGAGCGCCCCCGCCGCTACGGGCCGCAGGTGAGCGAGTCGTAGAGCGGCCCCTGGTCCACGCAGGTGGAGTGGGCGCCCTGGTCGTGCGGCACGCACGCGCTCACCGTGCCGGAGCAGGAGTGTCCGTCCGGGTCGGTGGCGGTGAAGGAGAGGTGGTAGACGCGGCCGTCGCCCGGGGCCTGCGGCGTGCCGGTGCGCTCGGCGCGGACCCGGGCGGTGGAGGTGCCCACGCCGGACGCGTCCGGGCAGGTGTTCCCGTCGCCGCAGGCGTTGGTGGGCTCGTCCTGCCGGATGCCGTCGATGACGATGCTCAGCGGCTGGCCCTGGGGGTCGGTCACGCCCTGGACCCCGACCGACACGAGCTTGTGGTTGGGCGGCCAGATCTGCCCCACCGTCGGCCCGGCGCTGGAGCAGTCCGGGCACTGCGCGGCGTGCCCGCAGCCCGCCTGCGGGTCGCAGCTGTCCGCGGTGCAGGAGTCCCCGTCGTCGCAGCCCACCGCCGGGTGGCTGCACGAGCCGTCCGGGTTGCAGGTGTCCGTGGTGCAGGCGTCACCGTCGCCGCAGTCGGCATCCGTGTCGCAGCCGGTGTGCACCACCTGTCCGTTGAGGACCACCGCCGCGCTGCGCAGGTTGTTCTCGCTGCAGCAGTCGTCCACCTGGGTGACCACCACCCGGTTCACCTGGCCGGAGCGGACGTAGGGCGAGAGATCCGCGGTGCCGGTGCCCCAGAGGAACACGTAGCTGCCCGGCACCACCAGCCCGCCCGGGTAGCTGGAGTTGAAGATGGTCACCCGCGAGCCGTCGTCCATGCCGTCGAAGGCGATGGTGAATTCGGTGACCGCCACGTTCGCCGGCACGTCGACCAGCGTCTGGAAATACGTGAAGTCACCGAACACGTTGCAGGCGACGGGCGCCGAGCACACGCGCGACGGGTACACCGAGAAGTTGATGATGTCCGGGTCCGGCGCCGGCCCCCAGCCCGGGTCCACCTGCGACGGGATGGTGGCCACCGCGTACTCGCAGACGTCGCCATGCATCGCCGGCAGGCAGGTGAACGCGATCAGCCCGAGCGGGTTGGCGGCGGTGACCTCCAGGCCGTTGTGCATCTGCCACCCGGTGCGGGTCGCCTGGATCGCGCCGGCGCGGGACTGGAGCGCGTCCCCGCCTCCACCGCACGCCAGCACCGCGAGAACGAGTCCCAGACCACTCCAGATCGCCAGCGTTCGCA
>DATBSS010000049.1:0-20869 GCA_036559665.1 Myxococcaceae bacterium
GTCAAGGCACCGCCCCCTCACCAACCCATCACACCTGAGACTACGTCAGCCCCCTCCACCCTCCGCGATTGGTTCTGGCTTCCGGGCGGCCTGGGGGTCGCCGCCGGGGTGGGGTCGACGGTGTTCCTGGTCCAGGCGAACGCGGACGCGGACCAGCTCCGACAAGCCGCCGCGGACCCGGCGAACCACCGCCTCACGCTCGACCAGGCCAACACCATCCGCGCCGCCGGGGCGACCCATGCGACCCTGGGGTACGCCTTCGCTGCGGTGGCCGCCGTGGGGATCGGGGTTGGTGGGTACTTCTTCTTCGCCGGCAACCCATCGCAACCAGTCGCCATCCGGATTCTCCCGGGGCCTACCGGCCTGGTGGTCTCCGGTGATTTCCGATGAGTCCACGCACTCCCTGCACCCTTTCAACAGGCGGCCGGCCAGCGCGTTGTTCCTCTGATGGGTGAATTCTCACACCTACGCCTGGTGAAGGGACCCCCCGCCCCAGTGCCCGGGCCCTCCGACGACGCCCTGATGGCCCTTGCGGCGCAGGGGGACCAGGCGGCCTACGTCACTTTGGTCCGCCGCTACGAGCGCCGCATCCGCGCCTTCTGCCGCCTGATGCTCCGCGACGAGGTGCTGGCCGCGGACGTGGCCCAGGATGTCTTCCTGAAGGTGTGGGAGAAGCGCCGCGACTATCGCCCCGGCGGCCGGATGAAGGAGTACCTCTTCACCATCGCCCGCCACCACTGCCGGTCCGCCGCGCGCAAGCGGACGGTGCGCGCCTGGCTGGGCCTGGACGAGGTGCCGGAGGAGCAGCTCCACCGCGGGCACCTGCCGGAGTCCTACGAGGCGCTGGTGGAGGCGCAGACGTTCGCCCTGGTCGCCTCCGCCATGCACAGCCTCCCGGACAAGTTCCGGGTGCCGCTCGCGCTCCGCTTCGTCGAAGGGATGCCCTACGAGGAGATCGCCCAGGTGATTGGCCGGACGCCGTCCGCCGCCCGCTCGCGCGTGTTCTACGGCCTGAAAGCGCTGGCCGCCCTGCTGCCGCCGGAGATGTTGCGATGACCGCAGACGCCGCGATGACCGCCTGCCCCACCCCCGAGACGATGGTCGCGATGCTCGACGGGGAGCTCACCCGCAACCAGGCGGAGGCCCTCCACGCGCACGCCCAGGGCTGCGCCAGCTGCCGCGTCCGCGAGGGGTACCTCTCCCGCCTCCTCTCCATCCTCGCGAATCTTGAAGTCCCGGCGGACGAAGCCTTCGTGCAGTCCGTGGCCGCCCGGTTGGGTGAGCGCCGGCCCCGCTTCCGGCCCATCCTCGTCGCGCCCGCGCTGTTGGCCGCCGTCGCTCTCCTCCTGCTCGCGGTGTGGATCGCCCGCCCCGCGCCCTCGCCCCACCCCGACTTCACGCCCCGCGGCATCGCCGCCCCCGAAGGGACCGCGCGCCACATGGGCTTCGAGGCGTTCGTCCACCCCAGCTCGCGCACCCAGGCGCGCCGGCCGCTCCACGAGGGCGACGCCATGGCTCCGGGGGACGGCCTCTCGTTCCTCATCTACAACCGCAGCCACCAGGAATCGCGCTTCCTCCTCTTCGGCCTGGACGCGGAGCGGGCGGTGCACTGGTTCTACCCGGCGTACCTGGCGCCCGGCACGGACCCGATCTCCCCGGTGCTGGCGGCGGCGCCGGAAGTGGTCTCGCTGAGCGAAGGCGTCACCCCGGACCACCCGGCGGCCGGCGACTTCCAGGTGGTAGCGGTCTTCGCCCCGGAGGAGCTCCGGGTGCAGCGAGTGGAACAGTTGCTCTCGGAGGGCTCACTGGACGCGCTGCGCCGGCAGTACCCTGGCGCGGAGATCCAGATCATCCGCACCCGGATGACGCGCCCGGCCGAGAGGTCCACGCCATGAGCCTATTGCTGCCGTTGCTGCTCGCCCTGTCGGCGGGCCCTCCGACTCCCGGGGAGGGCTACGCGCTGGTGGTGACCAACAACCGCAGCCTGGACCCCACCCGCCCGGACCTCCAGTACGCCGACGACGACGGCGCCAAGTACGCCGAGCTGTTCTCCGAGGTGTACGGCGAGGACCACGTCGTCCTGCTCTCCCAGCTCGACGAGGAGACCGCCGCGCTCTACCCGGCCTGGGCAAAGGCGGCGAAGGCGCCCACGGTGGCGGGGCTGGACGAGGCGGTGGCGGCGCTGCAGCGGCAGCTCGCTGCGACCGAGCAGCGCGGCGCCACGCCCGAGTTGCACGTGGTGTTCGCCGGGCACGGGGACATCGACCACGGCATGGGCTACGTGGAGCTGCTGGACGGGCGGCTCACCGCTCGGGACCTGGAGGCGAAGGTCATCCAGAAGCTCCCCGCACGCCGGCTCCACCTCATCCTCGACAGCTGCAACTCGTACTTCATGCTCACCCCGCGCAAGCCGGGCGGGCAGCGCTGGGCCACCGCGTCCGACGAGTCGCAGTCCCTCCTCCGCCGCTACCCGCACGTGGGCGCGGTGATCTCCACCAGCGCGGAGGCGGTCACCTACGAGTGGAGCGACCTGCAGTCCGGCATCTTCTCCTACGAGGTCCGGAGCGGCCTGCGCGGCGCGGCGGACGCGGACCACGACGGGAAGATCAGCTACGCGGAGCTGGCGGCGTTCATCCAGGTGACCAACCGGCCGGTGGTGAACGAGCTCTACCGGCCCAAGGTGTTCAGCGCGCCGCCGCTGGCCGACGCCGGGGCGGCCATCCTCACGCTGCAGGGCGCCGCCCGCGTGCTCACCCTCCCCGCCGCTGGGCAGCGCCGCCTCACCCTGCGCGACGAGAACGGCGTCCGGGTGATGGACCTCAACAAGGAGGACCGGACCCCGCTCACGCTCTCGCTCCCGAGCCGGGCGGAGGAGATCGGCGTCTACGAGCAGGTGCCCGCGCCCGACAAGGGCCGGCCCACGGTGCGCTACCGCAGCATCGACGGGCCGGGGCCGGTGGCGCTGGACGACCTGCCCGCCGCGCCCTCGCCCATCGCCGTCCGCGGCAGCGAGGCGCCGGTCTTTCGCGGCCTCTTCCACGAACCCTTCGGCCAGGAGTCCTTCGCCCGCGTCCAGGCGGACCTCCAGCGCGCCCCGCCCCCGCTCCCGTCCGGAGTCAGCCTGAGGGACGCGGACCGCCTCCGGGCGCACCTCGAGGCGGGGCTGGACGGCGGGCCGGGGCAGCAGGCCCAAGGCGTGCTGATCGCCTCGGGCGGCCTGCTGGCGGGCGGCACGCTCTGGGGCCTCTCCAGCCAGTCGGCGAACCCGGACGCGCGCCTGTGGGGCCAGGTGCTGGGAGTCACCGGCGCCGGCTCGGCCGTGGTGGCCGGCGTGGTGACGGCGGTCATCCCCGCGGGCCAGGTGAAGCTCTTCTCCGACTACGCCGGGCAGGACCTCTCCACCGAGGACGCGCGGGCGCGCGCGGTGCTGGGCGCCGAGGCGCGCTTCGAGGCGCAGGTCGAGGGCGACCGCCAGGCCCGCGCCGTCGGGAGCTGGCTCTTGATCGGCGTGGGGGCCGTGCAGACGGCGGCGGGCACGTACGTGCTGGCCACCACGCCCCAGGGTGCGGACTCCCGCCCGGCGGCCATGGCGTCGGTCGGCGCGGGCGCCTTCGGCATCCTGGAGGGGCTGGTGCTGATGCGCTTCGCCCGGTCGCCGCTGGAGCGCGCGTGGGACCTCTACCTGGCGGACCCGTCGTCGCCGGACGCTTCGAGGAAGGTGGAGCTGGGCGCCGGGCCGGGCCTGGTCGGCGTCAGCGTCAACGGGCGTTGGTAGCGCCGCCCTCGGCGGCCAGCAGCATGTCCGCGGTGAACAGGCTCTCCGACTCGGGCTCGTGGCGGAGGCGCTCGATGTACTCGGCGGGGAAGCCCGCGGCCTCGGCGCCGCGGATGAGGATGTCCAGCGCCTGCTGGCTCACCCCGAGCATCGTCGTGGACTGGCTGATGCGCGTGGTGAACGCCTGCGCGCGCATCTCCACGCCGCCCAGGTCCACCTTGACCGTGATGGGCACCCGGTCCGGGAACTCCTCGGCCAACTCCAGCGCGTGCCAGTCCTGCGCGTCCACCGCGTAGAGCAGCGCCGGGACGCGCTTGCCGGGCGTGGGCACAATCCCGGCGATCCGCCCGCCCCAGGCGAGCGAGGGGCAGTTGAAGATCACGTCGTGGTCGACGATCTCCACCTTGCGGCCGACGGGGAGCGGGCGCTCCGACTGGGTGCACTCCTCCCAGACGCGGGCGAACGTGGGCCGGTCCACCAGGGACGTATATGCGCAGTAGAGACGGACCGGTGACAGGGACTCCACGACGTGCTCCTCCCCCGTGCCTCAGACGGGGATGACCTCCCCCTATTCAGGGGATGGTCCACGAACACTGGAATCGCACAGTCACAAGTGGAAATAACAGTCTTGTCTGAAATTCAGCTCATGTGCCCCATTACCTCTTCTGAACGCGGGGCCACGGCCTGGGGCGTCCGCTCCACCCGCGGGAACAGGAGCCCGGCCACGAACGCCACCGCGGTGCAGCCGAACATGATCCAGAACCCGACGCCCAGGGATCGCTCCAGGACGGCGGAGAGGTGGCGGACGATCTCGGCGGGGAGGTTGGCGCCGTGCGAGGGCCCCAGCAGCTCCGCGCCGGCGCTGGGCGGAATGGCGTGGTCCGCTTCGATGCCGGCGGCCAGCACGCCGCCCAGCACGCCCACGCCAATGGTCCCCCCGATGGTGCGGAAGAACAGGTTGGAGGCGGTGGCCACGCCGCGCATCTCCCAGCCCACCGCCGTCTGCACCGCCAGCAACAGCGCGGTGGCGGCGAAGCCCAGGCCCGCCCCGAACAGGCCCATGCACACCATGGGGACCCAGAGCGGCGTCTGCGGCCCCATGAAGAACGCCAGGACCAGGTTGGAGAGCGCCGCCAGCCCCAACCCGCCGACCACCAGCGGCCGGAAGCCGACGCGGATGAGGGCGAAGCCGCCAACCGTGGAGGACACCGGCCAGAGGACCAGCATGGGCGTGAGGATCTGCCCGCCCTGCGTCGGGGTGCCGCCCAGCACCGCCTGCACGTAGAGCGGCAGGTACGTGGTGGCGGCGAACATCGAGGCGGAGAACAGGGCGCCTGCAAGGCTGGAGATGGCGATCGCCCGGTCTCCGAAGAGCGACATGGGGAGGACCGGATCCTTCGCCTTCCGCTCCACCAGGATGAACACCACCGTGAGGGCGACCGCGGCCAGCGCCGCCCCTCCCGCGATCGCCCCGCCGTGGGCCGCCAGCAGGATGGCGAGCACGGCCCCCGCCAGGACCACCGCTCCCGGCACGTCCAGTCGCTGCGAGCGGGGGGTGACCTTCTCCCGCAGCGCCCACTGGAGGAGGAACGCCGCGGCGATGCCGGGGGCGATGTTGAGCAGGAAGATCCAGCGCCAGGACGCCACGTCGACGATGAACCCGCCCAGGAGCGGACCCACGAGCGCGGCGAACGCCCACACCGAGCCGAACCAGCCCTGCACCTTGGCGCGCTGCTCGAGCGTGAAGATGTCCCCGGCGATGGTGATCGCCAGCGGCTGCATGGCGCCCGCTCCCAGCCCCTGGAGCCCGCGGAAGACGATCAGCTGGGTGAGCGTGTGCGCCGACCCGCTGGCCACGGATCCGACCAGGAACAGCACCAGGCCAATCTGGAGGATGGGCTTGCGGCCGTAGAGGTCCGCCAGCTTCCCGTAGATGGGGACCGTGATGGTGGCCGCCAGCATGTAGGCGGTGAAGACCCAGGAGTACTGGCTGAGGCCACCCAGGTCGGCCACCACGGAGGGCATGGCCGTGGAGACGACCGTCATCTCCAGCGCGGCCATGAACAGGCACAGGATGACCGCGACCGTCGTCCAGCGCCGGTTCGTCGTTCGCTCGCTCAATGAATGGTCCTGGGCTGCACCAGCCCGTGTGACTCCAGCAACCGCACCGCCAATGGAGACGCCAGCAGCCA
Source organism: Myxococcaceae bacterium (assembly GCA_036559665.1). Classification (GTDB taxonomy): domain Bacteria; phylum Myxococcota; class Myxococcia; order Myxococcales; family Myxococcaceae; genus DASRBA01. The sequence continues at coordinate 5,968 of DATBSS010000049.1, forward strand.
GTTCCGTCTGACGGGAACCCAGCGGACCGGCGCCCCGGCCGACTCTAGCCGTTCGTTGGCGTGGGCCAGGAGCGGTTCGAACAGCGCCACCGGGTCCGCCATCGAGCCCAGCGCCACCACCACCCCGCCCGGCTCGGTGATCACCTTGGGCTCGCGGGCGACCGGCTTGACCTGGAAGCCCTTGACGTACGGCGTCATGGCGCCCTCGAAGCGGTCCAGGAGCGAGGCGTCCGCCTCCTCACGCTCGTCGAAGAAGGTGGGGATGCTGCCCTTGAGGACGGCCATCATCGCGCCGGCCTGTTCGGCCCGCCCCTGCGCGTCCACCAGCTGCTCCGGCGTCATGGGCAACTGGTAGCCAAAGCGGGCCAGGTCCGCGAGCAGCCCCCGCGCCCGGTCCACCGCTTCCGGCGGCGGTGGGGCGCGATGGACCCAGGAGACCCGGCCGACGCTCTGTCCGCGGGCCATGCCCTGGATGCGGTCGCCCACGCGGAGGCGGTCCAGCTGGCCTTCAGGCTTGATCCCGGTGTGGAGCACCGCGCCCGTCCGCTCCGAGCGCACGCGCGCGAAGCCGTGGCGCTCGTTCACCTCCACCACCTCGAAGGTCTCGTAGGTTCCGCTCACCGGCTGACCATCCCCAGGAATAGCGGGCGCCAGCTTCTTTCGCACGCGCTGGCCGCTCCTACAATCTGCGGCGCGATGCACCTCGCCGCGAAGGGCCTCACCGTCCGGTTCCAGGGCCGCCCGGCGCTGGACGGCGTCTCGCTGGACCTGCCGCCGGGGACGCAGGTGCTGGTGCTGGGGCCGTCCGGGGCGGGAAAGACGGTGCTGCTCAAATCGCTTGCCGGGCTGGTGCCCCAGGCGCGGACGGCCGTCCTCTGGGACGGGGGGCCGGCCGGCGGGGAGCGGCAGTCCGCGTTCGGGATGGTGTTCCAGGGCGACGCGCTGTTCGACTCGTCCAGCGTCCGGGAGAACGTGGAGTACCCGCTGCTGCGGCGCGGCGCGGCGCCGGACGAGGCGGCGGCGCGGGCGTGGGAGGCGCTGGAGGAGGTGGGCCTGGAGGGCGCGGCGGACCAGCTCCCGGAGACGCTGTCCGGGGGGATGCGGAAGCGGGCCGGGCTGGCGCGGGCGCTGGTGGCGCGGCCCCGGGTCCTGCTGCTGGACGATCCGCTGGCCGGGTTGGATCCGATCACCGCGTTCGGGGTGGCGGAGCTGGTACGGCGGGCGTCGGAAGGGCGGACGCTGGTGGTAGCGGCGCCGGAGCCTCCGCCGCAGCTCAGGCTGGGGCGGTGGATCTGGATGGGGCGCGGGCGCGTGCTGCACGACGGCCCGCCGGCGCCGGCCCCGGTGATGGACGCGGGGGACCTGGCGTGATCGGCGCGCTGGGGCGATGGGCGCTGCTGGGCGTGCGGTGGATGGGCGCCGGCGCGGTGCTGTCGGCGCGGGTGATCGCGCGGCTGCCGCAGGTCCGCGCAAGGGAGCTGGTGCGGTCCTCGGCGCGGCTGGGGGCGGACAGCGTCCCGTTGGTGCTGGTGGCGGCGGTGGTGTCCGGGATGATGATGGTGCTGCAGACGCAGCTCTACGTGGAGCGGTACGGGGCGCGGGCGTTCCTGGGGTGGGCGGCGAGCTTCGCGGTGCTGTGGGAATTCGGGCCGCTGCTGCTGGGGCTGATGATGGCGGCGCGGGCCGGCGCGCAGAACGCGGCGGAGCTGGCGGCGCTGAGCGCGTCCGGGCACCTGGAGGGACTCGAGGGGGTGGCGCTGGATCCGATCGCGCTGCTGGTGGCGCCGCGGATGACGGCGCTGCTGGCGGCGTCCGCGGCCCTCTCGGCGCTGTTCTTCACGGTGGCCATCGCGTTCGAGATCGCGGCGTCGGCCCTGGCGCTGCACATCCACCCGAACGTGTTCCTGGGGAGCCTGCGGGAGCTCCTGGGGCCGCGGGATCTGCTGGCGGGGACGATCAAGACGACGGCGTTCGGCTCGGCGGTGGCGGTGATCTCCAGCCTTTCGGGCCTGCGTGCCCGTGGCGGGGCTCGGGCGGTGGGCGAGGCGACGGCTCGGTCGGTGCAAGGCGCGGCGGCGGCGATCTTCGGGCTGGATTTCGCGCTGACGCAGATCCTCACGCCGCTCCTCGGGAGCCCGCGGTGAACCCGGTGCGCGCGATCGGCGGAGCCGCACTCCTCGGAGCCCGGGCTGCGGTCGCCATGCGCCGTGTGCCGCCCCGCCTGTTCCTGCGCGAGCTCTGGCTCCAGCTCGACCAGATCGCCGTCCGCTCCGCCCCCCTGGTCATCTCCGGGATGGCGTTCTTCGGCACCGTGCTGATCACCATCGCCAACGTCCAGGCGCGCAAGTTCACCGGCAACCTGGTCGTCCTCGGCCCGGCCTACTTCGAGCTCCTCCTCCGCGAGTTCGGCCCGGTCACCTCCGCCCTCCTCGTCGCCGCGCGCTACGGCTCCTCCAGCGCCGCCGAGATCTCCTCCATGAGCGTCACCGAGCAACTCGACGCCATCCGCATGTGCGCCGGCGACCCCGCCTCCGACGTCGTCGCCCCTCGCGTCCTCGCCGGCGCCATCGGCGTCCCCGCCCTCTGCATCCTGGGCACCGCCGCCGCCGGCCTCTCCGCCGTCTTCACCGCCCTCCTCGTCCTCCACGTCGACGGCTGGGCCTTCCTCGACCCGCGCTACCTCGACGCCTCCGACTTCCTCTCCGCCGGCGCCAAGGTGCTCCTCTGCGGTCTCTACATCCCGCTCGTCGCCGCGGTCCACGCCCTCCCGGCTCAAGGTGGCTCCGCGGCGGTCGGCCGCGCCACCACCCGGGCCGTGGTCGCCGCCTGCCTGGGCTGCCTGGTCATCGACGTGCTCGTCGGCCTCGCCTTCCGGGTGCTGGGCCTGTGACCGCCCACCTCGTCTTCGACCGCGTCGAGAAGTCCTTCGGCGACACCCCCGTCCTCCGCAGCCTCTCCGCGGACATCCCCCTCTCCGGCCTCACCTTCGTCGTGGGCCAGAGCGGCAGCGGCAAGAGCGTCCTCTGCAAGCTCGCCGTCGGCCTCCTCCGCCCCGACTCGGGCGGCATCCACCTGGGCGGCGAGGACGTCCCGTCCCTCGGCCGCACCCGGCTCCACGCCCTCCGCCACCACTACCCCTACGTCGTCCAGGGCCCCGCCCTCCTCGACTGGCTCACCGCCGCCCAGAACGTCGCCCTCGCCGACGAGCGCGCCGCACCCGCCGCCGTCCGCGCCGCCCTGGAGCAAGCCGACGCCGCGCCGCTCTCCGACCTGTACCCGGAGGCGCTAGGCCCCGGAGCGCAGAAGCGCGTGGCCATCGCCCGCGCCCTCCTCCTCCTCCCCCGCTTCCTCCTTCTGGACGAGCCGACCACCGGGCTGGATAACCGGGCCGCGGACGCCGTGAACCACGTGCTCACATCCCTGCGGGACCGGGGCCTCGGCGCCCTCGTCGTCTCCCACGACTACCGCGCCCTCCGCGCCGCCGCGGACCGGGTGCTGCTGGTGGCCTCCGGGAAGGCGGCCTTCCTCGGCCCGCGCGACGCGTTCCTCGCCTCCGACCTCCCTGAAGTGCGGAGCATCCTGGAGCACGCGGATGGATGAGCGCCGCCTCGAGGTGCGCGTCGGCGCCGTCCTGCTCGTCTGCCTCGCCGCCGTGGGCGGGCTGCTCTGGCTGATGGGCACGTTCAACTCGATCACCTCGCGCGGCCGGCTGCACGTCCGCTTCGCCCACACCGGCCACGTTACCGAGGGCGCGCCGGTGAAGCTGGGCGGCGTCCAGGTCGGCCGGGTGGACCGGATCCGCCTCCTCCCCGATCGCCGCGACGACGCCGGCGCCTCCCTCCCCATCACCATGGAGCTGTCCTTGTCGGACGAGGCCCGGCGCGCGCTGCACGCCGACGTGTCCGTCACCGTCGCCACCGTGGGCCCCCTGGGCGAGCCCTACCTCGAGTTGGAGCCCGGCACCGCCACCGCCCCCCTCCTCCCCACAGACGCCGAGGTCCGGGGTGTGGAGGCGGTGCGGCTGGACCAGGTGGCGGCGCGCATGGGCGCGCTGCTGGACGCCGTGGCCAAGACGCTGGAGGAGAACCCCGGCGCGGTGGCCTCGCTCCTGCGCGGGGTGGGCGGCTTCTCGGAGACGGCCGGCGGCGTGCTCAAGGACAACCGCGACCAGATCCGGACCCTTCTGGAAGAGTTGACCGCCGCTGCCAAGCAGATGAACGCCCTGGCCCGCGCCGCCCAGGCCCAGCTTCCCCCAGGGGAGAAGACGGCCCGGATGATGGACGATGCCCAGCGCGCCCTGGCCGGCCTGGCCGCCGCCACCAAGGACCTCACCCCGGAGGACGGCAAGCGCGCACGGGAGGCGCTCGCCTCCTACGCCGCCGCAGGCGAGAAGCTGGACCGGATCGCCGGGCGCGCCGAGCGGGTACTCGCTCGCCTGGAGGCGGGGGAAGGCACCCTGGGTGCGCTCCAGAAGGACGATCAGCTCTACAAGGATCTGCGCGACCTCGTGGCGGACCTGAAGGCGCACCCCTGGAAGGTCCTCTGGAAGCAGTGACGCTGCGCCGTCGCGGACTGACGGCGGACCGTCGCGGAACGCCCATACTGGAGCGATCCGTAATAATGGACAGTCGATCCACCAAATTGCAGGCACTTAGAAGTGGCCGCACCCTTGCTCTGTCCTGGTTTCGGACAGCACGGAGCACCGAGGAGGTAGGCCCATGGAAGTGCGTTTCTGGGGTGTGCGCGGCAGTGTGGCGGTCTCCGGAGAGCAGGTGGCGTGGGTGGGCGGGAACACGTCGTGCCTGGAGGTGAGCGACGGGGATCATCGGCTCATCCTCGACGCAGGCACTGGCATCCGCGGGCTCGGCGATTCGCTCATGGCGGCGGGCCGCCCGGTGAAGGCCGCGCTCTTCTTCTCCCATCTCCACTGGGACCACGTGCAGGGCTTCCCCTTCTTCGCCCCGGCCTACGTCCCGGGGACGGAGCTGGTCCTCCACGGCCCCGGCCAGGGCGGCGACGTGAAGCTGCACCGCGTCCTCTCCAAGCAGATGCGGCCGCCCAGCTTCCCGGTGACGCTGGAGGCGATGCGCTCGACGATGACCTACGCGGTGGCGCAGGCGCGCCAGCCGATCTCCTACGGGCCGTTCACCGTCACCCCGTTCGATCTGCCCCACCCCAACGGCTGCATGGGGTACCGGGTGGACGCGGGCGGGCGCAGCTTCGTCTACGCCACGGACGTGGAGCTCTCCGTGGACCGGCTCACGCCGGAGATCGTCCAGGCCATGGAAGGCTGCGACGCGCTCTGCCTGGACGCGCAGTACACCCCGGACGAGTACCACGGGCGCAAGGGCGTGGCGAAGAAGGGCTGGGGGCACTCGACCATGATGGACGCGGCGCAGATCGCCCAGGCGGTGGGCGCCAAGAAGCTGTACCTCTTCCACCACGACCCGGCGCACAACGACGACACCGTCCGCGCCATGGCCGAGGAAGCGCGCGCCCTCTTCCCGCGGGTGGAACCGGCCCGCGAGGGCGGCCGGGTGGCGTTCGGCTAGGCATCACGTCGATTCCCCGAGGGAAACGCGATGCACTGGTATAGTGGTGCCGCCGCGGCGGCCTTCTTCGATCCCGCGATCCGTGGAATGCAACGAAACGCCGACTCATCCCAGGTGCTGCTGTCGGTCGGCGGGATGGTGGGCCAGGAGGTCAACCTCGACGAGTTCCTGACCACGCTCGTCGACCGCGTCGCCGCCACCATGGAGGCGGACCGCGGGACGCTCTACCTGCTGGACCCGGCGCGCCAGGAGCTCTTCTCCCGCGCCGCCCACCTCCCGGAGATCTCGCAGATCCGTCTGAAGGTCGGCCAGGGGGTGGCCGGCCACGTGGCCCAGACGGGCGCCTCGGCGCGGATGCCGGACGACCAGGTCCGGTTCTTCGCCGACATCGACAAGATGACCGGCTACCGGACCACCTCCATGCTGGCGGTGCCGCTGCGGGGCCGGGACCAGGCGCTGTTCGGGGTGGTGGCGGTCCTCAACAAGCGCGGCGCGGACCGCTTCTCGGCGGACGACCAGAAGCGGCTGGAGGAGCTGGCGGGGGAGATCTCCACCGCCCTGGAGGCCACCAGCCTCTACCAGGAGCTCCTGCGCGCCAAGGAGCAGCCGCAGGCCCCGGTCGGGTACTTCTTCAACCGGATCATCGGCGAGACGGCGCCGATGAAGGCCATCTACAAGGTCATCCAGAAGGCGGCCGGCACCGACGCCACGGTGCTGGTGCGCGGCGAGAGCGGCTGCGGCAAGGAGCTGATCGCCCGCGCGGTGCACGTCAACTCGCCGCGGCGCGAGAAGCCGTTCGTGAAGGTGGACTGCGCGGCGCTGCCGCCCACCCTGATCGAGAACGAGCTGTTCGGCCACGAGAAGGGCGCCTTCACCGGCGCCGACCACCGGGTGGAGGGCAAGTTCGAATCCGCCCACGGCGGCACGGTGTTCATCGACGAGCTGGGCGAGCTGCCCCAGTCCGTGCAGGGGAAGCTGCTCCGCGTGCTCCAGGACCGCGAGTTCGAGCGCGTGGGCGGCACCCAGACCATCCGCGTGGACGTGCGGATTGTCGCCGCCACCAACCGGGACCTGGCGAGGATGGTCCACGAGGGCAAGTTCCGGGAGGACCTCTACTACCGCATCAAGGTGGTGGAGGTGGTCCTCCCGCCGCTGCGCGAGCGCGGGCCCGAGGACATCGAACGCCTGGCGCGCCACTTCATCGCCCAGGCGGCGAAGCGGCACCGGCTGCCCATCGTGCCGCGGCTGACGGTGGGCGCGCTGGAGCGGCTGCAGTCGTACCGCTGGCCGGGCAACGTGCGCGAGCTGGAGAACTGCATGGAGTCGGCGGTGGTGCTCACCGAGGGGGAGATCCTCTCCGATCACCTCCCGCTGCCGACCGTGGACCGGATCTCCCCCACCCCCGTGCCGCAGGGGCCGGTGGGCAAGGGCTTCCCCACGGCGGTGCCGATCAGCGCGGACAACCTCCCCGCGGAGCTGCTGCCGCTGAGCGAGATCGAGAAACGCCACATCCTGCGCGTACTGGACGCCTGCAAGGGCAACCGCACCGCCGCCGCGCGCGCGCTGCAGATCGGGCGCAACACGCTGGCGCGCAAGCTGAAGGAGTACGGCTTCGCGGATGAAGAGGGCGCGTAGCCCTCGCCGCCTAGAAGGCCACGTGCACGTGGTCGCTGTGGCCGCCGATGGGCGAGATGTCGCTCCCGTTCTTCACGGCGCCCCGCGGGTCGTAGAACAGCTCGGTCGGCCGGGTGTTGTGGAGCGTGTCGAAGAACTTCGCCATCTGCGCCGGCGAACCCGCCACGTCGATGGCGCGGCCCTGGTAGTGGTACGAGCCCGGCGTGTGCGTACCGCCGGTGGTGGAGGTGATGGTCAGGCCCATCGCCTTGGCGGTCTTCGTCGCCCAGTCGAGCTTCTCGCGGTTGGAGCCGCTGGCCGGGAACGCGCCGGCCGGGCCCGTCGCCGAGCCAGGGGAAGGCGCCGGGGCGCCGCCGGGATCGAAGGAGTCCTTGTTGCGGCCGGTCGGATCCGCGGAGGGGGCGCCCGCGCCGCCCTTCAGCATCTCGACGCCGGGCGGCAGCTTCTGGCCCAGGAAGGAGCCCCAGGTCTGCTGGCCGACGACGCCGTCCACCTGGAGGCCCTTGGCCTGCTGGTACTGGCGGACGGCGGCCTGGGTCTTCGCGTCGAAGACGCCGCTCTGACCGGCCTGGAACCCGGCCTGGCTCAGCTTCTGCTGGAGGCTCGAGACCTCCGGACCCTTGCTGCCCATCTGGACCATCGAGTGCTGCCCGACGGACTCGGAGGACGAGCGTGGCTGCGGCTGCTGCGGCGACTGGACTGGGCGAGAAGTGGCGCCACTGACCGGCATGGGGAACGACTCCCGGGTGGGCAGGTGTGGGGGGACCGCCCCCCCATTCTCACGCTCCCAAGACCTGAGTTTCGCTCTCTTTTGCCGAGAGAATTTACGCTGGCCTCAGGCGATGGTCCCGAACCCTTTGATATTTCTGGAGTTCGCCGGATACTCCCGGTAGCGGACCTGGTCGCCCGAGTTCCCCTCGATGGTGCGGATATAGGTCTGGCCGTTCTTCTGGAAGACCGACTCCACCATGCCGACGTGGTCGGCCCGGGCGCCGCGGTTCCCGCTCCAGTTGAAGGTCACCGCGTCACCCGGCTGCGGGTTGCTCATGCCCTTCCAGCGGCCCTGCTTCGCCAACTGGTCCTGGATGCCCTGGGCCGCGGCGGTGTTCACCGTCTTCGCGCCGGCCTGCTTGGCGACGTAGCTCACGAAGTCCGCGCACCACGCCTCGGCAGGGCGGCCCATGGCGGTGGAGAACTTGTTCGAGTTGCCCGCGCCCTCGTGGTAGCCGATGTGCTTGCGCGCCTCGTTCAGCATCCGGTCCACGGTGGAGCCGTTGGCGGGCGCGGGGTTGGCGCCAGTCGGACCCTGCGTGCCGCCGGCCTGGCCGGGCTTCTGACCGCCCGGGGCCTGCGTCGGGGCCTGCCCGCCGCCGGGCCGCTGGCCGGAGCCGGACGGCTCGAAGGAGTCCTTGTTGCGGCCGGTCGGATCCGCGGAGGGCGCGCCGGAGCCACCCTTCAGCATCTGGGTGCCGGGCGGCAGGCCCTTCTGCCCCAGCATGTTGCCCCAGGTCTGCTGGCCGACCTTCCCGTCCACCTGGAGGCCGTTGTCCTTCTGGTACTGGCGGACGGCGGCCTCGGTCTTGGCGTCGAACGCGCCGGCCTGGCCCACCTGGTAACCGGCCTGCTTCAGGCGGTCCTGGAGGCCGGAGACCTCGGTGCCGCGACTGCCGGACTTGATCAGCGAGTGGCTTTGAAGGGAATCCTGCTGGGCCTGTGCTGGCGGCCGGGAAGCCGGCGCCGACTGCACGGGCGGAGGGGTGGACGGGCGGGAACCGACGGAATCGGGGGACATGCGAGCTCTCCAGGTAGGCTCGTGTGTGCTACGCACCCATTCTCAGGAATTGGCGGCTCGAGTTGCGCGCCTTTCTGTAGGAATTTGAGGCGTTTCCCGGTGCGACCGGATCCGCGACCCTGTGTCGCCGGGATTTCGCGCTCTATTTCGCGTCGCTGCTCGCTAGCGTGGGATGAGCAGGTCCGTCCAGGCGTGGATCGTGTCCGCGTAGTTCGGCGTGCCCATCGTGGGCGCGACGTTCCCGTGGTCCGCGCCGGGCACCAGCACGAGCGCCTTGGGCTCCTGGGCCCGCTCGTAGAGGCCCCGGGAGAACTCCGGCCGCACGAAGTCGTCCGCCAGCCCGTGGAGGATGAGCACCCGGCTGATGGACTTGATCCGGATCGAGCTGGACCAGCTGTCGGCCGCCACGTAGTCGTCCGGGAAGTCCATCAGCGTGGAGTCGCCCTCGAGCTCCTGGATGGAGGCGAACGCCGACTCCACGATGAGCGCGGGCGGCGGATCGATCGCCGCCCGCTGGATGGCGACCGCCGCCCCCAGTGAATGCCCGTACAGGAACAGCCGGTCCCGGGGTACCCGGGCGGTCATCCACGCCAGCGCCGCGCGCGAGTCCTCCTCGATGCCGGCCTCGGTGGGCACCACGTCCGTGGACATCCCGAAGCCGCGGTAGTCGATGACCAGCACGTCATAGCCCAGGTAGGCCAGGCGCTTGGCGTGCTCGAACTGGCCCGGGTTCGCCATGTTCGGCCCCTTGCCGTGGAAGAAGATGGCGTACGCCCGCGGCGGCTGGGTGGTGGCCAGCAGGTAGACCGCGCCGATCTGCACCTGCTCGTTCACCGGGATGAAGAACGGCTCGCCGATCTGCCCGGCCTCGAGGGTGGACTCGGCGTCCTTTCCGGCCGGGTCGAACGCGTAGTGGTCCGTCCGCTGCGGCGTGTACAGGAATGGGTCCAGCTTGAAGCACGCCGGCAGCATGGCCAGCGCCAGCGCGGCCGCCGCGATCCTCATGGCGCCCCTCCGGGCCCTTCGAACCGGTAGCTGGCGGAGAACAGCACGCCCCACGCGCCCTGCCCGCCCACCCTCCACCAGTCCACCACCACGAACTGGGTGGGGGTGGCCATCCCGTACCACCGCCACTCCCCCTGCAGCGCGGCCGCGCCGAGCTGCACCTGCGCCCCCGCCCCCAGCGCCGGGATGGGCGGGCCGCCGGCGAACTGCACCAGCGCCGTGGCCGACGCGAACGCCGACAACCACCCCGGGACCACCTGGACGCTGGGCGCCAGCTGCGCCTCCAGGTACAGCCGCGGCTGGCCCCGCTGAAGCTCGGCGAACCCGTAGAGCCGCCCGGTGCCCGCCAGCGCCCAGCGCCCGCCGCCCAGCAGCAGCGCGGTGGAGCCCACGTCCAGCCCCGCCACGCCGAACATCAGCGCGGTGAGGTGCGCGTGCGCCGAGACGTCGAAGCGGTCGCTCACGCCGTAACTGGCGCCCGCGGTGGAGAGCGGCAGCGGCGTGGTGATCGCCGAATTCACGTGGGCGATGGGCCCGCCCAGCGCCATCTCCGCCCGAACGGCCCCCTTGGGCGCCGGGCGCAGCGCGGTGCCGTGCCCGCACCCCAGCGCCGCGAGTGCCCAGGCCACCGCCACCAGCCATTGCCCCCCTCGGGTCGTCACGGCGCGGGGACGCTCCCGGCGTCGGGCCCCCGCTCGGGCTTCGGCTTGGGAAGGCCCTGGACGGTGAGGTCGTCGAACTCGCAGTGCAGGTTGTGGCACCCCAGCGCCAGCCGCCCCGTCGCGTCGGTGAGGCCCGGCAGGAACTTGCGGGCGACGCGCGTACCGTTCATCCGCGCCTCCACCTGCGTCCCCTGCTTGAGCCTCTTCAGGCTGAGCTGGACGCGGAACGGCGTCCGCTCGCCCGGGGTCGGCACCTCGTCGTTCATCTCCAGATCCGGGTCGCGCGCGCTGTTGCCGGCCTGGTCCACGCCGTCCGCCGTGAGGTACTTCCACATCAGCCGGATCTCCTTCCCCGGGAGGGCCCAGACCGCGATGTTGATGTCCCGGGTCCGGAACGCCAGCTCCATCGTCCGCTGGTCGTCCGGCTCCAGGGCGAACTGGTCGTCCACGCCCTGGTAGGCCATCTCCACCTCGGCGGTGAAGTCGTCCGAGCTGAAATAGCGCTCCTCCAGGACCGCGCGCGGGCGGATCTTCTTGCCGTCGCTGGGGATGCTCCCGGCCTGCGTCGCCTCCAGCCGCCCGCTGTCCAGCTCCCATTCTCCGTCGTGGGCGTTGAAGGGTTCGCCGTCCTTCTGGGTGGCGGGCGAGAACGCGGTGGAGAGGCTCAGCTTCTTGTCGCCGCCGCCGGCCGAGGCGCGCGCGTACAGCCGGCCCTCGGTGTTGTTGGGATACTTCTCGCCCTCGTGGTGATGCAGGTGCTTCTCGCGCGGGCCGCCGGCGTGCGCGTCCTCCGCGCCCAGCAGGCCGCGGATGTTGGGCGCCAGCACCACCACCGCCAGCACCGCCAGGCCGCCCACCACCGCCAGCGCGCTGCGCACCCACGGCCAGCCCCGCTCCACGAACGAACCGGTGCGGGCCGTCTGGCTGGTGGCCGGCTGGGGCGTCACCCCCGACGGCTGGCCCGCCGCCGGCTGCAGGCCGGAGATGCCCACCGCCGAGGTCGGGATGATCGACTCCAGCGCCGCGCCGATCACCGAGGCCCGCTGGTATCGCTGCTCCGGGTCCGGCTCCAGCGACTTGACCACGATCTCGTCGACCCGCAGGTCCAGCCCGGCCAACTTCTCCGAGGGGAGCTTGAAGCGCCCCAGCGGGAGCTCGCCCGTGAGCAGCTCGTAGAGGATGACCCCCAGCGAGTAGAGGTCGGCGCGCCCGTCCACGCTCTTGGCGTCCTTCCGCTGCTCGGGCGCCATGTAGTTGAGCGTCCCCATGGCCACCGCGGTGGCGGTGAGGTGCTGCTTCTCGGAGTCGTGCCCGCGAAAGCCGGCGAGGCCGAAGTCGGCCACCTTCACGTGGCCGCGCGCGTCCACCAGGATGTTCTCCGGCTTCAGGTCGCGGTGGATGATGTGCTTTTCGTGCGCGTAGTCGATGGCGCGGCAGATCTGCGCCACGATCTTGAGCGCGTCCGCCGCGGAGAGCCGGGAGGCCTGCATCACCTCGCGCAGCGAGCGCCCCTCCACGAGCTCCATCACGAAGTAGTAGTGATCGCCCGCCACCCCGCGGTCGATGATCTGGATGATGTTCGGGTGCGAAAGGCTGGCCAGCGCGGTGGCTTCCTTCTCGAAGCGGGCCACGAACTCCGCGTCCTGTGCCAGCTTGGGCGGAAGCAGCTTGATCGCCACCGTGCGGCCCAGCGAAACCTGGCGGGCCTTCCACACCTCGCCCATCCCGCCCCGCCCCAGGATCTCCTGGAGCTCGAAGCCGGGGATGACCAGCGGGACCGACAGCGGGATGGGCGCCGGGCCGGCCGCCGCCGCGGCGGACGCCACCTCCACGGACCCCTCCTGGCCCTGCGGGGGTGGCGTGGCCTGGCCGGGGCCGCGGATGGCGGTCTTGTCGAAGTAGAGGTTGGGCTCCGCCCTGGGCGCAGCCACGCCCAGAGGCACGCCGGGCGCGGGCTCGGGCACCGGCGGCGAGGTGGGCTCGCGCGGGCGCTCCACCGCGGTCGGCATGGAGCCGGAGTGACCGGGCTTGGGAGGGCGGGGCGTCATGGAGGGAGACGCGTCGTTGCGCTTGATCTCGAAACGGATGCCGCAGCGGTTGCAGAGGACCTTCTGGCCAGAGACGAAGATTCCGACGTCGTGGGCGGTGCCACAGTTCGGGCAGTGTTGCGTCTTCATCCGTCCGCCGACGCCGTCTCTTCCAGACCCGTCACCCGGAAGGTGACGACTCCCTTCTCCTTGCCCTTCACCTGCGCCAAGGGCATCGCCTCGGTGATGAACCCCCCGCCCGCCCGCTGCACGGTCGCTTCGGTGGCCACCACCTCGCCCCCCTTCGCCAGCCCGCACAGCCGGGCCGCCGTGTTGACCGAGTCGCCGATGGCGGTGAACTCATGGCGGTCCGCCGAGCCCATATACCCCACGACGGCCTGCCCGGTGTTGACCCCGATGCCGACCTGGATCCGCTTCTTCCCGGACTCCTCGCGCCGCTCGTTGACCAGGTCCACCGCCTGCTGCATCTCCAGCGCGGCGCGCAGCACGCGGGCGGCGTCGTCCGGGTGCGGAGAGGGCGGACCCCATACCGCCATCACGCAGTCGCCGATGAACTTGTCCAGGTTGCCCTCGTGGCGGAACACCACCGCGGCGCAGGCGGTGAAGAAGTCATTCAGCATCGCCACCGTCTCCTGCGGGCTGTCGTTCTCCGCCATGGTGGTGAAGCCACGGATGTCCGCGAAGAGGACGTTCACCTCCGCCAGCCGGCCCTGCCGGAGCAGCTCCACCTGCCCCTTCACCACCATGTCCGCCACCGCCGGGGAGAGGAAGCGGGAGAGCTCCGCGCGGGTGACCGCCTCCTCCTCGATCTTCCGGGCCAGCGAGACGTTCTCCAGCGCGATCGCCGCCTGCCCGGCAATGCCGGAGAGGACCTTGAGGTCCTTCTCGGAGAAGGCGTTGGTGCGGTCGCGGGTGTCGAGGAAGAGCAGGCCCCTCACCTGCGCCTGCGGGACCCCGTCCTTGCTGGCCAGCAGCGGCACCGCCATCGCCGACCGGATGCCCTGGGCGACGATGCTCTCCGAGGAGGAGAACCGCTGGTCGATGATGGCGTCCGCGGTGAGCACGCCGGCGCGGGTCTCGGTCACGCGCTTGAGCACCGTGTCGGAGAGGATGACCTCCTGCTCCTTGTTGTTGCGGTGGAGCTTGGACTGCGGCTCCAGCTGGCCGGTGGATTCATCCACCAGGAACAGCACCCCGTTGTCCGCGGGGAGGAGCTGGAAGGACACCTTGAGGATCTTCTCGCCCAGCTTCTCGATGTCGCGCTCCAGGCCGACCTGCCGCTGGAACTCGTGGGCGATGCGCAGCTTCTCGTAGTCCTGCTTGAGCGAGGCCGTGTCGGAGATCTCGTCCGCCGGGCGGAACTCGTTCTGCGCCTTCTGGTCCAGCTGCGCCAGGAAGGCGGGGATGGACTGCGCGTTGGCCACCACGGTGACGCCGGGCGACGTGGGCGGCTGCGTCCCCTCCCCGCTGTGGAAGATCAGCCGGCTGTTGCCGAGCGCTATTTCGTCCCCGTCGCGCAGCCGCAGCTCGCGCACCCGCCGCCCGTTGACGAAGGTCCCGTTGGAGGAGCCCAGGTCGCGCAGCAGGTACTGGTTCCCCATCTTCTCGATGGTGGCGTGCTCCTTGGACACCTCGCGGTCCGCCAGGCGGAGCGTGTTGGCGGGATGGCGCCCGAGCGTGGTCTTTCCTTCCAGCGCGAACTCGGCCACCCGCCCGTCCGGCATCCGCCCGGTCAGCCGCGGCCCCTTGATGGGCATGGAGAGCGGGCGCCCGGGCGCAGGCATCCCCTGCGGCAGCGGCATCAGCGGGTTGGAGACCGGGATGGTGGGCGTGAGGGACTCCCCGCAGTTCGCGCACCGCGGCGGCATGGGCAGAGGCTGCGGCGTCTTGCAGCGTGGACACTGCGGCGAGGGCATGGCCGGACGTGGAAAGTACCAGAGCCGCGCCGGGCCGTGAAAGGAACCGCCGCGGGCTTGCTTCCCCGGCGTTACTGTGGCGCATGATCCTCGGCCCGCTCCTCACCATCGCCATGACCGCCTCCCCTACGCCCGCTCCCGCTCCCCCCGCCGACCTCGAAGCCCAGACCCGCGCCTGGCACGACCGGCGCCTGCGCAACCTCACCTCCGACGAAGGCTGGCTCACCCTGGTCGGCCTGCAGTGGCTGGAGGAGGGGGAGCACCCGCTGGAGCTTCCGGCCCCCGCCCCGTC
>DATBSS010000050.1:0-3011 GCA_036559665.1 Myxococcaceae bacterium
TCCCGCAGGAGCTCCCCCTGGGCGCCCAGGCCGATCAGGGCCGCGCCGGCGGCCACGAACGCCAGCGCCGAGGCGAGGTAGTGCCGCTGCGCGCTCCGGCCGTGCAGATCCCTCACGCGCCCTCCCCGGCCAGCGCCCCCACCGACGCGAGGAACTCCCGCTCCAGCGGGGTGAGGCGCGGCTGCGGCACCTTGAAGCTCCGCACTACCAGGGGCCCGGCGCCGCGGTTGTCCAGCGAGTGCCCGTAGGATGGATCGAAGACCAGCGGCTCAGCCTTCACCAGCGGCCGGCGCGCGCCCTGGACCTCCAGGAAGGCGCCCTCCGGCACCTCCGCCGGGCAGAGCACCTGCAATTCTAGATTACCCAACGCCGGCGCGGGCGCCAGGCGCCGCCCCGGAGGCACGACCAGCTCCGTCACCTCCGGCGAGGCGGGGCGCGCCGCCTCGATCACCTCCCGGCACCGCGCGTGGAGGCCGGGGATGTCGGCGGCGTCCCTCAGCGGCCCGGCGTCAATCCCCGGAAAATACGAGCCCCGGATGATCTCCGGCGGCGCCGAGTGGCTCGCGCCTTCGCTCCAGTCCAGCCACGCATCGACCCGGCTGGACGCGGCGCCCGGCTCGCGCCGCTTGCGCTCCGCCCAGGCCTCCTTCGCCCGGCGCAGCCGGGCCCGCTCCCGGAGCACGAAGCGCGCGGCGGCGAGGGCGATCACGGCCGAGAGCGCGACCATCCCCAACCCCAGCGCGCGCGCGATCCATCCGCCCGACATGCGCTGCGCCGCCACCCAGGCCAGCGCCAGCGGGAGCAGGCCACGGAGCGACAGCCGCGGCACCCGCTCCAGCCCCAGCCGCTCGAGGGTGGGCGCGCAGCCGCGCCAGAACAGTGCCCACCACGCGATCCCGGCGCCCCCGAGCAGCCACCAGGACCAGGACCTGCCGGGCCCGAGCGCCTCGGACAGCCAGACCGCGGCGACCGCGTTGGCGCCCTGCACGGCGGCGAGCGCGGCGAAGTGCTGCGCGCCGCGGACGCCCAGCAGCTCCCTCACTTGCCGGCTCCGAGCCCCAGCCGGTCCGCGATCTCCTCCTTCACGTAGTCGTAGAACATCTTCCCTGGCGGGGCGTAGCTGTAGAGCGGGTTGTCCATCTCGACCCCGAGCACCCCGTTCACCATCACCTGCTTGAGGATCTCCGCCCAGTAGGCGATCCCGAGTTGGTTCAGCACGCGGGTGTGCTCGCCCAGGCGGAAGGCCTCCCCGAAGTTGTGGCCGATCGAGATGGTGGGCGCGAGCGAGCGCAGCTGGTGCCACCAGACGCGCGGCATGAACAGCACCTCGCCGGACTTGAGATCCGTCTCGTAGACGGTCGCCTCCTCGAAGGCGGGGAACTTCTTGAGGTCAGGAAGCTCAGCGTCCACCTGGCTCTTGCAGAAGTCCCACTTGTATGGATACAGCAGCCGCGCCTGTGAGGGATCCACCAGGAGCACCCGCTTGGCCCCCACGATCTGCGTATACAGGTTGTCATCACCGTCGAAGTGCAACCCGGAGAACGTGCCGGCGGAGCCGAACCAGAGCGTGACCAGCGGCGCGCGCGCGAAGTCATCCGTCAGCACGGTGTAGTC
Organism: Myxococcaceae bacterium; assembly: GCA_036559665.1. Classification (GTDB taxonomy): domain Bacteria; phylum Myxococcota; class Myxococcia; order Myxococcales; family Myxococcaceae; genus DASRBA01. The sequence goes on from DATBSS010000050.1 coordinate 1,615, forward strand.
AAGGTCGTCGCGGAGCCCCGGGAAGAGATCGATTGGGCGCTGGTGCACGTAGCACGGCCTGGCCGGCGCGCCCTCGAGGTGATGGATGAACTCGCCCAGCGTCATGTCCTTGTTATGGAGCCGCTGGGGGACGCTGTATGGGATCTCGCGGTCCGGCAGGTCCAGCGCTGCGGTGACCGGGAGATTTCCGAAGCGCTCCTTGAAGAATGCGAAGGTCCACTTCGACAGGGCCGGCCAGTGTTTGATACTTCCGGTGAAGACCACCGGCTTGCCTTGCGACCGGTAGTCTCGCTCGAAGACCTCCTTCGACAGACCATCCACTCTGGGGATCTGCAAGCGCAGGGGCATGACGGGTTGAGTTTACGCCGGGCCCACGCCGGCGGGAAGCGAACGGGCGAACCGAGATCGCCTCGTGGAGGCCGCGTAAACGCGCTCACACAGGCAATCCACAACTTTGCCAGCCCTCCCCCCGCGGCGGAAGCGCCGCCCGCCTCGTGTGGGGCGGCGCGAACGCCGGTCCATGCCGAGAGGCTCTCCACGGCGGCGGACCAGGCGATCACGAAGAGTCGGGGATTCCGGATCGACGCGGTGACAGTTGCCTTGGTGGCCGCTGGGAAGCGACCGTGATGGACCCAGCGCCCCGCCTTGCCGATAATCCCCGCTCCCACACCGGCACGCCTGAACCCGGGCGCTCGGTGGGCGGAGGGGACTTCCGAGCATGCGGATCGCGGTGATCGCGACGTACACGCACCCGACCCGGCGGCGCGTGAGGGAACCCTCGGTGATGCAGTCCGCGGTGCCCGAACTGATCGCGGGGCTGTGCCCGGACGGAGCCGAGGTGGAGATCTTCAACGAGAAGGAGGTGGACATCCCATTGGATCGCGACTGGGACCTCGTCTTCTTCTCGTACCTGCACAGCTACTACGAGCACACCAAGGTCCTCTCCACGCTGTTCCGCCGCAGGGGGATGGTCACTGTGGCCGGCGGCCGCCACGCCGGGCACTTCCCCGAGGACGCCCGGCAGTACTTCGACGCGGTGATCTCCGGCGATCCCGAGGCCAACGTCCCCGCCGTCATCCGCGACTTCGAGCGCGGCGCGGTCCAGCCGCTCTACAACGCGCCTTCCGCCGGGCCGCAGTCGATCCGTCCGTACCGCTACGACCTGATCGACTACTCGCACAACAAGTACCGGCTGCCGGGCATCGAGGCCTCGCGAGGCTGCCCGTTCGCCTGCAACTTCTGCGTGCTCACCGGTCACGAAAGCTACCGCTACCGGCCCATCGACCAGGTCATCGACGAGATCCAGCACAAGATGAGCTGGAACCCGCACTACTTCGGGCTGATGGACGACGCGTTCATCTTCCTCGACAACAACCTGGGCGGTTCCCCCAAGTACC
>DATBSS010000051.1:0-3829 GCA_036559665.1 Myxococcaceae bacterium
GCCAGGCTCATGCGCGACCTTATCCCTCGGAACGCACGCGAGGCGCAAGCCGAAGCCTCACCGTCAATGCCCTGTGGCATGCCACAACCTTAACGCCGCGCCGCGCGGTGTTAAGTCATGCAGACCACAAGATCATGGGCCACCTATTCCCAAGTGTAGCCTACGGCTCTGACGTCCAGCGGGCCGACTGCCCTTCGCTTCATCCTGTAGGGGCCGACTCGCCTCACCGTGTGATGGCCATGTGGCAAACAGACCCGAGAGACATGCAAAGACTCATTCGACTACCGAGCCACCTCCAACCGAGGCTTCCGTGCCTCCGCTAGCGCCTCCACCGGCTGAGCCAGAGCGTTGATCCAGGCGAACTGCTCCTTCGCCTCCGCGGCGAACCGGCCATAACGTTTCACCGTCAGGTTCACGTCGGAGTGGCCCATCCACTGGCTCACGACCGCGATCGGGATCCCGCGCTGGAGGCACCTGACGGCAAATAGATGGCGAAGCGAGTGCCACCTCACGCCGTGGCCCATGGCCTCCTTGAGCACACGCCACGCGGCGGTGCCGCTCCCCTTCCCCGCCGACTGGAGCCGCACGTAGGGGCAGCCCTCGGTGTTCGGGATGATCAGCGCGCTGGGCGAGGTGTCCTCCCGCTTCCGGAGGTCGGCGAGGATCTCCCGCGCCCGAGGGCTGAGCGGGACGACCCGGTAGCGCCCATTCTTGGGCGTCCACTTCTTGCCGCCGACCAAGCGCGAACGGGTCTGTTCCTCGACGCGGATCGCCCCCTCGCGGTTCGGCCCTAGCGACGTGTCCACCGAGCGCCAAGTGAGCCGGAACAGCTCTTCCTTGCGCAAGCCCGTCTCCACCGCCAGCTCGATCGCCTCCGGCAGCAACGGCGCGACCTCCAGCAACGCGGGCGCCCTCGCCTCGTCCAGGATGGCGTTCAGCTCCGTGTCGCTGGGCGGGACGATGGGGCGGGCGTCGTCCTCCGGGAGGAGCTCCACGCGGGGCTGTTCCGCGAGCAGTCCTTCCTTGAAGGCGAGGTTCAGCGCGGCGCGGAGGATGGACAGGGTCTTGTTGATCGCGACGTGCGAGACGCGCTCCACCCGCGGGCGCCTGGGCTGGCCGTCCTTGCGCAGCGCGAAGGACAGCGCGCCATCCTGGATCCGCCGCTCCGTGTACCAGTTGATCGTCTCGTGGCGGGCCACCTCATCGAGGGGGCGGTCGCCGAGGTAGTAGATGAGGTACCGGACGTAGCTCTCGAACACGTCCGCGGTGGACTCCTTGTGCAGGAGCCGGCTCCGCTCCGCGTATCGGCCCCGGAGCCACTCCTTGAGGGTCGGGACGCTCCGCTGCCCAGGCGAGCCGGGCTGCGGTGTCGTCGAGCCCTGGGGCTGGGCGCGCTCCAACTCCAGGAGCAGTTCGGCCCGGATGCGCTCCGCGTCCACCGTGGCGCCCTGGACCCGGCGCGTGACTCGCTTGCCCTGGCGCGCCACCTGGACCACGAACTGCCCCGGCGCCACTTCCAGAATCCCTGACCGCTTCTTGTGCTTTGCCATGGTGCATCTCCTGACGGAGCGCCTGCCTCACCTCTTCAAGGTGGAAGCGCAGCGCCCCGCCGATCTCGTAGAAGGGAATCCGGCGCCTCCGCGCCAACCGCCGGACAGTGGAAGGGTGAATGCCGAGGGCACGCGCCAGGGCGGCAGCGTCAACAAGGCGGGTGTCCTCGGGGCGGAGGGCATCCTCTGCATCGCTACCATCCATTCCGGCGGATGGGATGAGCCGGGGCAGGCGCGGAGTCACGGCTCGTACCTCTGGGCCTTGATGTCCGACTCGACTTGATGGATGCGGCGCGTGGCCAGGCCGTGGAACGTCGGGTCGCGCTCAACCAGGAGCGCGTGGCGGCGCAGGAGGAGGGCCGCTTCGCCCGTGGAGCCGGAGCCGGCGAACGGGTCGAGCACCTCGTCACCGGGCACCGTCGCCACCTCCACCAACCGCTTGAGCAGACCGATTGGCTTCTGGGTGGGGTGGACGCGGCCGGAGCCGTTGGGCGGGCCGAAGGTAAGGGCGTTCGTCATCTCCTCGTCGCTGAGGAAGTTGAAGACGTCCGGGCCGGGCTTCAGCGCGTAGATGATGTACTCCAACGCCGAGCGCCACCCGCGCTTGCGCACCGAGGGGGCGGGGTTGGGCTTCACCCACCCGAGCAGGTACGGCCGCGGCAGGGCGAAGCCGGCGCGCTTCAGCGCCAACACCCAGTGCGGGAGGAGGCGGTCCCCGGGGAAGAGGAACAGCGCGCCGCCGGGCCGCAGCAGGCGGAACAATTCCGGCGCGCAGAACTCAATGAGCGCCTCCGCGTCAGTCTCCGACAGGTGGTCCCACTCGCCGGCGTCGCTGGACAGGGGCACGGTGCCAGCGCGCTCCCGCGTCACGCCGTCCTGCGACACCCCATACGGCGGGTCGGTGACGATGGCGGCGAAGCGCTCCGACTTCAGCGTCGGGAGCACCTCGCGGGCGTCCCCAAGAAGCACGTCGGCGCGCGGCACAACCGCTTGGGCCAGCACGGCATGCGCCTGCCGCTGGCGCTCGCGTCGCAGCTCCGCCCATGCGCCGCTGATGGACTTCCGGCCGGCATCCACCGCCTCCAGCAGCTCCGGTCGCTTGCTGGCCACCTCCGCCAGGCGCTCCAGTTGCTTGCCGGAGCCGAGCCCCACCGCGGCGGCCAGCAGGTCGCTGGTGCGCCCCACCTCGGCGTCAATTGTCGCGGAGGTCCCTCCGGCCAGTTGCCGCTCGCGGGCCCGGCGGGCGTACAGCGGTTCCAGGGTCTGGGCCTCCCGGAGCCGCTGCGAGGCGGTCTTCTCGCGCGCGTGGTTGGCCGCGATGAGCAGCTCCGCTTCGTCCTCCGGCGCGACCTCCATCACCCGCGCCGGCACTGTCGCCCACCCCAGCCGCCGCACGGCTTCCAGGCGTCGGTGGCCGGACAGCAGGAGGTAGCCCTCGCCGCGTGGCGTCACCACCAGCGGATGGAGCAGCCCATGCTGGCGGATCTCCTCAATGAGCTGGAGGTCGGCACCGTCGCCGTAGATGGTCGCGGAGAGCGGGTGCGGCCGGATCAGCTCGACCGGAAGCCCGACGAGTGGACCGCCGTCATCGCGCTTGTCACCGTCGCCTTCGTCGGCGCTGGGCGGGGTTGCGGCAGGGCTCCGAGTGTATCCACCGGCAGCGCTAGGCACATGGCGGTGAAGCTCAAGTTGGGGTTGTCCAAGCCCCTGACGCCGAAGGTCACTGAGCCGCTGCACGGGGCCGCCTTCGCCGGCTTTCTCGGAGGTTCGCCGCCTCCGGCCCGATGCCCAGCTTCGTCTTCTCTGCCATTGATGCGTCCCTTTGCCCCTCTTGGAGGGGCCATGGAGGTTGTTTCGCCACTCGCAGGGGCGGGGCCTCCGGCCGGGGACGTTCACGACGTTTACATGGGGTCCTCCACCTTGTTGGGCGCTGCACCATTGACGGAGTGGAGGCGCACCGTTGGCGGGCCGTCCCCATGCTGCGGGGCAGGCGTCACCCCCATCTGTTCCGCCCGCGCTCGCGCGACCGAGGTCTTGGCGCGCTGCTCCTCCAGCTTCGCGTCAAGCCAGCCATCCAAGAAGGTGCCCAACTTCGCGAAGAGCAGCTCGGCTTTCTCAGACTTCGCCGCCTGAAGCCAGAGCGGCTCAGGTGGCGGCGCGCTCTCCTCGTCCTCCTCCTCGGGAACGAGGCCCAGCGCCATCTTGAGTTGCTCCGCGTCTTCGATGTGCTGGCGAACGTGCTTGAGCAACTCGCCCGTCAGCGGGCCGGTGAGCGTGCC
>DATBSS010000052.1:0-4307 GCA_036559665.1 Myxococcaceae bacterium
AGCGGTTCTCCCACCCTCAACCGAAGCCAAGGAGTCTCCGTGGACGTCACGGTCGCTACACCTCCCCTCGAGGAGAAGGACAGGATCCACTGGGTCCTCTCCCTGCCCTTCTTCGCCGTGCACCTCGCGGCCCTGTCCGCCTTCCTCGTCGGCTTCCGCTGGCGGGACGTGGCGGTCTGCGTCGCTCTCTACTACGTGCGGATGTTCCTGGTGACGACGGTGTACCACCGGTACCTCTCCCACCGGTCCTTCAAGACCAGCCGCGCCTTCCAGTTCCTGCTGGCGCTGGCCACCACCACCTGCGCGCAGAAGGGGCCGCTCTGGTGGGCGGCGCACCACCGGCACCACCACCGCTCCTCCGACCAGCCGGATGACGTGCACTCGCCGGTGCAGCGCGGCTTCTGGTGGTCCCACGTGGGGTGGATCCTCTCCAGCAAGTACGAGGAGACCCGCTACGAGCTGATCCGCGACTTCGCCCAGTACCCGGAGCTGCGCTGGCTGAACAAGTGGCACCTGGTCGCGCCGGTCCTGCTCGCGGTGTCGCTCTTCTTCATCGGCGGGCTATCCATGTTGGTGTGGGGGTTCTTCGTCTCCACCGTGCTGCTCTGGCACGGGACGTTCACCATCAACTCGCTCTCGCACGTGTTCGGGCGGCGCCGCTACAAGACGACCGACACCAGCCGGAACAACTGGCTCCTCGCGCTGATCACCTGCGGCGAGGGCTGGCACAACAACCACCACTACCACCAGAACACCGCCAACCAGGGCTGGTTCTGGTGGGAGTGGGACCCCAGCTTCTACACGCTCAAGGTGCTCTCCTGGCTGGGCCTGGTGCGCGACCTCCGCCTGCCCTCGGACGCGGTGAAGTACGCGCACCTCCAGTACACCGAGCAGGAGCGCGCCAGCCTGCGCGGCCGGCCACTCGTGGAGTTGCCGCCGCCGCAAGCGGGCGAAGCGGTCTAGGGTCGAAGGGGACCCAGTTATCCGCCGCAACGCGTTCCCGTACGATCAGCTCCGGGCCGAAGGAGCTGTTCGATGGACGAGGTCGCCCCAGCGGTCGCGCTCGAAGGGGCGCTGGAATCTCCCGCCCTGGCGCTGGACCGGAGGCTGAGTGGGCGTCGCTGGCGCGCCTGGCTGAGCTGGCTGGTGCTGGGCGGCGCCGGCACCTACGTGGACAAGATCCACGAGGTGGCGGGCGTGGTGGCCTACCCGAACGCGGGCTGGGTGGGTGAGCGGTTCTTCGTCTCGCCGGTCTACGTGGGCGCGGGGATCGGCATGTTCGCGCTCTACACGCTGGTGGTCGGGCACCACCGCGGGCGGCAGGGCTGGCTGGGCGGTCGCCCGCTGCGGCCGATCGACTTCTTCGCGGCGCTGGCGTTCTGGATGGCGGCCTACCAGGTGTCGGCGCTGCTGGGCGCGCCGGAGCGGACGCGGAGCGCCTGGCCGTACGCGCTGGCGGGCGGGCTGCTGGCGTGGGCGGTGCCGCCGCTATGGCGCGGGCGGCGGAGCGGGCTGCCGCTCTATGCGTTGCTGGTGGCGGTGCTGGGGACGGGCTTCGAGTGGTTCGCCACCCTGGAGGGCGGCTTCGCGTACCCGGTGTGTCCGTCGCGCGCGTGCCTGGGCGCGACGGTGCCGCTGGTGTGGCTGCCCGCGCTGTACGTGCACGCGGCGCTGTTCGTCCACCGGATGATGGGCGGCACGCGCGCGGTCCGCCGGGTGCTGGTCCACGCGGCGGAGCGGGCTACACGAGCTTCAACGCCTCCTCCGGGAACGCTCGGGCGTCCACCTTCGGGAAGTAGTGCTTCACCTTCCCGTCCGGGCCGATGACCACGCCGATGCGCTTGGCGCTGCGGGCGGAGGGCTCATCCGCGGCGCCGTAGGCCACGCCCATGGCGCGTTCGGTGTCGCAGAGGAGGGGGAAGTTGAAGCTGTACTTCTCGGCGAACTTCTTGTTCGCGGCGGGAGTGTCGAAGCTGACGCCGAAGATGACCGCATTCTTCTTCTGGTAGTCCTGCGCGTGGTCCCGGAACCCGAGACCTTCGGCCGTTCAACCCGGGGTGTCTGCCTTCGGATAGAACCAGAGGACGAGCGACTTGCCCTTCGCCTCGTCGAGCGTGCGCTCCTTGCCTTCGTGGTCCACCACCTTGAACTTCGGGGCGGGATCGCCGGGCTTCAGCTCTGGCATCGGACAGTCTCCAACGTCGGTCTCGGGGTGGTCTAGCAAAGGTCCGGCCGCGTCGGCCAGACTCGAGTCGTGATCCGCAAGGACTACATCGAACGGATGATCGAGCAGATCGCCCAGGCGCTCGCCCAGCTGTTGAAGCTGAAGAAGGAAGGCAAGCCCGGGGAGGCGCTGGAGGTGGTGCGGTCCGGCTGCGAGGAGGCGTTCGGGCTGGAGTACGAGATGCTGGTGGGAGTGGACGCAGCGTCGGCGGCGAGCCTGCTGGGGTCGCCGCTCAAGGTCCGGAAGCTCGCGGAGCTGGTGCGGGCGGAGGCGGAGGTGCTGGAAGCAGCCGGGGAGCACGGGCTGGCGGTGCGGCGGCGGACGTTCGCGGCGGCGCTGGAGCATGGACTCTGAGGACTTCGACCCGGACGCCCCGGTCGAGATCCCGATCGACGGGGTGCTGGACCTCCACCTGTTCGCGCCGCGCGAGGTGAAGGACCTGGTGACCGGGTACCTGGAGGCCTGCCGGGAGAAGGGCATCCTGGACGTGAAGGTCATCCACGGGAAAGGCACCGGCGCGCTGCGGAGGACGGTGCACGCGCTGCTGGCGAAGCACCCGTGCGTGGAGTGGTACCGGACCGCGTCCGAGACCGACGGCGGCTGGGGCGCGACCCTGGTGCGGCTATGCGGGCCGAAGTGACGGTCGAGAAGCTCCTCAACCACACGTCGCGCCCGAACCCTCCGCGATGACGTTCCGGAGGTACATCACGCCCGGGTCGCTCAGCCCGTACTCCGGGAGCTCCCGCTCCAGCTGCGCCTTCGTCCCGAACCCGGAGACGAGCCCGTTGAGCCGCGCCGCCACGCGCGACTCCCGGAAGCGCGCGTCGTCGTAGCCCAGGCGCGAGAATTCCCCGAGCAGCGGCTGGTGCCCGCGCAGGTAGTACTTCTGGTGGTAGTGCTCCGCGGCCCAGAACCGGTCCAGCGGCGCGACCACCGTCTTCACCTCGCGCCCGAGCCTCGCCTGCTCCCCGGCCATCGTCTCCAGCGCGGCCGCCTTCTGCGCCTCGCCCGAGTAGAAGATCGCGTTCTGGTACTGCCGGCTGTAGTGGTTCCGGCGCGGGTCGTGGCTGGCCCACACGTGCCGGAGAATCTCCCGGTACGAGATGAGCGCCGGGTTGAAGTCCACCTGCGTGGTCTCCGTGTGGTCGCCCATGCTCCGGTACGTGGGCTCCGGCTTCCGCCCACCCGCGTACCCCACCCGCGTCCTGAGCACCCCGTCGAGACACCCGAACTGGGCGTCCGGTCCCCAGAATCAGCCCAGCGCGAAGGTGGCGGTCTCCACCCTGGTGGGCGCGTGGAGGTCCAGCGGCAACCCCTGCCGCTCCTGCTCCTGCCGAGCTTCCGCGATCATTCTCATGACACGCTCCTCTACGACGTCCATTGGCCTCACGTTACAGGCGGACGCCCAGGAGGGCCCACCATGCCTGCCCCCGAATACCGCATCCTTCCGCGCGACGGCTGGTTCGGCGACCCGGCCGTCCCGGTGCGCGTCGGCGCGCCGCCGCTCGAGGTCCGCCAGCGCCCCGCCTTCGGGCTCACGCCCATGTCCGGCTGGTTGCTCTGCGTCGCGGGCGGCCTCTTCGCCGCCGCCGCCGGCGCGGGCATCCTCACCGCGTCGCCCTTCACCCACGCCGTGCTCCTCTGGGTGGCCCTCCTCATCGGCCACTTCGCCGTGAGCTACTTCATCTGGATGGACCCGCTGCCCGCCTACCGCTACGTCGCCCTCCCGCTCGGCGTGACAGCGCTCTGGGGCTTCACCGTGCTCAGCTTCCTGCTCGTCGACACGGCGCCGGTGTGGCTGGGCTGGGCGCTGGTGGCCGCCGGCCTGCTGGGCGTGGCGGCCGGCGCCGTCCCGCTCTGGGAAGCGTGGTGGCAGCCGCGCCGGGCGCTCTTCCTGCACCGCCGCCACGCCGAGGCCTGACGCTAAAAGCCCGCTCAGCGCCCGCCGTCCGCTCCGGGGCGCCCGGCATCCGGCGCACCCGCGGGTTCGGGCTCCTTCGGCTTATGGAGCGGGCACGCCTTGATCGATCCCGCCGGGTCGATGGCGTCCGATCCCGACTGCACCTGAAGGACCTTCCGGTCC
>DATBSS010000053.1:0-27914 GCA_036559665.1 Myxococcaceae bacterium
GCGGCGACGCTCCCCTGGGTGGATGACGGGCGGTGCGTGGTGCGGGAGGCGTCCAACGAATGGCGCGTCCTGGCGGAGCGGTGCTACCACGCGCTCGACCTGGACAGGGTCCGGTTTCGCGATGTCACGGGGGTATGCCCCGTCGCCGTCGCTCCGGCGGTGATTGCCGTGGGCGTGGGAGTCTGCCTCCTGGCGGCAGTGGAGCTCGAGCCTCTCATCGTCATCATGGACTGGTGCTGACGTGGAAAACGAGATCGGCATCATCGTCTATGCACCCGACATGGTGGACGACGATGACCGCCCGCTGGCCGTCGTCCGCGGAATGGAGCGCGCGTTCCCAGGCTTGCGCCTGGAGTGGAGGATCACTGACAAGGGGGAGCTGGTCCATTTGCCGCAGCGGGATGCGTGGGTGAACCACGTGACAGAGTTGCGGCCACTTCGGATGGTTTGTAATGGCGACGAGAACGACCTGGTGACGCTATGGGGCTCGAGGATCCCGGCGCTCCTCCGCACGGGAGTGAAGGCACGCTCCGACTTCCATGCGGATCTGCCTCACAACGCGGCCGGGGTTGCGGCGGCGCCGGCCGTGCTGGAGGCGGTGGCGGAGGCCGCGCGCGCGTACTGGGGACGTGCGACGCCCTTCAATGCGAGCGTGGACATCGTGAGCAGGCACCCGCCGCGCCGTGGATTGCCTTTGCTCAAAGACCCTGACGCCCTGCGTTCGCCCGAGGTTCCGTGGCACCTGGGGTGGCTGTGCTACTGGTCGGCCGCCGCCGCGCGGGTCATCGGATTCCCGGACCCGGCCCGCGACGCGGAGTTGCTCTCGCGGTCCCGGCGCACCGCTTCAGGTGGCTGGGTTGTGCAACTCACGGATGAGCCGCTCGACCTCGACAAACCCGAGCACCTCGACGCGCTGAAGCGCACCTACGAGCGCTTCCCGGAGATCGGCGGGCGGTCGGCGCCGTGAAGGCGACGCGACCCCCGAGCGGAAACCGGACGCTGCGTCAGTGTCCGGGCTGACGGATGGTCGGTTCGCGCGCGGTCTCGTCGATTCGGCATCGCGTGCGCAAGCTCCGAGCTCGGGTCGGCGGGGCACGCTCTCCTGCGGCGAGGACATGGGCGAATGGCGCCCGGCGATCACCCGCCGGAGCGGGTACCGTGCGCGCGAGCTTTGCCTCCGATCTCGTGATCGCATGACGTGACCGCCGCCGACCGCCCAAGGACAGGACCGCAAGCGGTGAAGTGCTTGGGGTCCGTGATGGAGGCGCGGGCTTCGCGGCGCGTCCACGACGCTATCCGCGCTTGCCTGCGATGAACGCTTCCAAGTCGTCCAGGTGGACCCTGATCGCGTTCGAGACCCGCAGGTGCCGGAGCTCCCCACGCTCCACCAGTGCGTAGACCGTGGCGGTGCAGACCGCGAGGCGCTCGGCCACGTCGCGCACGGTCAGGAGCCGGACCACGCCGCTCAACTTTGGTCCGCCGGTGGTCCGGCCCGCAGCGCCCGCAACGACAGAGGCCGTAGCCGCTGGGATTTCTTCAGCGACTCCGGCCTCTTGTGCGAGTGACCCTGCCGAGATTCGAACCCGAGTTTGTGCCGTGAGAGAGCACCTCCACCGCCGCCGCTACGCCTTCGCCGCGCGCCGCTTCCGCCAATACGGCGACAGCCGCAGCAAGAACGGCTGGATGAGCGGCCCGAAGAGACTGACCAGCGGCCGAACCAGCGCGCGCCCGGCGCGATAGCGCTTCATGAAGTCCGCGAAGGTGTGGCGCTGGAAGCGGAGCACCCGCTGGGCCTCACTGGAGTCCATCCATTCGGTGTGGAACGGCTCCGAGCCGAAGGCCTCGTCGGGGAACATCTTCATCCCCATCGCCTCCAGCATCGCGCCCATGTAGTCGCGGAAGTACAGCTGCGAGCTGGCGCCACCGCCGACCAGCAGCGTCTTCCCCGTCGCCTCCGCCGCGCTCACCGCGTTGGACACCGCCAGCCCGGCATCCTGCGCGTCCACCGTCTCGATGCGCTGATCGATCGGAATCTCGAACGCCATCCGCATCTGCACCCGGAGGTCGAGGCTGGGCAGCGCCGGCGGCAGCACCGCCCCGAAGCGCAGGATGCAGAACTCCAACCCCGAGCTCCGGATCAACCCCTCGCACTCCAGCTTGTGATGCGAGTAGGGGTCAGTCCCACCGGTGGGATCGTCCGCGGTGCGCGGCGGCGGCCGGGCCTGAGGCCTCGCGAACACCGCCACCGACGACGTGTACACCAGCCGCCGCGCGCCGCCCCGCTGCATCGCCTTGAGGATGTTCTGCGTCCCCCCGACGTTCACCTCGCGCGCGAAGTCCGGCCGCTGGTCGCTCATGGGCGGGATGATCGCCGCCAGGTGCGCCACCGCCTCCCGCCCCTCCACCGCGCGCGCCACCGCCGCCTCGTCGCGCACGTCGCCCCAGGTCATCTCCAGCCCCGGCGCCGCCAGCCGCTTCGCCAGCGCGCGGTTCTTCGGCGTGGGCAACTCCAGCACGCGGACCTGGTGGCCCGCCTTCAACAGCTCCGCCAGCGCGTGCTGGCCCACCATGCCCAGCGCGCCGGTCAACAGGACGTTCACCCGGCGGATATTGCCACGGTGGTGCGGCCGCCGGGCGCCACCTCGCAGCGCCGGGCCAGTCAGTGATAGAGAGCCCGCGCATGGCCTCCTCGCTCGCGCGCTTCGTCGTCTTCGCCGACGGGTCGTCCCTCACCAACCCCGGCGGGCCCGGCGGCACCGGCTTCATCGTCTACGACCGAGACACCCGCCAGCTCCGCTTCGGCGGCAACCGCTACCTCCGCGACGGCGAATCCCCGGTGACCAACAACCGGATGGAGCTGCGCGCGGTGCTCGAAGCCCTGGAGCCGCTCCCTCGCGGCGTCACCGTCGAGGTGCACTCCGACTCGCAATACCTCATCAACTCCCTCTCCAAGTGGGTCCACGGCTGGCGGAAGAAGGGCTGGATGACGTCGCAGGGGACGCCGGTCCTCAACCGCGACCTCATGGAGTCGATCCTGGCCCAGGCGGCCCAGCTCAAGGTCAACTACAACTGGGTGCGCGGCCACGCCGGCCACGCCGCCAACGAGGCCGCGGACGCGCTGGCCAATGGCGCGGCCCGGGGCTCGGCGCAGCCGCTCACCACCGCCCAGGTGCTGGCCGCGCTCCAGAAAGTAGGCGTCGCGACTGGGCTTTCCGCCTCGCACTGAGGCGCTGTCACAAGAAAAAGGCTCCTCGCGTTGGGGTCGATGAACCCGACGCACCGAGGAACCCACATGTACGCGATGAACGCTCCCACCCCTTCCACCGGCTATGAGTCGAGCGGCGGCCGCCTCGTCACGGCGGACGGCCGCACGCTCCCGCTCCTGGGCGCCAGCCTGCGCGCCGACGCCAAGGGTGGCCTGTGCCGGGTGGTGCTGGAGCAGCGCTTCAAGAACCCCTACGAGCAGCCGCTCCGCGTCTCCTACCGGATGCCGCTCCCGGCCGACGGCGCGGTGAGCGGCTACGCGTTCACGCTCGGGGACAAGCGCATCGAGGGCGAGGTGGACAAGAAGGCGAAGGCGCGCGACCGCTTCGAGCGCGCCATCGTCGAGGGCCGCACCGCCGGCCTGGTCGAGCAGGAGCGCCAGAGCGTCTTCACCCAGGAGCTGGGCAACCTGCCGCCGGGCGAGGAGCTGGTGGCGGAGCTCACCGTGGACCAGAAGCTGGCCTGGCTCCCCGAGGGCGCGTGGGAGTGGCGCTTCCCCACCGTGGTGGCGCCGCGCTACCTGGGCGCCGAGGGCCGGGTGGCGGACCACGACCGCGTCACCGTGAGCGTGGCGGACGGGCCGCTCTCTCCGCGAATGGCCATGGCGATCGCCGTCCGCGACGCGGTGCCGTCCGGCGTTCGCCCGGAGTCGCCGTCGCACCCGGTGCGGGCCTCGCTCTCCGGCGGGCGCTGGGACGTGACCATGACCGGGGAGACCGGCGCGCGGCTGGACCGCGACGTGGTGGTGCGCTGGGCGGCCGCCACGGCGGACCCGGGCGTGGCGCTGGACGCCGCCTGGCCGCTGGGGCACTCGCTCGGGTACGGCCTGCTCACGCTCACCCCGCCCGCCGCCGCCGCGGATCCGGAGTCGGCCCCGCGCGACCTCATCTTCCTGGTGGACACCTCCGGCTCCATGTCCGGTGAGCCGCTGGACCTGGCGCGGCGGATCCTGGCGGCCATGGTGGATTCGCTCCAGGAGCAGGACCAGCTGGAGATGATCTCCTTCTCCAGCGCGCCCAGCCGCTGGAAGCGCGGCGCGGTGCAGGCCACCGGGTCGAACCGGCGCGACGCGCAGAAGTGGCTCTCGAAGCTCCAGGCCAGCGGCGGCACCGAGATGCGCGCCGGGGTGCTGGAGGCGCTCGATCCGCTCCGGGAGGGCGCGCAGCGGCAGGTGGTGATCGTCACCGACGGGCTGATCGGCTTCGAGGACGAGATCATCCGCACCATCTACGAGAAGCTCCCGCAGGGCTCGCGGGTGCACGTCATCGGCGTGGGGTCGGCGGTGAACCGCGGCCTCTCCTTCCCGGCCTCGCGCGCCGGGCGCGGGGTGGAGCTGATCGTCGGCCTGGGCGAGGACGTGGAGCGGGCCTGCCAGCGCATCCTGGCCCGGACCTGCGCGCCGGTGCTCACCGAGGTGGAGGTGAGCGGCCCGGCGCTGGCCCACTGCGCCCCCGCGAAGACCCCGGACGTGTTCGCCGGTGCGCCCGCGCTGCTCTCGGTGGCGCTGCGGCCGGAGGGCGGCGAGCTGTCCGTGCGCGCGCGCACCGCGGGCGGCGGCCGGTTCGAGCGTCGCCTCTCCATGCCCGCCGCGACGGCCGCCGGCGATGGGAACGTGGCGCTGGCCAAGCTCTACGGGCGCGAGTTGGTGGAGGACCTGGAGCTGCAGATCGCCGCCGGCTTCGACAAGGCCGCCATGGACCGGCAGATCGAACAGGCCGGCCTCCACTTCCAGATCTCCACCCGGCTCACGTCCTGGGTGGCGGTGAGCAAGGAGCGCACGGTGGATCCGGGCGCGCCCACCCGGCGCGAGGAGATCCCCGTGGAGCTGCCCCACGGGATGTCCGTGGAGGGGATGGGCCTGCGGCGCCACTCCAGCCCCGCCGCTTCGCAGGCGGTCGCCAAGGCCGCCCCGGCCCGGGCCGCGGCTCCGGTGTCGTTGGAGAGGCTCACCAGGCACAAGCTCGAGGCGGACGTCGAGGGTGAATCGGCCCCCGAGGAGGCGTACGCCAGCGCCTTCGACATGGCCGAGGAGGTCGGGGAGTTGGAGCCGGAGCCGATCACCGGCGCCTCGCTGCCCGCGGGGCCCGCCTCGGGCGGGGCTCCGCCGCCTCCGGCGGAGGACGAGGCCACCCGCTACCGCGCGCCGGCGCAGCCTCCCGCGAAGAAGCCCGCCGCGCCGCCGGCCGCCCGGGCGCCCATGGCCCCCCGGTTCGAGCCGAAGCCCAAGCCGGTGGAGCAGAGCGAGCAGAAGAAGGCTGACCTGCCGCAGGACAAGTCCAAGGGGGGGCGGCGCGCCGCGGGCCGCCGGTACGTGGGCCGGATCGTCCACCGGAGCGGGCGCCGGGTGGTGCTGGAGGTCCTGGTGGGCGGCGGCTCGCTCGACTGGGCGAGACCGGAGGCCGCGGTGGCCATCGGGCGCGACGGCGTGCCCGTGCCGGCGAAGGTCGAGGCGGAGGGCACCACGCGCGACGGCACGCACCCGCAAGGGGTGTGGATCCGGGTGGTGCTGGAGCTGTCCTCGGACGCCGGGGACATCGCCCTGGTGAACCTCGACCCCAGCGGCGAGGGCCTCCTCGTGGTGATCTCGGGCTGAGCGAACCATGGCGGGCGGAGATCTCGATCAGGAGCTTCCGGCCATCCGCGGCGGCGACGCCGGCGCCTTCGGGCGCTGGATGGCCGCGGCCGAGCCGGAGCTCCGCCGGGCGCTCCGCCCGCTGGCCGCTTCGGTGGACGTGGAGGCGGTCCTTCAAGAGTCCCTCCTCCGCATCTGGCAGGTGGCGCCGCGCGTGGAGCCCGACGGGCGCGGCAACAGCCTCCTCCGCCTCGCGGTGACCGTCGCCAGGAACGTGGCGATGACCGAGCTGCGCCGCATCCGCCCGGAGCTGACCGGGGATGAGGTGATCGCCCGGGTGCAGCTGGCGCGCGACGCGGGAAATGCGCCCGCGCTGCCGGACCCGCACCTCCGGGCGGCCATCACGCAATGCCAGGAGAAGCTCCCCCGCCAGCCCGCCCAGGCGCTGGACGCCCGGCTCCGGTCGGGCGGCGCCGAGCCGGACGAGACGCTGGCGGAGCGGCTCCAGATGCGGCTCAACACCTTCCTGCAGAACGTCACCCGCGCCCGGCGCTTCCTGCTCGACTGCCTGAAGCGGCGCGGCATCCCGCTGGAGGAGCTCTAGATGGCCTCCGACGACGAGCTCCTCCGCGAACAGGTGGTCTCCGCGTGGCGCCCGCGCGGCCGCGACGGCGGCGTCCGCTCCCACCCCGCCTGGCACGACCTCCCGGAGCGCGAGCGCGCCCGCGCCTACGACGAGGCGGCCTCCGCCCGGAGGCTGGAGGCCGCCCTGGATCCGGAGGGACTGTCGACCACGGCGCGGGCGGTGCTGGCCCGGCTGCGGCTCCCCTCCCGGTGAACGGCGCTACTTCTTCTCCTCGACCGGGGCGTAGCTGAACGGGCCCGGGTTGCGGATGAACACCAGGCAGTCCACGCCCTTCAGGCAGAGGCTCTGGTGCGGGACGTTGGGCGGCATGTACCACCAGCCACCGGGCCCCAGGAGCTTGCCCGGGCGCCCCTCGGTGACGTGCTGCACGGTCCCGGTGATGACCACGCCATAGCTGTCCAGCGCGTGGGTGTGCATCGCCGCGGGAGCGCCGGCGGTCAGCTTGAGGAACGTGCCGTGCTCGGTCTTGTTGCGATCGCCCCAGATGGTGGCGAACGACGGGCCGTCCTTGCCGAACGGCTGCTCCCACTGGAGATCCTGCAACGGAACGTTCTGCTCCGGCTTGCTGGGGGCTGCGGCCTTGTTGCCCGCGACGGCGACGGCGGCTGCGGCGGCCGCGGCGAGGATGGCGAATCGAACCTTCATGGTGTGAGACCTCCGGAACGACTGGGTTGGGTGTTGCGCGCGCGGACCCATGGGTATCGACCAGCGTCAATCCGCGCAAGAAGGCACCGATCGGTGCCTGGGCACCTGGAGGTAACCGCCGGCGGTGGCGCGCGGAATGCAGTGCTCCGCCCCAAGGAGCGGCCATGTCCATCGAACGCGTGTCCTTCGAGGCGAAACTTCAGGCGCCACCCGCCCACGAGGCGCAATTGGTGCGCGACGACCCGGAGGACGCCTTCGAGCGATCCGTGCGCGAAGCCATGCGGCGGGAACCGCCCGACTCGCCAGGGCCGCCGCGGTGGGCCTACGACGACTGGCCCCTGCCCTTCGCATCGTTCTGGACGGCGCTGCTCTTGATGGGGCTCTGCTACCCGGCGCGGGCGCTCACGCTCACCCTGGCGGCGATGCTTCTCGGCTGCTGGCTGGGGACCCGCCTCGACCGCTGGCTGCGCCGGCACCCGCGCGTGGGCGGGCGGCGCGTCCGCTTCCTGCTGGGCGTCCGGTGATCGCCTTCAACGGGCGAGGGGGACGGTCTGCGCCCACTTCAGCGGGGCGCTGACGGCGCCGGAGGCGACGGAACCGTCGAACCCCACCGAGACCGTGCCCGATCGCACCGCTTGCGCGGCGGCCGCGGTCCGCAGGAAGTCCACCGTGAGGAGGGTGTTGAGCTTCCGCGTCCCCCCGGCCTCCACCTCGCCCAGCTCGCCGCTGGAGATCTCCCCCAGCCGGACCCCGGCGAGCGCCAGCGCCCCGGAGGCGCGCACCGCCGAGATGGCGAAGGCGTTCCGGTTCACCAGGGTCATCTCGACCGACAGCGTGGCCGAGGTCAGCGAAAGGCTCGCCAGCCGCACGCCGGAGAACGTCAGCTCCGGCAGGCGCGGGAGCTCCAGCGGCCGCGTCTCGTCCACCGGCACCTGGAAGATGCCCACCGGCGTGGGGAGGACCAGCGACCCTTCCACCCGGACCCGGGCAGTGCGCGGTTGGCCCATGGCCACCGCCGCCGACAGCAGCGACCCGAAGCCGAAGCGTACCGGGAGCTGGATCTCGGTGGGGCCGGCGGCCGCGAGCCGCGTCGCGGGCGGTTGCTGCATCTCGGCGACCTTGTTGCCGTCCAGGGACACCGAGAGCCGGGACGGGCCCAAGTCGATGGCGATGGGGAGAGGGTTCTCGGCCGTCACGGTCACCACGGCGGTGGCGCCCTCCAACGAGAGCTCGCTCAGGCCGACGCCCTTCAGCGCCAGGCGGGGGAGCGGGATCGCGTCCGTGAAGCGCAGCGGCACGGTGACCTCGCCGCTCCGGAGCGCGCCCTCGAAGACCACCTTCGCCGAACCGTCACGAAACGCGGAGGCCGCCGCGGCCACTGCCTGGAAGAGGACCTGGGCCGGGAGGCCGAGCTGCCTCGTCTCTCCCGCCCCCACCCGCTCCTCCGCCGCCGTCGCGGTGGCGACCTTCGCCAGGGGGCCTACCTCCAGCGAACCCTGGAGGGTGAACGAGAGTGGGAACGGGTTGATGTTCTTCACCTGCACCGGCACTTCCAGCGCGACGCCCTCCAGCCCGAGCCCGGTCAGCCGGGGCAAGGCGACCGCGACCTCCGGGGGCCGCGGGACGTCCAGCGTGCCGCTGTGCTCCACCGGGAGCGTGGACGGGCCCAGCGGCGTGGAGAAGGAGAGGCTGCCTTGGGCGCGGTACACGACCCCCGGCCGCTCCAAAAGGCCCAGCTCCCGGAAGCGCACGCGGGCGGAGAAATCGAGCGTGGCCCGGCTGTTGGGAGCAATGCGGAGGCCGGCCGCCGGCGCGCTGACGTCCACCGGCTTGCCATCCACCTCCAGCGTCGCCTGCGCGCCGGTGAGCGACACGCTCACCGGGTTCGGGTTGGTCACCACGAAGGAGAGGTTCAACGTCGCCTGGTCCAGCGACGCGCCGCCGACCCGCTCGCCGCCGAAGACGGCCACGGGTGGGCTCATCGTCTCCGCGACCACCTTTTCCAGGAGGGCACAGGACGGCGACAGGGACACGACCGCCACCACGAGCACGCGCTTCATGGCGGCCAGCCTAGCCCGGCTCGGCCGGGCGAACGCCTACCAGCGCAGCGCGGCGCTGGCCCAGGTGAACCCGGCGCCGAACGCGGCGAGGACGATCAGCCCGCCCCGCTGGATGTTCCGCTCCGCCACGCCCTCCGACAGCGCCAGCGGGATGCTGGCCGCGGTGGTGTTGCCGTAGCGCTGGATGTTGCTGAACACCTGGTCGTCGCGCAGCTCCAGGCCCTTCTGCACCGCCTCGGTGATGCGGAGGTTGGCCTGGTGCGGGATGAGCAGGGCGATGTCGCGCGGGGTGAGGTTGTTCTTGCCCAGGGCCTCGCGGACCACCTCGGGCATCTTCACCACCGCGTGCTTGAAGACCTTGCTGCCGTCCATCTTCGGGTAGTGCCGGGCCTCGTCGATCATCCCGTGCGTGAGCCGCGGCGAGAACCGGGAGCCGGGCGCCTCCGTCCACAGGTCCCTGGCGTAGCGGCCGTCCGCGTGCAGGTGGGTGGAGAGCACGCCGCGGTTGGGGTCCTCGGTCGCCTCCAGGCAGGCGGCGCCCGCGCCGTCGCCGAAGATCACCGACACGTCGCGCCCGCGGGTGGACACGTCCAGCCCGGTGGAGTGCACCTCCGCGCCCACCAGCAGCACCTTCTTGTACTGGCCGGAGCGGATCCACGCGTCCGCCACCGAGAGGCCGTAGATGAAGCCGCTGCACTGGTTGCGGATGTCCAGCGCGGCGATGCCCGGCACGCCCAGCATCGCCTGCAGGAAGCACGCGTCGCCGGGGAAGTTGTGGTCCGGCGAGAGCGTGGCGTAGACGATGGCGTCCAGGTCCGCCGCCTTCCACCCCGCCTGCTCCAGCGCCTTGTTGGCCGCCACGAGGGCCAGGTCGGTGGAGCCGGTGTTGGGGCCCACCCAGCGGCGCTCCTTGATGCCGGTGCGCTGCTGGATCCACTCGTCGCTGGTCTCCATCATGGTGGTGAGCTCTTGGTTCGTCACCACGCGCTCGGGCACGTGCGTGCCGAGCCCAACGATCGCCGTCCTGACCATGGGGGGCCTCCTCTTTGAGCGACGGACCATCCGCCACAATGGGGGCGCAATTCAACCGTCATGCGCGTACGCGCGGGGCGCAATCCTGGATGTCGGACAGGTAGCCGATCCAGCTGTGAGGGCGCCTGCACGGTGGGCACCGCGCGGCGCACGCCCACCGGTTCCAAGCCCGCGAAGTTCCGTGCCCGGCGTCGCGGCCTGCGGCTTGCTGAACAGGCGGGCATGAACCGCACGACCTTCACCCTCCTGATCTGTGCCGCCCTGGCGGCTCCCTCCGCCGTGCTGGCAGAGGAGGCACCGGACGACGCGCCGAAGGACCCGCGGGCGCAAGTCACCTCCGGCTTCGGGCCGCAGGCGCGGCGCGTCTCCCTGGCGCCTCCACCCCCGGCGGTGCAGTCCCGGGCCGACGAATTCGTCCCCCTCTACGTCACCGCCGCGGGGATGACCGGCGGCCTCCTGCTCGGCGGCATGGCCGGGTACTCGATCGCCGGTGGGACCAGTGCCTGCCAGGTCTCCTCCTCCCCGGATCCCTTCGTGGTCCCGGCGGGCGTGTTGGGATGCTTCGCCGGCTTCACCAGCAGCCTGATCCTCGGCTTGACCGGTGGCCTGGCCGGCGCCGTCGTGGGCGGCCTCACCGCCGGCGCCATCTATCACGCGTATCAAGTGCAGCTGCGCGTCACGCCGGTGGCCGGGTCGGGGACCACCGGCTTGTCCCTCAGCGGCTCGTTCTGACCGCGGCTTCGCTCACGGCCGCCACTCGTACACGGCATCGGGGAGCTTCTCCTCGCCGCCCTCGTCGCGCAGCTCGATCGTCACGCCGCCCCTCGCCTCGTAGAAGCGGCGCGCCCGCTGGTTTCGCTGGAACACGCACCAGCGGAAGCCGAACGGCATCCTCGCCTTCGCGTGCGTGAACAGCGCGCCGCCGGCGCCATGCCGCTGGTGCCCCGGGGAGACGAACAGGTGGAGCAGGAACAGCTCGTGGAGGATGGCGTAGCCCGCCACCCGCCCGCCGACCTCCACCACCCAGATCTCCGACGCGGGGTCCTCGAGGTGGCGCACGAGCCAGTCGCGCTCCTCCTGTGCCGTGTGCAGCACCGGTAGCCACGGCATCGCCTCGTCGCGCGCGGCGCGGTAGACGGCGGCGATCGCGTCGAGGTCCTCCAGTCGGGCACGCCTGGGCTCGATCGCCGTCATCGCCTCCTCACACTCGCGGATGCGTCCGCCGCGCTCCTGCCGCACCTGGCGCCAGCGCCTGGGTCTCGATCTACCCGGCCGCCGCTTGGCCAGGCAACCAAGAGGGCTCGCGTGGCACGCCCGAGGGCGGTAGGCTACTTCTTGGTCAGACGACCAAGACGCGGGACCCGAAAGGACCTTCCCATGGCCTCCTCCAACTTCTTCCTCGACAACGACGACCTCCGCTTCCAGGTGAAGCACGGCGTGGACTGGGAGGCGCTGGCTCGCCTGACGGAGGAGGACTTCACGCTCCCGGACGGCTTCAAGAACGTGGAGGAGGCGGTGGCCTTCTACACGGAGGTGCTCACCGCCGGCGGCGAGGTGGCGGCCAGGGAGATCGCCCCCCGCGCCCCCGCCGTGGACCGGCCCAGGGGCGGCGCCTGGCTGGAGGACGGCGAGGTGCGGTACAGCGACGACCTCAAGAAGATGCACGAGGCGATGTCCACGGTCGGCCTGTACGGCGTGACCGCCCCGCGCGAGCTGGGCGGCTCCAACTGCCCGGCGGCGGTCTACTTCATCCTCACCGAGCTGCTCGGCCGCGCCGACGCGGGCGCGCTGAGCAACTTCGCCTTCCACGCCGGCCTCAGCACGGTGATGCGCGCCTACTCCGCGCGCGAGGGCAGCACCACGGTCGAGAAGGGAAGGATCGTCAAGACCCGCTGGGACGACGCCCTCCGGAAGATCTGCTCCGGTGAAGAGTCCGGCTGCATGGTGATGACGGAGCCGGGCGCCGGGTCGGACCTCTCCGCGCTCCGCACCCGCGCCGTGCAGAAGGACGGCAAGTGGTTCCTGGACGGCGAGAAGATCTTCATCACCAACGGCGGGTCGCAGCACCACATCGTGCTCGCCAAGACCGGCGCCGCGTCGGCCGACGAGGGGCTGAAGTCGCTCTCGCTGTTCTGGGTCCCGCGCTGGCTGGAGCGGGACGGGAAGAAGGTGGAGAACGTCAAGGTCACCAAGGTGGAGGAGAAGATGGGCCAGCACGGCTCCCCCACCTGCTCCCTCCTCTACGAGCAGTCCGAGGGCGAGCTGATCGGCCAGGTGGGCCAGGGCTTCGAGTACATGCTGTTCCTGATGAACAGCGCCCGCCTGGCGGTGGGCATCGAGGCCATCGGCAACGCGGAGGCCGCCTACCGGTCCGCTGCCGCTTGGGCCTCCGAGCGCCGCGCCATGGGCAAGCCCATCGCCCAGCACGAGCTGATCGCCGAGAAGCTGATGGACATGGAGACCTGGCTGGCCGCCCTGCGCGCGCTGGCGTTCGAGGCCATCAATGCCGCCGAGTTGGGCCAGGCGCTGCAGATCAAGCTCCAGACCGCGCCGCCTTCCGACCCGCTGCAGCTGGCGGAGATGAAGGCGATGCAGTCCAAGGCCTCCAAGAAGGCGCGCCGCCTGACCCCGCTGCTCAAGTACGTGGCGGCGGAGAAGGGCGTGGAGATCGCCCGCGACACCATGCAGATCCACGGGGGCATGGGCTACATCAACGAGGCCGGCGTGCACCGCTACCTGCGCGACGCGCTGGTGATGCCCATCTACGAGGGCACTTCCCAGATCCAGGCGCTGATGGCCGCCAAGGACCACCTCACCGCGGCGGTGAAGAACCCGGCCGCCTTCCTCCGCCGCTCGGTCCGCGCCCGGCTGCTGGCGCGCACCGCGGAGGGGGACCTGGCGAAGATGGTGGGACGCGCCGACGCGGCGCTCGCCTCCGCCACCGAGAAGCTGATGCTCCGCATCTTCGGCACCAAGCTGAAGCACGAGTGGGAGTACGGGGTGAAGGGGAAGGACGCCCGCGCCGCCGGCCAGTACCTCAAGGACGAGCTCCTCCGGCACTGGGACGCCCGCGCGGACTTCTCGCATGGCCTGCTCCACGCGGAGCGCCTCACCCGGCTGCTGGCGGACGTGGCCATTGGCAAGGTGCTCCTCAAGCAGGCGAACCGGTTCCCGGAGCGGCGCGACCTGGCGGGGCGGTTCATCCGCCGGATGGTCCTCCGCGCTGAAGCCACCGCGCGGGAGATCCACGAGTCCGACGACGCGGTGTTCGAGCGGATCGCCGCCGCCCAGTCCCAGTCCCGCGCGGAGTCGGCCTAGCGGAGCGGGCCTTGCCAACTCGAGACGCCACGGATCCGGACGGTGCGGTGTTGGACGCCGCCGCCCGGCTGTTCCGCAAGAAGGGCTACCCGGTCACGACGCTGCGGCAGATCGCCCGCGAGGCGGGGGTGTTCCCCGGGAGCATCTTCTACCGCTACCGCACCAAGGAGGCGCTGCTGCTCAAGCTGATGGAGCGCGCCATGGGGCGGATGACCACCGCCATCCAGCGCGCGGTGGAGCAGGCGGCCGACCCCATCCAGCGGGTGCGGATCGCGCTGCGGGCCCACACCCGGATGCTCCTCTCCGACGATGCGTCGATCTTCGTCCTCCTCTACGACTGGCGCTTCCTGGAGCCGCGCACCCGCGAGTCCATCCTGCGCCTGCGCGACGAGTACGAGGCGTTCTGGGACGGGCTGCTCCACCGCGCGGCCGGCGCCATGCGGATGCGGCGCGGCGTCAACCTCAAGCTGCTGCGGCTGCTCAGCTTCGGCGCGGTGAACTGGGTGGCGCAGTGGTACTCGCCGTCCGGTCCGTTCACGCCGGAGCAGATCGCGGACGCCTTCTGGGACTACACCTCCTCGGGCGTGCTGGAGGCCCGCGCTCGCGCCCCGGCACGCCGCCGCGCGCCCGCGCGGAGGACCACGGCTAGAAGTGCGCGTCGTCCGTTTCCAGCGCCCAGAAGGAGCCGGTGAGGCCGGCCTGGCGGAAGATGGCCTCCGCCTCCCGGTTGGTCCACTTCCGCCAATCCGGCGCCAGGTGGCGTCCGTACCACAGGCGCCCCAGGGCCAGCACCTGCTCCAGCGGCACCAGCTCCCCCTGGCCGTAGCCGTGGCGGCGGCACCAGCGGTCGACGGAGGGCGCGTCGCGGAAGGCCTGCACGCTGGCGCACCAGTGGATGACGTTGTTCCACGCCACCCGCGGCGGCAGCGGGAAGTGCACCAGCAGCTTCTCGGAGAGCTGGTCCCCCTTCACCTGGATGCGGACCTCCTCCGACTCGCCGCCCAGGCGGGTGTGCACCACCGCCTCGCCGCCCGCCAGCACGGCGACGCCCATCGCGCACCACAGGCAGGGCGCCCACCAGCCCTTGTCGCCGCTCGACACCCAGTTGGCGGTGGGCGAGAGCGAGAACGGGTGGATCAGCCACACCAGCGAGGTGCCGGGGAGCAGCTGCAGGCCATGGTGCCGGTGCAGCCGGTGCAGCGAGAGGTGGATGGCCGGCACGTCCACCTGGAGCCGGGTGGCGATGTCCTCGGTGTAGGGCGGGTGCCCGTCCCGGAGGATTCCGGCCAGCAGCGCCTGGTGCACGCGGGAGTCGATGGGCAGGTGCGGCATGCGGTCCCCTCCGTTTGGAGCGCCGGTCAGCGCCCTCCGGAGATTCTGTACCCCCATCCAGCGTGGAGGAACAGAAGGAGCTCGTCCGCGATGGAGAACAGCCGGGCCGACTGGTACCCGCGCCCGTCCGGCGGCATGGGGGTCACCGCCACCGCCTCCCAGGTGCCCAGCGGCGAGCTGCCGTCCGTTCTCAGCCGGAACACGCCGCCGGAGGCCACCGCGAAGGTGGTGGCCCCTGCCTGCGCGTAGCCCAGCACCGGGGTCCCCGACCCAGGCAGCGCTTCCGACACCGGCACCCGGCTGGGCAGCGCGTAGACCCGGCCTTCCTTGGTGCCCGCGCGCCCGCGGCGGCCGTCCGCCACCACCGCGATCACCTCCGCGCCGCCCAGGTCCAGCTCCTCCGCCTTCCAGTAGGTGTGGTTGAACGCGGTGACCTGGAACACGCGCCCGCCCTGGACGAGGAACGCCTCGGCGAAGAGCGGCGGGGCGGCGGCCGGGTCGGGCGGGATGGGGACCAGCGAGGTGATGGGCGTCCGGGGCAGCGGCACCGCCCGCACCTCCAGCTCCGGGGAGGCGAAGTAGGCCGCCTCGTCGAAGCCGCCGGCGTTCGGGTCGTCGGCGAGCGCGGTGACGTCCACCGCCGTCAGCACGTCGTTGCTGGCGAACATCAGCACCTCGCGCCCCAGCGCGCTGCGCGTCGCCGCGCCCAGGAACGGCGGCTGCACCGACACCGCGGCGTTGAAGTGGGCCAGGATGCGCAGCGGGATGAATTCGCCGGTGAGCGGCCGGGTGGTGTTCTCGACGACGATGAACAGCTCCTCGTCCGGGTCCGGGTCGCCCACCAGTCCCCAGGTGGGCTGCCCGGCCACGCCGGAGAGGAAGTTGAGCTGGTCGTTCCCGCTCCCGCCGAAGCCATGCCGGCTCTGGCGGAACACCTCGCGCGGGATGAGCACCGCCTGCTGGCTGCCGAACGGGTCGCCGATCAGCTCCTCCGCCGTGGCGCCCAGCAGCCCGGAGGCGGTCTGGACCAGCACGTCCGGAGGGCGGTCCAGCGTCAGCGCCGGCAAGGTGAGCCCTTCGGTGAATGCCGAACCGAAGAGGTGGCCCAGGTCGTTGGCGTAGGCGTTGGCGTACCCGTCGGCGCGGTCCCACCGGCTGGGGCGGGTGAAGCGGGCGATGTCCGGCAGCGTCAGCGGCTCCGAACGGCACTCGTTGATGGCGTCCTGGACGGCGTTCACCGTCTCCACGGTGCCGCCGTCGTTGGGGAGGCAGCGGGCCTCGATGACCAGCGTGGGCCCCGGGAACTGCCAGGCCAGGCGCCAGTCGCGCATGTGGTGGTCCGCCTCGCAGGGCGCGCAGTCCGCCAGGGACTGCCAGTAGAAGAACGGGAAGCCGGGCGGGTTCGAGGACGGCGCCGGCAGCGGCACGCAGGAGCCGTAGTACGGGAAGCCGGCGTCGTTGGTCGCCCGGTAGACCAGCACGTGGTCCTCCGCCAGGCCTCCACCCCCGAAACCGGAGCGCTGCGTGACATGGAGGCCCATCACCGGGTTGGCGGTGAGGTTCGAGTAGTCGTCGACGTACCGGATGCCCAGCGGCGCGCCGTACTCGCTCGAGGCCGGGTCGCGCTGGCACGCCACCTCGTTGGTCTGCACCGGCTCCCAGAAGCCGATCGCCGGCGTTCCGCCTCCGTCGGGCTCGAAGCGGTGGCGGGCGAGAGAGGTGACGAAGAGGCCGGCGTCGTTCACCGCGGTGAGCAGCTCGTAGTCGCGGCCGCCGACATCCTGGATGGTCATCTCGGTGAAGCTCATCGGGCGGCCGCCGAAGATGGCCACCTGGCTCGCCTGGCCCACGCCGCCGTCGCCCAGGCTGTAGAGCGCGTAGGTGCTGCTGGAGTGCGCCAGCATGTACGCGTCGTCGTTCGGGCTGGTGCGCAGGCGGGTGGGCGAGAAGGAGAACACCCCGTTCTTGCAGCTCCCGGTGAGCCCCGGCGTCCCGGGCGCGAAGGAGAACGTGCACAGCCCGCCGGACTCGGTGAGCACATAGGTGGCGCCCGCGATCTGCGCCACGTCCAGGGCCCGGCGCCCCCCCAGCGAGCCCTCCCAGCGCTCCTGGTACACGGGCGGCGCCCCCGTGAAGCTGGCGCAGTCCGGGCCGGTGGGGAGCCCGCCGTCCGGGAGCGATTCGCGCCCGCTCCGGAAGACCGCGGTCACCGAGACCGTGTCCCCGCGCACCTGGGCCACGATCGGCTCCGCCGACCACTTGGAGCCGTGGCCGGCGTCGGCGCAGCTCGACGGGAACTCCGCGCGCTCCCGCGTGCTGGCGAGCAGGTCCGGCAGCGACGGCGAGTCGGCCGGGGTGAACTGCGCCACCGTCACCTGCGGCGCGGCGGCGTTCGGCTGCAGCGCGTCGCCGCTGGGGTCCACGCAGAAGTGGTCGGTGCCGCAGCGCCAGCCGGCCGCGCACTGGGTGTCGTCGGCGCAGCGGTAGCGGCGCGGCTGGGTGAGGTCGAGGCAGACGCAGCCGCCCGAGACCAGGCACACCGCCGCCGCCGCCAGCAGCCAGGAGCGCGCGCGCGTCATGGCCACACCCCCACCAGCGCCGCGCCGCGGGCGGTGGGCACCAGCATGGCCCGCGCCCCGCCGCCCTGGGCGTCCGACGGGTTCAGCCACAGGCCCAGCCCGGCCAGCGCGGCGCCACCCGCCAGAAGGCCGATGCCGATGTTGCGCTGGAGCGAGATGCTGGCGGCTTCGGACCGGTAGTAGGCCACGTCGCGCAGCTCGCGCAGGCCGGCCTGTCCCTCCGCCAGTTCCTGGGCGACGCGCGCCTCGTGCGTCACCGAGTCCGCCGCCACCAGCCCGCCGCCGAGGAACGCCAGCCCGCCGCCCACCATCAACGAGACGGGGAGCACGCGCGAGGGCGGCGGCGGGAGCGGCGTGGCGGTCGCCTCGGCCGAGGTCCACGGAACCAGCGAGAGCAGCGTCGCCAGGTCGGAGGCGATGCGGGTGGCCCGGCCCATCACCTGCGCGCGCGCCGTGTCCAGCGTCTGGAGCGAGAGCTGGTAGGCCGTGCCCAGCTTCGCCACCGAGCCGGAGACCACGAAGCGCGCCCCGGAGGCGTCCGCCAGCTCCGCCAGGCAGTCCGTCGCCGTCTCCTTGCAGCCCGTCACCTGGCGCCGCCGCTCCGAGCCGAGGATGGTCTGGATCTCCGCCATCGACATCACCTCGAAGAAGCCGCGGGTGGAGATCTCCTTGGTGATGGCTTCGGTGAGCGAGGCGGCCACCTCCGGCTCCACGCCCCCGGCGGCGTTCAGCCCCAGCACCACCAGGCGAGGCTTGGCGCCGGCCTTCTGCGGCGCGGGAGGGGCGGCCGGCTCGGGGGATGGGGCGGGGGCCTCGGCGGCCGGGGCCGGCGCGGGTGCCGGCTCAGGCGCCGGAGCGGGCGCGGGCGCGGCGGGCCTCGCCTGGGGAGGCGGAGGTGGCGGCATGGGCAGGCTCACCTTGGGCTTGGAGCCGGCTCCAGCGGCAGGCGCGGCGAGCGCGACGGCGGCGGCGATTCCCGCCGCGCGGACGAGACTTCTCATGGACTTCCCCCGAGGTGAGGCCGGACTCTCGTGTTTACGCCGGGGCAGGGCCCGGCTTCAATGGCGGGCCGGGAGGAAAACCGATGATCGCGACTGCGCTGCTGTCCGTGGCCTTGCTGGTGGGGGCCGACAATCCGTGGGACATCGCCAAGAAGGTGGCCGGGGACGCGGCCACCAAGGGCGTGGAGGCGGAGGTCAACAAGCGCCTCCTGTCGGAGGGGCAGAAGAACCAGTGCGCGTTCAAGAGCGACAGCGACGCGCTCGACGGCGGCTGCGACAAGAAGCTGAAGAACCTGGCCAACCTCTTGATCGACGCGAAGAAGAAGCTCAACGACGCGAGCGTGAAGAATTTCAAGTTCGAGGTGTCCGGGCACACCGACTCCTCGGGCAAGGCGGACCACAACAAGGAGCTGTCGCAGAAGCGCGCGGCGGTGATCGTCAAGGAGCTGGTGGCGCGCGGCGTGGCGCAGGACGAGATCATCGCCGTGGGGATGGGGTCCGAACGCCCGCTGGTGAAGCCGGACGACACGCCGGCGAAGAAGGCGAAGAACCGCCGCTACGAGCTCCAGGTCCGGTTGTAGCGCCCGGTCGCCGGTAGCGCTTTCCTTGCCCCGCGCGGTCGGCCACGATGCGCGCGGGAGGGGAATCCATGCGAGGAACGCGTCTCACCAGGTGGCTGCCGGCCACCGCCGTCGTCCTCGGACTGTCGTGGGCGGGGGGCTGCCGCCTCCTTCTCGGGCCCGGGAAAGACAAGGCGGCGGACAAGATCTACGTCAACGGCACCATCGTCACCATGGACGAGAGCGGCACCGTCGCCCAGTGCGTGGCGATCAAGGGCGCCACCATCACCTGCGTGGAGAGCGGGGCCACCTGCTGCAAGAAGGTCCGCGGGCGGGACACGGAGATCGTGGACCTGGAGGGCGCGACCGTGCTGCCCGGCTTCATCGACTCCCACTCGCACATGGCCGGGTTCGGGCTGCTCAACGACCCGGACCACTGGATCGACATCTCCTCGGTGAACGTGACCCTCAAGCCGCCGCCCGGCGACCCGCGCTGCAAGGACCCGAACGACTACCAGCACTGCTTCATCCCGGTGAAGAACCAGGACGAGGTGGTGGAGCGGCTCAAGCGCGGGCTGCCCGAAGCGACGGACGCGGGCTTCGCGCCGATCCTCGGGTTCAACTACGACCCGTCCCGGCTGGGGCATTCCAAGAGCTGCAAGGGCACCGGGGTGGCGTTCCAGTGCACCAACTTCGAGGACGGCACCGCCCGCCTCCAGCTGGACAAGATCTCCACCACCCGGCCGGTCCTGATCGACAGCGAGTCCGGGCACATCACCTACGTGAACGGGAAGTTGCTGGAGACGCTGGACATCTGCGCGCCGGGGGCGGCCCCGCGCGCCCGGGGCGACGCCGGGACCTGCCGGACGCCGCTCGACAACCCGGTCCAGGAGGCGAAGCTGGCCAAGCTGGGCCAGCTGGACGAAGACCTGTCCTTCGCCGCCGTGGACGCCATGGTTGGGGAGACCCTGGGCAAGGACAAGATCCAGGGGACGGTGGCGGCGATCCACCGGGCCGCGGCCCTCTACTCGGCCAACGGGTTCACCACGGTCCAGGAGGGGACGACCAGCCCCGGCTTGATGGCCGCCTACGCGCTGGCGTCCGTCGTCGATGAGAAGTTCCCGGTCACCGCGCGGGTGCTGCTCTACGAGACCACGACGAACGACCTGGGGCCGCTGGCGTCGAAGGTGCCCGAGCTGAAGTTGCTCCAGAACCCAAAGCTACAGATCGCCGGGTTGAAGGCGTTCGCGGACGGCAGCACCCAGGGCTTCACCGGGTTCCTGACCAAGCCGTACGCGAAGGTGTGGGCGCCGTTCAACAATCCAGGGATCTTCACCCAGCCGTACAAGGGCCTGCCGGACGTGGACGCGGACGGCCTGGCGGCGGACTTCCTGAACGCGCACAAGGTGGGGTTGCCGCTGATGGTCCACCAGAACGGGGACGCGGCCATCGCTGACGTCCTCGCCGCGCTCCCGCAGCCGGACGCCGCCGCGGCGCCGGGGGACGAACAGGCGCCGCGCGACCTGATGATCCACTTCGCCATGGCGACGCCTGACGACGTGAAGACGGTGGGAGCGCGAGGGATGGGAATGACCTTCCTCACGCCGGACCTCTACTTCTACGGCCAGCCGATGTGCCGCCAGATCCTGGGCCTGGAGCGGACGCAGCAGCTCTACCCGGCGGGGGACGCGGTGAAGGCGGGGGTGCGGTTCGGGCTGCACTCGGACACGCCGGTGACGCCCCCGATGCCGCTGTTCATGATCTGGACGGCGAAGACGCGCAAGACGCAGCTGATGCCCTGGTACGAGCGGGACCCCCTGTGCCCGGAGGTGATGGGACCGGAGCAAGCCATCACCATCCTCCAGGGCGTCAAGGCGTTCACCACCGACGCGGCGTGGCTCTACGGGCTGGAGTCCACGCTGGGGAGCATCGAGGTCGGGAAGACCGCGGACATGGTCCAGCTCTCCGCCAACCCGCTCTCCATGGAGGAGGACCCGGACCAGCTCAAGACCATCCGCGTGCTGGGCACCATCCACCACGGGCGAGCCTTCCCCAACCCGGACGCCGACCTCCCGCCGATCTGGCCCGGGTAGCCGGGCAGGCGAGCGTCCGATAGACGTCGCTCGCCCTTGACCGCCGCTGGCCTGGCTTTCTAATCGGTCGGACATGGCGCCTTCGCCCAGACCCCTCCTCCTCTCCGCCTTCGCCGTAGCGCTGGCCCTCGCCTGCGCCACGCCGAAGCCCGCGGTCGTCACCGTCCCCTCCCCGCCCCTCGTCGAGGCCCCCCCGCCCGCGGCCCCGGCAGCTCCTCCTCCCCCGGCCCCAGCCGCTCCCCCCCCGCCGCGGTGCGCGCCCGCGGGACTGGAGCTGGTGACGAAGGGGCAGAGCGTCCAGCGCGAGAAGGGAGAGGACGGCGCCGAAGAGGCCATCTCCCTCTACCGCCAGGCGCTGGCGGGTGATTCGAACTGCACGGAGGCGCTCTGGGAGATGGGCTGGTCGCTGCAGATCAAGGGTGACCCCGCCGCCGCCGTGGAGGCCTGGGACCAGCTCAAGAAGCTGGACCCCGCCTTCCCGGAGCTGGCCGAGAACTACGACGCCATGGTCCGCCGCCGCGACCAAGCCGCCATGCTCAAGGCGCTCCCCGACCCCGGCCCGCTCCCGCCCGTCCAGACCACCCCGTCCGAGGGCCCGCCGCTCCGGGTGGCCGCCGTGGGCGACGTGCACATGGGCCGCGCCTGGCCCGCCGAGCGCGCCACCCTCCCTCCCGACGGCGCCATGCACCTGTACGACGCGGTGAAGCCGTCGCTGAAGGACGCCGACCTCACCTTCGGCAACCTCGAGACCGTCCTCGCCGACGACGGCGAGAGCCAGAAGTGCGGCAAGAAATCCACCAAGTGCTTCGCCTTCCGCGTCCCCACCGCCTTCACCGCCGCGCTCAAGGACGCCGGCTTCCACGTGATGAGCATCGCCAACAACCACGCCGGCGACTTCGGCCCCAAGGGCCGCATCGACACCATGGCCGCGCTGGACAAGGCCGGCATCAAGCACAGCGGCCCGGTGGGCGACATCGCGTACCTCGAGGCCGGCCCCGGCCCGGTGAAGGCCAAGGTCGCCCTGATCGCCTTCTCCTTCGGCGCGGACGTGTACCGCATCCAGGAGCTGGACATCGCCCGCAAGGTGGTCGCGCTCCTCTCCAAGACCAACGACCTGGTCTTCGTCTCCTTCCACGGTGGCGCCGAGGGCGCCGGCGCCGACCACGTCCCCCGCGGCCGCGAGAAGTTCCTGGGCGAGGACCGCGGCGACGAGCGCGCCTTCGCGCACACCGTGGTGGACGCCGGCGCGGACCTGGTGCTCGGCCACGGGCCGCACCTGCTCCGCGGGATGGAGCGCTACAAGGGCCGCCTCATCGCCTACTCCATGGGCAACTTCTCCTCCTGGGACACCTTCGGACTCACCTTCC
This sequence comes from Myxococcaceae bacterium, assembly GCA_036559665.1. GTDB lineage: Bacteria > Myxococcota > Myxococcia > Myxococcales > Myxococcaceae > DASRBA01. The sequence goes on from DATBSS010000053.1 coordinate 22,470, forward strand.
CCCTCAACACCACCGGCGTCTTCCACGTCACCCTCGCCCCCAACGGCGTGGCCACCCACGTGAAGGTGGACCCGGTCGTCATCGAGAAGCCGGGCACGCCTGTCCCGGACCCGGACAAGAAAGCCATCGAAGTCCTCCGCAAGCTCTCCAAGGATGACTTCGGAGACGCGTTCCTCCGCGAGGACGGCACGTGGACGCTGGAGCTGAAGACGCGCGCCGAGGTGGCGCCGCCGAAGCGGGCGCCCCGGGGCTGATGTCCGGGCCGCGCCTGGACGCCCTGGAGGTCCTGGTCCTGGACTGCCAGGCCACCGGCGCCACCCCCCGGCACGGCCACGTCATCGAGATCGCCTGGTCCCGGACCGCCGCCGCCCTCCCCGGCTCCCTCCACCATTTCCTGGTCTCCCTCCCCGAAGGCGAGCGCGTCCCCCGCATCGTCACCCAGGTCACCGGCCTGACCACCGGCGAGCTGGAGGGCGCGCCAGGGCCGGCCGAGGTCTGGCGCGCACTGCTGAAGGACATTGAAGGCGCCGGGGTCCCGTTCCCCGCGGTGGTCCACTTCGCCACCTTCGAGCAGCGCTTCCTCGAGGACTGGCACGCCTCGCACTCCCCTGCCGGGGCCCCGTTCCCGCTGGAGCTGTTCTGCACCCACCAGCTGGCGCGCCGCATCTTCCCCGGCCTCCCCACCCGCGGCCTCCACGCGCTGGCCGGGCACCTGGGCCTGGTGCTGGAGGACCAGCGGCGGGCCGCGGACCACGTGCGCGCCACCACCCTGGTGTGGAAGGCCCTGGTACCCAGGCTGGCCGAGCGCGGCGCGCACACGCTGGAGGACCTGCGCGCGCTCCTCGCCGCGCCGGCCCCGAAGGCGTCCCGCACCGACTACCCCGTCCAGCGCCAGGCCCGCCTCCAGGCCCCGGACGCGCCCGGCGTCTACCGGATGCGCGCGTCCAGCGGCGAGCTGCTCTACGTGGGGAAGGCCACCTCGCTCCGCCGCCGCGTGAACAGCTACTTCACCCGGAAGTGGACCGGGGACGGCCGGAAGCAGGAGATGCTCACCATGGCCGCCACGGTGGAGTGGACCGTCACCGAGAGCGTGCTGGAGGCGGCCATCCTCGAATCGGACCAGATCAAGGAGCTGGCGCCGCGCTTCAACCAGGCGCTGCGGGCGCGCGCCTCCGAGGTCTGGTTCGCCGCCCGCTCGCTGTCGGAGGCGCGCCCCGCACCGGGCAACGGGTTCGCGCTGGGCCCCCTGCCTTCGCCCCACGCGCTGGCGCCGCTCCCTGCCCTGCGGCGCCTGTTCGCGGAAGGGGACGTCCCCGAGGAGGTGCGGCGGTTCGCCCTGGGGCTGCCGGGGCTGCGCTGGCTGCCGGAGCCGGCCGAGCTGGCGGAGGGCATCTCCCGCGTGCGCCTCCGCCGCCGGCTGGGCCCCGCTCCCACGCTGGCCGCGCTGCTGCGGGCGGCGGCGACCCTCTGGACCGAACCGGACGATGACGAGGGCGAGGACGGCGACGACGAGGCGTTCGACTGGGGCAGCTACTGGGAGGACCCGGAGAACGTGGCCAGGACGCTGGAGGACGCGCTCCGCCACGCCGCCCACCTGCTCCGCCGGGGCCGCTGGTTCGGCCAGCTCCGGGACGCGGTGGTGTCCTGGGAGCAGGGCGAACGCCGCCGCTGGCTCAAGCTCGCCGCCGGGAAGGTGGCCGACCGCGGCGACGCGCGCTCCCTCGCCGAGGTACCGCCGCCCCAGCCGGACCCGTCCCCGCTGGACTTCGCCGGCTACGAGCGCCTGCGCATCGTCACCACCGAGCTGCGCACGCTGCTCCAGCGCGGCTCCGACGCCGAGGTCCGCGTCCCCGGCGAACGGCCGGTCCCCGCCGCGCGCCTCCTCCGGCGCCTGGCCTGGGTCTGACCTTCCGCGCCAAAGGCGAAGGGCCGCCCCCGCGTACCGGGAGCGGCCCTCCGTGGTGACTCAAGCTTCAGGCGACCTGCTGCCTAGAACTTGTGGCTGATGCGGGCGTAGAAGTACCGCATCATGTAGTCATACGCGGACGTGTCGGAGGCCGCGGTGAACCCGTTGTAGACCTTCGCCGGCTCCACGTTCAGCAGGTTGTTGACGCCCGCGGAGATGGTGCTGGTGCCCAGGCCAGAGTTGAGGGTCCAGGCCACGTTCGCGTCCACCGTGTAGTACGGGCTGACGTTGCGGGAGTAGGGATCGACGGCATCCGGGTCATCCTTGTGGCACACACCGCCACCGCCGGCAGCCGTGCCGGTGGAGTCACCGCACTCCTTGAACGTACCCACGTAGCGGCCGCGCAGGCCCACCCGGAGCGGATCCATCGCCCAGGTGATACCCGCGTTGCCCACCCAGTCCGGGTGCACGCCGAGGTCGTAGTTGCCCTTGCCCTCGATCAGCTTGCCCACGCCGACCCCGGGGTAGTTCTTGGTGCCGGCCAGCAGGGTGTCGAACAGGCCCAGCCACGACACGTCCGCGTCGATGAGGAAGCGGCCCACCGGGGTCTCCGGCTCGAAGCGCGCGCCCACGTCGATGCCGTTGGTGAAGTCGCCACCGACGTTCGCCAGCGGGTTGTAGATGCTCTGGATGGTGTGCGAGGTCGGATCGCGGCGGACCTTGTCGCAGTACTGCGGGGTCACGCCTGGATCGCCCGGGTAGCAGGAGGCCAGGATCTGGTCCGCGCCGATGGTGGAGATCGAGTTCTTCACCGCGATGTTGTAGTAGTCGATGGTGATCGAGAAGTCCTTGAGGACCCTCGGCTCCACCACCAGGCCGGCGGTGATGATCTGCGCCGTCTCCGGCTCCAGCGCCGGGTTGCCGCCGACGCGGGACCGGATCTGCTTGGAGTCGTCGAAGAAGTTGTTGGGGACGCCCTGCGCGAGGCAGTTGGTGTCCAGCGTGCCGGCAGGCCGCGTGCCGCCCGCCGTCGCAGTGGAGCACGGGTCGGTCACGGCCGGGAAGTCATCCGCCTGGCCCGAGTACAGCTCGCCGATGGACGGCGCGCGGAACGCGGTGGAGTAGGTGCCGCGCAGGGTGATGTCCTGGATCGGGCTCAGCCGGGCGCCGACCTTGTAGGAGAAGTTCGGCTCCGGGAAGGAGCTGTAGCTCACGAACCGGCCCGCCGCGTTCAGCTCGAGGAGGTCCTTGCCGCCCTGGGTCTGCTCGCCGAACTGGCCGAGGATGGGCAGCGACAGCTCCAGGTACGCCTCGTTCACCGAGAACGTGCCCTTGGTCTCCTCACCCTTGTTGCCCGAGGTGTCGCCGCGCTGGGTCAGCGGGTCCGGAATGAAGGCGCCCGCCTCCTTGCGGAACTCGTACCCGGCCGCGAGGCCGGCCATGTGCGCGGTCGGCGTGATGCGGAACAGCTCGCCGGCGACGTTGGCCGCTGCGATCAGCTGCTGGTTGTACCCGAGCGAGGTGCCGCTGAAGCTCAGGTAGTTCACCATGTCCTCGGTGATGGAGCCGGTGCCGCCGTCCGGGCGCTTCATGGCCGCGCCGCCAAACAGGTTGATCGGCACGCACCCGTCGATCTCCGCACCCGGGGCGCCGCACTTGTAGGTGTTGGTCGCGGCGTCGTAGAAGCCCGGCCCGAGCGCGTTCTGGAGGCGGGACAGCTGCACCGTGCCGCGCTTGAGGAAGGTCGCGTCGTTGCGGCCCAGGTTCAAGGACACGTCCCACGTCCAGTTGGACAGGAAGGGCAGGTTGCCGTTGACGCCGGTGACCACGCGGAAGGTGTTCACGTCCTCGCGGAACACGCGGTTGCTGAACTCGTTCAGGCGGCGGCGGTAGCGCAGGAAGTCGACGCCGAACGGGTTGTAGGGGTTGTTGGCGTCGATGTACACGTCCTCACCGGCGATCGCGGTGCCGATGATCAGGGGCTCCGGGGCCAGCTTCTGCTCGGAGACGCGGTTGGTGAACGACGCCTCGAAGTAGCCGCGCACGTCCGGGCTGAACTTGTACTCGCCCACCGCGAACAGGTGGCCGCGCTGCTGCGGGGTCACCAGGTAGTTCTCCGGCTGGAAGTTGTAGAGGTCGCCGCCCGCCGCCTCCACGCCCGAGCCGTTGAACGGCCGCCACTGGTTGGTCTCCTTGTCCAGGGTGAAGCTGCCCGCCTTGGGGTACATGGTCCGCAGCGCGTTCCAGGCCGCGTTGCCGGCGGTGGCCGCCGCGTCCGGGTACATGCGGGACTGCGGGATGTTGGAGGAGCCGAGGGTGAACAGCTCGCCGGACGGCATGTCCAGGCCGATCTGGTACGTTGCGAAGTCGCGCTGGTAGGACCACACCGGCTGCTGCTTGATGAAGCCGCCGCTGAAGAGGATGTTGCCGCGCTCGGTGACCTGGCCGGTGGTGGCGCCGAGGTCGACCAGGACGCCGTCGCCGTAGTTCGAGACGCCGCTGAACGCAGCGATCTCGGTCCCGGAGAAGTCCTTGCGGGTGATGATGTTCACCACGCCGGAGATCGCGTCCGAACCGTACACGGCGGAGGCGCCGTCCTTCAGGATCTCGATGCGCTGGATGGCGGAGGTCGGGATGGAGTTGAGGTCCACCGACGCGTCGGCGCCCGTGCCGCCCGCCACGAACCGGCGGCCGTTCACCAGCACCAGGGTGCGGGCGGTGCCGAGGCCGCGGAGGTTGATGCGGGTGGCGCCGTCACCGCCGTTGTTGAACTGGGTGTTGATTGCGTTCGACTGCTCCGGGATCGACTGCAGGATGTCGCCGATCGACGGGCGGCCGGAGGACTCGATCTGGGTACGGTTGAGCACGGTCACCGGCGCGGCGGTGGTCAACTCGACGCGCGGGATGCGCGAACCGGTGACGACGATCTCCTCCACGTACTCCTCTTCACCCGGCTTCTTCGGCTTCGAAGCATCCGTGGCTGGAGTTGCGTCAGCGGGTTTTGCTTCAGCCGGGGTTTCGGCGGGAGGAGCGGCGGCGGGCGTCGTCCCCTCCTGCGCCCAAGCCCCGAACGTCACCACGGCTAGAGCAAGGAATGCACTGCGCTTGTTCAACATTGACCTTCGACCCCCTGTCCCACGCGGGGACAGTTCTCGAGAGCGGGAATGATTCGTGGAAACCCTCTCGTGAGGACGGGGGGCCACGAGCCGGGCTGGCGACTTAGCAGCAACCGAGCAGAGAGGCAACGACTCGTGTGAAATGCTGTCACGATCCTCGGGCGCGGGCCACGGGGCGTCCCGTTCGCTGCGCGGACGCGAAATGACCGTCCCGGAAGAAGTCAAGGAGCCATCGCGCAACGGCGCGTGCAGCGAGTGGTCCGCAGGGCGCGCGGGCCCCCCAATCGGCATAGGGGCTGACAGGATCGCCCTGTCAGTCCCCTGCCACACCACCGGACAAGCGGGTCCGCATCCGGCGGTTCGGTTGGTTGAGGTTAGGCCGCAAGTCTCGGGACTCCAATCTCGTCGTAGTAGCGCGCGGGC
>DATBSS010000054.1:0-4682 GCA_036559665.1 Myxococcaceae bacterium
TACGCGGTGGAGGCGAGGTACCGGAGGTTGGCGTAGCCCTCCTGGTCCTTGGCCAGCAGGATGAGGTGGTGGGCCAGCTTCTCGGTGCGGTCCGCGCGGCCCTTCTGCCCGGCGACGTAGGCCTCCATCCCGATGATGGGCTTGATGCCCGCGTCCTTGGCCTTCTTGTAGAAGTCGATGGTGCCGAACATGTTGCCGTGGTCGGTCACCGCCACCGACGTCATCCCCTTCTCCTTCACCGTCTTGATGAGGTCCTTCATCCGGATGGCGCCATCCAGGAGCGAGTAGAGGGTGTGGAGGTGGAGATGGGTAAACGCCATGGGCGGGCACCTTAAGGGAGTGATCTGACACCCGGCAACGCTCGCCGGGCGCCCCGCTCCACGACCGGGCTCGCCTCCCCGCGCTCGCGGCGTCCCTAGCTTTCAGGTGAACCGGAATCAAACCGGAAAGGAGCAACCATGAGCACCCTCAAGGGAACGCTGGTGATCGCCGGGATGTTCGCCGCGGTCGGACTTGGCTGTTCGCACGAGCGTGAATCCACGAAGACGTCCATGCCGCCGCCGAGCGCGACGGAGGTGACGACGCCGCCGGCCACCGAGCCGATCTCGCCCACGGCGCCTCAACCCGGAACACCGGGGACGGAGATGGGCACCGGTGGCGCCGGCCAGAGCACGGGCGGGTTCCCCCAGTCCACGCCATCCACCACCACGCCCCGCCAGTCCAGCACGGGCATCAGCGGGCAGGAACATCAGACCGACATCCCCGCCGTGCCCAGCACCGAGCAGGGCATCCCCAACACCGTCACCTCGCCGAAGGAGGAGGGCACGGGCGGTTCGGGGATGGACGAGAAGAACCGCGACGCGAACCCGGACGCGTGCAACAAGAACCAGATCGGCTCGCCCAACTCGATGGACGTGATCTGCGATGAGCCCTCGAGCTCCAGCTCGTCCACCAGCGCCGAGCCCATCACTCCGGATGAGAACAGCGGGATGGGCGGGTCCGGCGTCGACCCGGGCACCACGGACGACACCAAGATGAAGGAGAAGCCGAAGGACCAGCCCCTTCCGGACACCAACCAGCACACCGACCCGTTCCGGTAAGCGGACCGGCGCTCGACTGAAGGCCCGGCGCGCCCCGGCTGGCCGCCGGGCCTTCGATTTCCCCACCTGCGTCTCGCCTGCCGGGTGAACGGGCAAACCGCCGCTCCGTGAAGGGCCGGTGGGGAGAGCGCAACGTCGACGGGTCATGGCGGGCGCGGGAATCTCGGCGAAGGCGGTGGCGAAGGCGGCGCTCACCGTGATGGCGATGGCCGCCGCCGCCTACCTGGTGTTCCAGGTGAAGCTCGCGCTGGTGATGACGCTGGCCGCGGCGATGCTCGCCTGCGCGCTCCACCACGGCGTGGACCTCCTCCGGCGCCAGGGACTGAAGCGCTGGGAGGCGATCTGGCTGGTGCTGCTCGCCTCGGTGGTGGCGGGCGGCACGGTGCTCCTCCTGCTCGTCCCGCCGGCGGTGGGCCAGGCCAAGGCCCTGGTCGAACGGGCGCCGGAGCTGTGGGCCCACGCCAAGGAGTCCCGGCTCTACGAGCAACTGGACCGCCGGTTCGAGTTGGGACGCCAGATGGCGCAACTGCGCGCCGGGGCGCCGGGGACGGCGACCACGGTGGTGGAGCCCGGCCTGAAGGTCCTCCGGGGCGCGTTCGCCGCGCTGGGGGCGCTGGTGACGGTGTGGGGCGTCACCATCTTCATGCTCTTCTTCGGCGAGCGGCTGGTGCGGGCGATGCTGGACGAGGCCATCCCCTCGCACCGCGAGCGCTACTCCCGCGTCCTTCACACGATCTACCGCGCGGTGGGCGGCTACCTCTCCGGGCTGGGGTTGATCTGCGGGTGCAACGCCTTCTGCACCACCATCTTCCTCGCCATCCTCCGGGTGCCGTTCTTCCTGCCGCTGGGCATCCTGAACGGGCTCTCCAGCCTGGTGCCGCTGGTGGGGAACACCGCCATGGGGGCCGCGATCGCCATCGTGGCGCTGATCACCGGCGGGGTGGGCAAGGGGATCGCCTGCGCGGTGTATTTCATCGCCTACCAGTTCTTCGAGAACCACGTGCTGGGGCCGCTGGTGTACCGGCGGACCGTGAACGTGAACCCGCTCATCACCGTGGTGGGGCTGCTGGCGTTGGCCGAGCTGGGGGGCATCACGGGCGCGGTGCTGGCGGTGCCGGTGATCGCCGCCGTTCAGATCGTGGCGCGCGAGCTGCTGGCTTATCGCCGCGAGACGCTCAACGTCCCGCCCCGGGGGCCGCTGCAATCGCCCGGCTGAAGCGGGGCGCGCGGCGCTCGACAGGGGATCCGGCGATGGGTACGGTGCGCCGCCGATGACGCTGGGTGCGGCGACGGTACGCGGGGAGGAGGCGCCGGAGGCCGCGTTCCCGGAGGTAGATCGCCGGGCCCAGGGCGTCTACTTCACGCCCGCGCCGCTGGTGGACGAGGTGCTGGAGCTGGTGCGCCCGCTGGTGCCGCCCTCGGTGCCGCTGGCCGTGATCGACCCCGCGTGTGGGGCGGGCGCGTTCCTGTCGGGCGCGTCGCGCACCTTCCCCGGCGCGGCGCTGCTGGGGCTGGAGCTGTCTCCCTCCATCGCGGCGCACTGCCGCGCGCGGGTGCCGGGCGCCACCGTCCTCCAGGGCGACGCGCTCCGCGGCGGGCTGGAGGGGCTGCTGGCGCGCGTGCCCGAGGGCGCGTTCGAGCTGTGGATCGGCAACCCGCCGTACAACGGCACATCCCCGGTGCTGAAGGACGCGGAGGCCTACACGGCGCTCCGGCGGCTGCTCCCCGAACGCTTCGCCCTCCCCCCGGGCACCTCGCTGCGCGACGACTACGCGTTCTTCCTCCTCCTCGCCGCCCGGCGCCTGCAGCACCGCCGCGGCGCGCTGGCCTTCGTCACCTCTGCCACGCTGCTGGACGCGTTCCTCTACGCCCCGGTGCGCCGGTCGCTCCTGGAGACCCTGGCGCTGCGCGAGGTGCTGGAGCTGGGCCAGGGCGCATTCGAGGGCACCCGCGTGCGCACCTGCGTGAGCGCCTGGACGTCCCGCGAGCGCGACGCCGCGGCGCCGGCGAGCCGGTACCGGGCGCGGGGCGGCACGCCGGGGCCGCTGGGGCCCGAGGCCCCGGAGTGGCTGCTGCGTCCCGTGCCGGATTCGGCCCGCCGCCTGGAGGACGCCTGGCGCTCGGAGGGCGAGCCGATCTCCACCCTGGTGCCGGTGAGCTTCCCCGGGCTGAAGACCCGCTTCGACGAGCTGCTGGTGGACGAGGACCCGGACCGGCTGCTGGCGCGGGTGGGCGCGTTCCTCGCCTCGACGGAGGAGGAGTTGGACGCGTTCGCCCAGGCGCACGGCATCCCGGCGGCGCTGGCCGGCAAGCTGCGCGAGCTGAAGCGGTTCTCCCGGAGGACGTCGCCGGAGGTGAGCGCCCGGAACGTGCGGCCCTTCTTCCGCTACGCGGGCGAGCGGCACCGCCACGGCCTCCCCGCCTCGGCGCGCGCCTGGTGCTACCTGGATCGGCGGCTGATCCCGCGCGGCGACCACCGGCTCCAGGGCGGGTACGACCCGCACCGCTGCCCGGTGAAGCTGGTGTTCAACGCGCGCGAGCTGCCGCTGTGCGCGACGGTGGTGGAGGACGAGGGCTGCGTCACCGCGCACCGGCACACGCGCTTTGCGCCGCTGCAGGTGCCGTGGCGGGTGCGCGAGCAGGGGGCGGCCGTGGCGCGGGGAGCGGAGGACCTGGGGCTGGAGGTGCCCAACCTGTCGCCGCGGGGCCTTTTGTGGGCGGAGCGGCTGGGCGGGGAGCGGGCGCTGTTCCGCGCGCTGGCGGGCTTCGTGAACTCGGAGGCGGTGCAGTGCGGCTGGGCGCCGGCGTACGGAGCCTCCCGCGAGCTGTGCGTGCCCTTCAGCGCGCTGGCGGCACAGATCTGATGGACGGCGCCCACTTCTTCGGCGACTCGCAGGTGAGCGCCACCTCCACCGAACTGATGGTGGACCTGCTGGCGAACAACGCGGATGGGACCGCCTCCGCGCTGCGGTTGTTCGTGGCGCCGGAGTTCGGGCACCAGGTGGTGCAGGTGCTGGAGCAGAACCTGCGCCTGTTCGAGGCCCGCTTCGGCCACATCCGGGTGGCGAGGCGGGGCGACGCGCCGGAGGAGCCGCGACGCGTCCGCGACTCGGTGGAGCGGTGCGTGAACATGTTCATCATCACGCACACCGATTCGCTGTTCTTCTTCGACTTCCAGCTGATGCTGACCAGGTCGCGCCTGCGCCGTCCGGAGGTGCTGTCCCGGACGAGGGCGGTCACCGTGCCCGGCCACGTCCCGCACCTGCACGCGCGCCTGCGCGACGCGCTGGGGCGGTTCTCGAAGCTGTGAGGGCTTGCTTCTGGCGTCATTCGCCAGGATCCGAGGGCGGGCGCTCGGGTGCGTGCTCCGCGATGAACGACTTCATCCCTTCACGGGTGGTCTCTGGGTTCATCCACTTGCGGAGGAGCATCTCCGCCAGGCGCACGGTCCTCTCGGAGAGGACGAGGCTGATGACGAGCGTCTCTCGCGGCAAAGAAGAGTCCCACTCCGGCTCAACGAATGACAGCCACGCGGCGAGCCGGGGTTCGCCGCTCGTAGGGGGGCCCTGGTGGATCTGGAAT
>DATBSS010000055.1:0-3607 GCA_036559665.1 Myxococcaceae bacterium
CGCGAGCAGATGGACGCCGCCCGCAAGCGCTGGACGGAGGAGATCGCGGAGCTGGCGCGCCAGGTACGCGAGGAGCCGCTGCCGTCGCCGGAGAGCATCTGGCGGCACGTGTACTGGGAAGGGGGGAAGCGCTGATGGCCAGCATGGCGCAGGCGATCCGGATGGCCCTCCACTACGCCGAGGAGAACCTCGGCGTCACCGACGTCTTCGGCGAGGACGTGGGCCCGCCGCTGGGCGGGGCGTTCACCGCCACCCAGGGGCTGAAGACGGCGTGGAACTCGCCGCTGGACGAGCGCGGGATCATCGGCACCGCGATCGGGCTGGCGCTCGCCGGCCAGCGGCCGGTGGCCGAGATCCAGTTCTGCGACTACATCTACAACACCATCGACCTGCTGAAGCTGGCGGGGAACGCGTGCTGGTCGTCGAACGGCGACTGGAACCTGCCCATGGTGGTGATGACCATCGTGGGCAGCGGGATCCGCGGGAGCGTCTACCACTCGCACTCGTTCGACGCGACGATGACCCACATCCCCGGCTGGTTCGTGGTGATGCCGTCCACGCCGCTGGACGCGTACGGGTTGATGCTCTCCGCCTGCAAGCAGGACAACCCGGTGATGTACCTGCCGCCCAAGGCGCTGCTGCGCCAGCGCGGCGAAGAGCTCATCCCCGGCGAGCCGGGCGACGACAAGCAGCTCTCGAAGCTGATCGACGCGCCGCCGCCGCCGGCCGACCGCAGCAGGTGGGCACCGCAGTGGCCCGCGCTCACCGGGTACGAGGTGCCGCTGGGGAAGGCGAAGGTGGTGCGCGAAGGGACCGGTCTCACGGTGGTCAGCTACGGGCGCACGCTGCCCTTGTGCAAGAAGGCGGCGGACGCGGCGGCGGAGGAGGGGATCTCCGCCGAGGTCATCGACCTCCGCACGCTCTGGCCCTACGACTGGGAAGCGATCCGCGCGTCGGTGGCGAAGACGGGCAAGGTGCTCTTCGTGAACGAGGACACCGAGGTGACCAACTTCGGAGAGCACCTGCTCCGCCGGACGGTGGAGGAGCTCTTCTACCAGCTGCTCGCGCCCCCCCGGTTGCTGGCCGGCAAGTTCCTCCCCGGCATCGGCCTGGCCGACCCGCTGGAGATGGCCTCCGTCCCGCAGCAGCCGGACATCGCCAGGGCCATCCGCGACCTCCACGCGCAGGAGCCCTGACGGCTCACACCACGTTGATGATCTGCAGCTCGCGGGCGGCGATCGCCTCCGGGCGGTGGCGCTTCACGTCGCGGAGCAACGCGTCCATGCCCGCGTCGTCGCGGATGGGCTCGTGGTGGAAGAGCACCAGGGTCTTCGCGCGGGCGCGGTCCGCGGCCTCGACGGACGCCTGCCAGGTGGAGTGGCCCCAGCCCAGCTTCGGCGCGCCGACCCGGCCGCGGTACTCGTCCTCGGTGTACATGGCGTCGTAGATGAGCAGGTCCGTCTCGTGCGCGAACTCCGCCAGCCGCGCGTCGATCTCCACCGATCCGTGCTCGATGTCCGTGGCGTAGACGACCGAGTGGCCCTTGTAGTCCACCCGGTACCCCAGGTTCCCGCCCGGGTGGTTCAGCTCCACCGCGGTGACCTTCGCCTCGCCGACCTGCGCCTCGATCCCCGCCTCGAACGGCCGGTAGTCCACCTTGGCGCGGAACACCATCTCGGCGGTGACCGGGAAGTACGGCTGCTGCATCTGCCCGGAGAGGATCTCCTGCACCGTCTTCCCCGACCGCGTCGGCCCGTAGATCGTGAACTGGTTGCTGGGGACGAACATCGGGGTGAAGAACGGCATCCCCTGCAGGTGGTCGTAGTGGTAGTGCGAGAGGAAGATGTGGCCCTTGAGCGGCGGCCGGTACGCCTGCCCCAGCGCGCGCACGCCCGAGCCGAGGTCGAAGATCAGCAGCTGGTCGCCGCAGCGGACCTCCACGCACGGAGTGTTGCCTCCGTAACGCCTGGTGGTCGCTCCAGGCGCCGGGATGGAGCCGCGCACGCCCCAGAACTTCACGTGGAAGTCGGCGGCGCGCGCCTCGCGCTTCTCCTGCGGCCCGCTCCGTGCGGAGGGACGCGCGGACCTCGCCTTCGATCGGCGCTTCTCAGCCGACGCTGGCCTCCGAGTCGTCCTCAGGGAAGAGCTCAATCAGGTGCCCCGCACGCTCCTGCTTCGTTCGCAGGTAACCGACGTTATGCGGATTGTGCTCGGTCCGCGACGGGATTCTGCGGCAGACGGGGATGCCTTCCTCGACCAGCCCGGCAATCTTCAGCGGGTTGTTGGTGATCAGGTCCACGGACCGCACGCCCAGCGACCGCAGTACCTCCGCCGCCACGTCGTAGGTGCGCAGGTCGTCGGCGAAGCCCAGCATCCGGTTCGCCTCGTAGGTGTCCGCGCCCTTGGCCTGCAGCGCGTACGCCTTGATCTTGTTGCCCAGGCCGATGCCGCGGCCCTCCTGGCGCAGGTACACCACCACCCCGCAGTCCGTCTGCGCGATGAGGTCCAGCGCCCGGTCCAGCTGCGCGCGGCAGTCGCACTTCAGGCTGCCCAGCACCTCCGAGGTGAGGCATTCGGAGTGCAGCCGGACCGGCACGCCCTCCTTGCCCTGCACGTCGCCCCGCACCATCGCCAGGTGCTCGCGCCCGGTGCGCTTCTCGCGGAACACCACCACCCGGAAGTTGCCGCGGTGGGTGGGAAGCTCGGTCTCCGAGTAGCGCTCCAGGAGGTGCCCAGGCTTTCGGGTCGGTAGGACTTGAGGTCGGTCGGACATTGTGGGTGTTCCTGCCGAATCAAACGGAGCAGTGCTGCCTCTGTCAACGCTCAGATGCCCATCGTCCCGGTGGGTTTCGTCACTTTGCGTCACGGCGGGCGTCACCCCGCCCATGAGACGGGCAGCAGGACGACGGCTTCACCGGCCGCGAAGTGCGTGCCTTCGGACGGGAGCTCGATGAGGTGGGTGGCCAGCGCGGCGGACTGGAGCGCCCCCGACGTCTGGGAGGCCAGCGGGCGCGCGCGCAGCTCGCCGTCGCGGAGCTCGACGGTGGCGCGGACGTAGTGCGTGAGGCCCGGCGGCTTGGAGAGCGGCACCTCCAGCCGCCCCGGCACGCGCGCCGGCTCGACGGCCGCGTGGCCCTGCATGCGGCGCAGGGCGGGGCGGACGAACAGCTCGAAGGAGACCAGCGAGGAGGTCGGGTTGCCGGGCAGCCCGAAGAAGACCGTCCGCGCCTTCCGCCCCACGGCGAGCGGCTTGCCCGGCTTCACCGCCACCCGCCAGAAGCCCATCTCCACGCCCATCTCGAGGAGCGCGTCCTTCACCACGTCCCGCTCACCCACCGAGACGCCGGCGGAGGTGATCACCGCGTCGAAGCCGAGCGCCGGGCGGAGCCGGTCCAGCACGTCCTCGCGCGCGTCGCGGGCGATGCCCAGCGGCGTCACCACCGCGCCCAACCGCTTCGCCGCCAGCGCCAGCGAGGGCCCGTTGGTGTCCACCACCTTCCCCGGCTCCGGCTGGTCGAAGGGGCACAGCTCGTCGCCGGTGGAGAGCACCGCCACCTTCGGCCGCCGCGACACCGGCACCCGGGTGAGGCCCTGGCCCCACAGAAGG
>DATBSS010000056.1:0-10858 GCA_036559665.1 Myxococcaceae bacterium
TGGGGCTACCACCTGCTCCGCGCAGCCCTCCACAAGTACATGCATTCGCCCAGGCGGCGGGAGCAGCCGGTGAGCAGCCCCGTCTCGCCGGAGAAACCGAACGACAGCCGGACCGCGACCAGTCCCTGGCTGAAGACCGACGTGAAGGACGGTTTCATCGAGCTCCGGGAGACGCTGGACGCGAACGACCAGATCGTCCTCCTGCTCCGCATCAACCAGAAGATGGCCTGGACGGAGATCGCCCGGATCATGGACGACGGCGAGGCGCCGATGACGGAGGATGTGGTGCGCCGCAAGGCCGCCGCGCTCCGCCAGAACTTCCACCGCATCAAGGACCAGCTCCGCAAGCTCGCCGTCGAGCGCGGGCTGATCCCCCCCGAGGTCTAGGCACTCCTCGGCGAGTTCGGCGAATTCGTCCGCGCGGGGCCGAGGTCCCGGCGCGCCGGACGCAAGCGGGTGGCGGGCGCGCGCATCCGTCGCCGGCGCGCGGCCGGAGGGCGGACCTCACGCGGAGGCCGGAACGGCGCTTGGTACGAGAAGCTGTGGTGGTCGCGCTCCATGTCCCCTGGATAGTGTCGCCTTCCGTCCGTTTGTGACGTGCTGCGGCAGAAGGGGGCATTTCACGCTTCCGGTGAAATGGTAACTTCACAGGACCCTCAGCTTCACCGCGGCTCCCATGGATAGTTCTGATCCGCCCGACGACGACGACCCCGACTCGGAGTCCGGGCTCTACTCCACGTGGATCCAGAAGATTGCAGGCCAGTCCAGCTCCAAGCAGCAGCTGTTGGACCACCTTGACGCCATCTGCCCCCACCAGGGCGACCGTATCGGCGAGGAGGACCGGTTCGAGATCGTGGAGCGGCTGGGCGTAGGTGGGATGAGCGTGGTCTTCCGCGCCCGCGACCGGCGGCTCCACCGCGACGTGGCGGTGAAGTTCCTCCTCTCCGCGCCCTCCCAGAAGGACCGCACCGCGTTCATCCTGGGCAACGAGGCGCGGGCGGTGGCGCGGCTCAACCACGAGAACATCGTCAGCATCTTCGACATCAGCACCTGGTCGGGCATCCCGTTCATCGTGATGGAGCTGGTGGACGGCAAGCCGCTGGACCTGCTGCTGGGGGAGCGGACGCCGCTGGGGCGCGCCACCGCCATCCTGCTCGACATCTCGCGCGGGGTCCGCCACGCGCACGAGCGCGGCATCATCCACCGCGACCTCAAGCCGTCGAACATCTTCATCCGCGCCGACGGCAAGCCGAAGGTTCTGGACTTCGGCCTGGTCTGGTTCGACCCGGGCTTCTCCGACGGCGACGAGGCGTGGACGCCGGACCTCCTGATGCTCGCCGCCGGGACGCCCACGTACATGTCCCCCGAGCAGTGGCGCGGGCAGCCGCAGGACGCCTGCACGGACATCTGGGCGCTGGGGATGATCTACCTGGCCCTCCTCACCGGCGAGCCCGCGTACAAGGGCGCTCCGGTGGGCGTCGTCCGGGAGCGCACGCTGTCGCCCGACCCGGTGCCGCTGCCGGAGGCCTCGTCGCTGGGGGTGCCGGAGGAGGCGCTGGCCGTCATCCGCCGCGCGCTGGCCAAGCGCCCGGAAGACCGCTTCCAGACGGTGGCCGAGCTGATCGCCGCGCTGGAGCGGATCCAGCACGAGTCCCTGGGGAACCCCACGCCGGTGCCGAGACCGCGGCCGATGCCGGCGGAGCGGCGGCAGGTCACCGTGGTCTGCTGCACGCTGGGGCGGCTGGCCGGCGGCGGCGATGCGGGCGACCAGGACGTGGATGCGGTCGGCTCCGCGCACCGCGCCTTCCACCGGATCTGCGAGGACGCGGTGACGCGCTCGAACGGGCGGGTCATCTCGTCCACCGGCGGCAAGCTCCTCGCCTGCTTCGGCTACCCCGTGGCCCATGAGGACGACGCGCAGCGCGCGGTGCGGGCGGCGCTCAGCATCACCGCCCAGGTGAGAACGCCCAGCGCGCACGTGGGCATCCACACCGGCCAGGCCATCGTCGGCGGCGGCGACGACTGGTCCGGCATCACCGCCATCCAGGGCGAGGTGCCGCGGGTGGCCGAGGACATTTGCGCGCTCGCCGGGCCCCACCAGGTCCTGGTCAGCCCGCGGGTGAAGACGCTGCTGAGCGGCGCCTTCGCCACCGCCGAGGTGGCCCCCGGGCCGGGCTTCCAGTCCGCGTCCAAGCTCCACCTGGTCGAGCGCGAGACCTTCACCGAGAGCCGGTTCGAGGGTTCCTCCCCCGTGCACGAGTCCCTGGTGGGCCGCGCCGCCGAGCTGGAGCGGCTCCGAGGGCTGTGGTCCCGCGCCTGCGCTTCCCAGGGCAGCTTCGTGCTGGTGGAAGGCGACGCCGGCATCGGCAAGTCGCGGCTGGTGCATGCGCTGAAGCGGGAGGTGGCGGCGCAGGACGCCACGCACATGACCTGCCAGGCGTGGCCGCACAGCAGCAACTCCGCGCTGTTCCCGCTGATCACCCTGCTCTCGCGCTCCATGGGCATCCAGCGCGACCAGCCGCCCGAGACCCGGTTGCAGCGGCTGGAGCAGGGCCTGGCCGGGCTGGGGCTGCCGCTGGCGGAGCACGTCCCGCTGTTCGCGTCGCTGCTGGGCATCCCCACGCAGCCGCGCTACGCCCCCATCCCGGCCGCGGCCTCGCCGGCGCAGGTGAAGGCGAAGACGCTCCAGGCGCTGGCCTCGCTGCTGTGGCGGACGACCGAGCGGCGCCCGGTGCTGCTGGTGGTCGAGGACCTCCACTGGCTCGACCCGTCGACGCTGGAGTTCCTGAACGTGGTGTTCGAGCGCGTCCCCACCGCGCGCATGCTGGTGCTGCTCACCCACCGCCCCACCTTCAAGCCGCCGTGGCGGGAGGCGCCGCACCTCCAGCACATCTCCCTGGAGCGGTTCTCGCAGGGAGAGGCGTCGGTGCTGGTGGAGGCGCTCTCCCGCGGCAGCCTGCCCAGGGAGGTGGTGAAGGTGCTGGTGGCCGGCACCGACGGCATCCCCCTCTTCATCGAGGAGCTGACCCGGACGGTGATGAACGCGGGCGCCGAGGCGTCCGGCACCCAGGACGGCCCCGTCACCGTCCCCGCCTCGCTCAACGAGCTGCTCCTGGCCCGCCTCGACACCCTCGACCCGGGCGAGCGCGAGGTGCTGCAGATCGCCGCGGTGCTGGGGCGTTCGTTCGACAAGGGGTTGATCAAGCGGGCCGCGCAGCTGGCGGGCGGCGCGCTGGGGGACACGCTCGACCGGCTGGTGGACCAGGGCTTCCTGGTGTCCTGGGAGGCGCACGAGCACGGCGAGCCTTCGCGCAACTACAGCTTCAAGCACGCGCTCATCCAGGCCGCCGCGTACTACTCCCTGGTGAAGGCCCGGCGCCAGCAGTACCACGCCATCGTCGCCATCCTCCTCCAGGAGCACCTCAAGGAGCAGGCGGAGCTGCAGCCGGAAGTCCTGGCGCACCACTTCGCCGAGGCCGGCGACTCCGAGCGCGCGCTCGACTACTGGGAGAAGGCCGGACACCTCGCCGCCCGGCGCTCCGCCAATCACGAGGCGGAGCACCACTTCGGCAACGCGCTCCGCCTCCTCCGCGCCGACCCGCGCGCCCAGCAGATGGCGAAGCGCGAGCTCTCGCTGCTGATCGCCATGGGCGCGTCCGTGATGGCCACCCACGGCTACGCGTCCCCGGAGGTGCGCGACACGTATGGGCGGGCGCGCGAGCTGACCAAGGCCGCCGGCGGCTCGAAGGACCTGGTCACCGCGCTGCTGGGCATCTGGCAGGGCCACATGTCCACCGGGAAGATCCTCACCTCGCTGGACGTGGCGAAGGAGCTGGTCGGACTGGCGGAGGGGCTGGACGGCTCCGACGCGCTGGTGCCCGCCTACCGCGCGCTCGGCACCAGCTACTTCCTCACGGGCGACCTCAAGACCGCCCTCGGCTACATCCAGCACAGCATCCAGGTCTACGACCGGGCCGCCCACGGCGGGCAGGCGCTGCTGTACGGGCAGGACCACGGCGTCATCGCGCGGCTCTACGCGGGGTGGACGTTCCAGCTCCTCGGGCTGCCGGACCGCGCCCGGTCGTCGGCGGAGGACGCGCTGGCGCTGGCCCGCGAGCTGGGGCACGCGCACAGCCTGGTCTTCGCCGAGTGCTACGCGATGATGGTGCTCCAGCAGCGCGGGGACTACGCGCGGATCCGCGAGATGGCCGCCCGCACCCTGGCCGCGTGCGAGGAGCACAAGTTCGCGCTCTGGGTGGGGTGGGCCACCGTGGAGCGCGGCTACGCGAACGCGCGCCTGGGCGGCGGGAAGGAAGCCATCGCCGACATCCGCGCCGGCATCGAGGCGTGGCGGAAGACCGGGGCGATCTCCGGGCAGACGTACCTGCTGCCGCTCCTGGCGGACGCGCTCCGGCGCGCGGGGCGAATCCCGGAGGCGCAGGAGGTGATCAACGACAGCCGCGCGCTGATCGAGCGGACCGAGGAGCGGATGAACGACGCCAACGTCGCGCTCCTGCAGGCGGAGATCGCCTTGACGAGCGAGCCACCCGACCCGGCCGTGGCGGAGAAGTGGCTGGCCCACGGGCTGTCGGTGGCGCGCACCCAGGGGGCGCTGGGGCCGGAGCTGCGCCTGTGCTCGACCCGGTACCGGTGGGCGCGCGAGCGCGGCGGAGGAGTCGAAGAGCGGCGCGAGCTGGAGGCGGTGTTCTCCCGTTTCCAGGAGGGGTTCGAAACGGAGGATCTCCGCACCGCCAAGAAGCTCCTCGACGGGGCCGCGTGATGGCGCCGCCGTTCGAGAGCCTGGGCGCGATGCTCGAATCGCGCGCGCGGGAGGCCCGCGGCACGGTGCGCTTCCTCAAGGGGCGGCCCGGGGACGACGAGGTGGTGAAGGTCAGCGAGCTGGCCGCGCAGGCGGGGGCCATCGCCGGGAACCTGAGGGCGCTGGGGCTGAAGGCGGGCGACCGGATGGCGATGTTGCTCCGGTCGAACCTGGACTTCGCGCGGCTGTTCCTGGGCGCCACCGCCGCAGGCATCGTGCCGGTGCCGCTCTACCCGCCCGCGTCGCTCGATCGGATCGATCACTACCTGGGCAACCTGAGAGGCATCCTCGGCACCGTCCAACCGGCCGGCCTGGTGGTCGCGCGAGAGGTGCGGCAGATCCTGGAGCTGGTCCAGCGTGACATCCCGGGCAAGCCGGTGGTGCTGGAGCTGGAGGAGGCGCTGCGGGCGAACGGAACGTCCGTGGTCGAGCGGGTAGACGGCGGCGACCCCGCGTTCATCCAGTGCACGTCCGGCAGCACCACGGTCCCCAAAGCGGTGGTGGTCACCCACCGGAACCTCTTCGCCAACCTCGACGCGCTCTGCCATGACGCCCAGGACGGCGAAGGCGACGCGATGTGCATGTGGGTCCCGATGTATCACGACATGGGATTGCTCGGGTTCCTGCGGCCGCTCATCTACGACCACTCGCTCATCCTGATGGAGCCGCAGGCGTTCCTCAGGCGGCCGGGGCGGTGGCTGCGCGCGATCTCCGATCACCGCGCCACCATCAGCGGCGGGCCCAACTTCGCGTTCGACCTGTGCGTGCGGAAGGTGAGCGACGAGGAGCGCGCGGGGTTGGACTTGTCGAGCTGGCGGTTGGCGTACAACGGCGCCGAGCCGATCCGCGTGGAGGTGATGCGCCGGTTCCTGGAGACGTACGAACCGCTCGGATTCCAGCGGCCGGCCATGGTCCCCTGCTACGGGATGTCGGAGTCGACGCTGGCCGCCTCCGCGCCGAGGCGGGGGGAGGCGGTGCTGGAGCGGACCTTCGACCGCGCCGCGCTGGAGCAGGGCACGGCGAAGGAGAGCGCGGAGGGCGTGACGCTGGTGGGCGTGGGCCGCGCGCTGCCGGGGCACGACCTCAAGGTCATCGACCCGGAGACGGGCGAGCCGCGTCCCGAGGGGGAGATCGGCCTGGTGGCGGTGACGGGCCCCAGCATCTCCGGCGGCTACCTGAACCGGCCGGACCTGACGGAGAAGGCCTTCGGTCCGTGGGTGAAGGGCGACGACCGGCGGTGGATCCGCACCAACGACTTCGGCTTCTTCCACCGCGGAGAGCTGTTCGTGGTGGGACGCGCGGACGACGTGCTCATCGTCCGCGGGCGGAAGATCGCCCCCACCGACGTGGAAGCGGTGGTGGAGGCGCTGCCCGGCGTGCGGAAGGGATGCACGGCGGCGGTCCAGCTGGCTAGCGCCGGTGAATTCGCGGTGGTCATCGAGACGGCGGGCGAGCCTCCACCAGAGTTGGCGACGGAGATCCGCGCCGCGGTGTCGAAGGCGTTCGCCGCGTCCCCCGCGGAGGTGGTCTTCGTCCCGCGCGGGACCATTCCCAAGACGTCGAGCGGGAAAATTTGCCGGGCGGTCATCCGCCGTGCGCTCGCCGACGGGACGTTGGTCACGCGAGCCCGCCCCGCCTGGCTCCAGGGCGCGGCGCTCAAGGCGCGCATTGGCCTGAGCTGGCTCCGCAACCGCCTGCCGGTCTAGCCGCGCTTGCTCCGCTCCAGGAAGGCGAGGATCCGGTCGCGCGCGTCCTGGCTGCCGGCGCAGGCGCCGAAGGCCATCTCCTCCATCGAGTTGCCGGCCTGCGGACCCTCCATCCCAGCGCGCACGCAGCGCTTCACCATCGCCTGGGCCATCCGGCCGCCGGCCCGGAGCCGGGCGCAGGCCGCGTCCACTGCTTGGGGCAGCGCGTCCCGGGGCGCGAGCTCGTGGACCAATCCCAGGCGCAACGCGTCCGCCGGTGCGAGCCGCCGGCCCTCGAGCAGCAGCGGCATCGCCGCCCCCCGGCCCAGCAGGCGCACCAGGCGGTGCGTGCCGCCCGCGGCCGGGACCAGGCCCAGCAGCACCTCGGGCAGGCCGATCCGGAAGCGCGCGTCGTCCGCCATGAAGCGGTAATCGCACGCCAGCGCCAGCTCCGCGCCTCCGCCCACGGCGTGGCCGGAGATGGCTGCGATGGTGGGCTGCGGCATCGCCTCGACGGCGTCCATGGTCCGGTGGACCTGCCGCGCGATGGCGCGCAGCTCCTCCATGTCCCGGTCGGTGAAGCCACGCTTCAGCCGCTCCGCCAGGAAGTCCAGGTCGAAGCCCACCAGGAAGTGATCCGGGACGCGGCTGGCGAAGACCACCACCTGCACGTCGTCCCGCGCCGACAGCCGGGTGACCACCTGCTCCAGCTCCGCGCAGAGGTCCGGCGACATCGCGTTCACTGGCGGGCGGTTGGCCGCGACGACGGCCACGCCGTCCGGGC
Organism: Myxococcaceae bacterium; assembly: GCA_036559665.1. Lineage (GTDB taxonomy): Bacteria > Myxococcota > Myxococcia > Myxococcales > Myxococcaceae > DASRBA01. Next base: position 7,289 of record DATBSS010000056.1, read on the forward strand.
GCTCCTCCAGTTCGAAGCAGCTCATGGCGCCGGGGACAGCGCCGCGAACTGGGCGACGTGGTGGTCCTCGTCGCCGAAGAGCGTGTTCAGCGCCTGCATGCGCTTGAAGTACAGGCCGATGTCGTGCTCGTCGGTGATGCCGATCCCGCCGTGGAGCTGGATGGCCTGGTACGCGACGAAGCGCCCGCTGATCGCGAGCTGCGCCTTGGCGGCGGAGGTGGCCGCGCGCCGCTCCACCGGGTCCTTGTCGTCCGCCTTGATGCAGGCGGCGATGGTGATGGACCGCGCCAGCTCCGTCTCGATGAACATGTCGACCGCGCGGTGCTGGAGCACCTGGAAGGAACCGATCTTCGTGTTGAACTGCTCGCGGGTCTTGAGGTGCTCCAGCGTCATCTGGAGCATCGCGCGCGCCACGCCCACGCCCTCCGCGCAGGCGGCCGCCGCGGCCACGTCCATCACCTCGTCCAGCACCGGGAGCGCCTGGCCCTCGGCGCCGAGGCGCCGGTCCGCGCCGATCCGCACCCCGTCCAGCGCCAGCAGCGCCGCGCGGCGCCCGTCGATGGTGCTCACCGGCGTGGCCTTCAAACCGGGCGCCCCGCGATCCACCACGAACAGCGAGAGGCCGGCCGGCGCGAGAGCACTCACCACGACGGAGTCGGCGGCGTGGCCGTTGAGCACGAACACCTTCTCGCCGTGGAGCCGGTAGCCGTCGCCGTCCCGCTCGGCGCGGGTGGAGATGCGGCTGGTGCTGAAGCGGCTGTCACGCTCATCGTGGGCCAACGCCAGCGTGGTGCGCCCCTCGATGAGCGGCGCCAGCCACTTTTGGTGCTGCTCCGCGCTGCCGGCGCGCGCGATGGCTAGCCCGCCCAGGATGACCGAGGGGACGAACGGCTCCGGCACCAGCGACGCGCCGAGGTGCTCCAGGACGAGCGACACGTCCACGAAGCTGCGCCCCAGCCCGCCGGCCGACTCCGGGAACAGCATCCCCAGCCAGCCCATCTCGGCCATCTGCCGCCAGAGGTCCGGGCTGTAGCCGAGCGGGTCCTCGCGCAGCTTGCGCACGCGCGACGGCGGCGAGGCGCGCTTCACGAAGGATGCGGCGGTGGAAGAGAGGAGCTCCTGGTCCTGATCGAGGTCGAAGTTCATGGTCTCGGAGTCCGATCAGAGGCCCAGGATGGCCTTGGCGATGATGTTCTTCTGCACCTCGTTGGTGCCGCCGTAGATGGTCGTCGCGCGGAGGTAGCTGTAGCGCGACGGCACGTACTGCTCGATGGGCGGGACGACGGGCGGCTGGCTGAACCAGGCGAGCGAGTCCAGCCCCATCGACTCCATCGCCAGCTCGAAGATCTGCTGGAGGATCTCCGCGCCGCAGATCTTCAGCAGCGACGACTCCGGCCCGGGCGCGCGGCCGAGCTGCGCGCTGGCGAGGGCGCGGTAGTAGACCATCCGCAGCGACCGCAGCCGGATCTCCAGGCGGGTGAGCCGGTGGCGGAAGACCGGGTCCTCCAGCAGGGGCTTCCCGTCCTTCTTCGTGGCGGCGGCGATGCGCTTCACCTTCTGGATGGCGCGGGTGGACCCGCCGATGGCGGCGATCAGCGTGCGCTCGTGGCCCAGCAGCGCCTTGGCGATGGTCCAGCCGCCGTTGAGCGGCCCGACCAGGTTCTCCTTCGGGACGCGCACGTCCTCGAAGAAGGTGTCGCAGAAGGCCGGCGTGCCGCCGATGGTGAGCATGGGCTTCGCCGTGACGCCCGGCGTCTTCATGTCCACCAGGAGGAAGCTGATCCCCTCCTGCTTCTTCGCCTTCGGGTCGGTCCGCACCAGGCAGAAGATCCAGTCCGCGTACTGCGCGTAGGTCGTCCAGGTCTTCTGGCCGTTGAGGATGAAGTGGCCGGCGCCGTCGTCAGCGGCGCGGAGCTGGAGCCCGGCGAGGTCGCTGCCGGCGCCCGGCTCCGAATAGCCCTGGCACCACACCTCGTCACCCGAGAGGATGGGCGGGAGGTAGCGCTTCTTCTGCGCGTCGGTGCCGAACTGGATGATCAGCGGGCCCACCATGCTGATGCCGAAGGGGCTCAGCTCGGGCGTGCCGGCCTGCTCCAGCTCCTCGCTCAGGATGGCGCGGCCGGTGGCGTCCAGGCCGGGCCCGCCCAGCTCCCTGGGCCAGTTCGGCGCGATCCATCCCCTCTTGTAGAGGAGGCGGTGCCACTCCATGACCTCCGGCATCTCGAACGGGGCGTCGATGGCGGCCTTGGCGGCCAGGTGCGGCGGAAGCGCGGAGGCGATCCAGGAGCGCACCTCGGCGCGGAAGGCGACTTGCTCGGGCGTGAACGACAGGTCCATGGAGGACCACTTGCTTAGAGCCTACTGGCGATACTTGTCGAGCCAGATCCGGTCGTTCTGCCGTGGCTGTGCGCCGGTCAACCTGGAAATGATCGACTCCAGGGTGCGCCAGAAGCGGGTCCGGTTGAGCAGGACGTCGGCCAGCCCATGGACAATGCAGTAGTTGTAATCGTGTTTTCCGCCGTGGTGCCGGCCGTGGTGCTGCGGCGAACAGATCAGGTGGGCCCGCTGCAGCCAGCCCAGCGGCCCGCGTGCGGGCGGCCGGTGGCCCAGCTTGTGGAACTCGAGCATGAACACGATGCAGAGGTCGGTCACCACCCCGGCCAGGACGGCGGCGTACCCGAACGGCCCCGCCGGACCGGGGAGGACCATGGGGAGCAGCGCGGGCAGGCTGACCCCCAGGGCGATCACCGAGAGCGGCCCGGCGTCGTGATACCAGCGGGTCTGGTGTATCGCGCCCGGGCGGATGTGGTGCTCGCGGACGACCACCACCATACGGCGAACCTGGGGCCGGAATTCGTCGAACCAGGTGTCGAACATCCAGTGGAGGATGCCGGAGACGAAGTCGGCGGCCATGGTGCCCAGGAACGCGGCCGGCACCAGCCAGGGCCAGGCGGAGGCGCCGAGGTCGCGGTGCCGGATGAGCCAGGTGATGGCGGCGAGGACCACCACCGCGTTGGGGATGGTCACCGCGATGTGGCCGGCGACCTCCGCGCGCGAGTACGGCTCCGCGCGCGGGTAGTCACCCGGGGGCGCCGGGGTCATTGCCCGAACAGCTTCCGGCGCGCGTGGAGTCCCTTGGAGTTCCGGAGCACCATCCGGTGCGCGCCCAGCGTCCGGTCGTCGAAGGCGCGGGCGGAGCCCCAGAGGTAGAGCCGGAACCGGCGGTACAGGTGCTGGCCCCACTTGGTGGTCACCTGGTGCTGCACCGCCTCTAGATTTTCCGCCCACTTCTTGCAGGTCAGGTAGTAGTTGTGGCGGTCGTCCTGGAGGAAGAGCACCTCGAAGTCGGTCCGGGCGAGCTCGGCGAAGTAGCGGTCCAGCGCCAGCGGCGAGGTGTTGCCCTCGAAGACCCACTTGGTGACGAACGAGCTCATCCCGTGGCGGTCGCCGGAGTAGCAATCCAGGTAGATGTTCCGGCCGGGTTTGAGGAGCCGCTGGTACTGGGCGATGGTGCCGCGGTAGTCGGGGAGGTGCTCGGTGACGCCGAAGTTGCAGATGGCGTCGAACGGC
>DATBSS010000057.1:0-5088 GCA_036559665.1 Myxococcaceae bacterium
GGATGCCGAGGTCGCGCTTGTCGCCGTAGGCAGAGCCCGCAAGCGAGCGCTCCGGGAAGACGATCTTGGCGGAGGAGTTGTAGCCCTCCCAGCTCACCGGGATCTTGAACTGGCCGATGGACACGTCGGCGAATGGGTGGAGGAACGTGATGAAGAGGTCCTGGAACACGGCGCCCGCGGCCGGGAATGCCTTCACGGTGACGGTGTCGCCGCCGGAATCGGTGAGCGTGCTGTTCGCCGGCTCGCGCACGCGGGCCGGGTCGAACATCACGGAGTAGGCGATGCGTCCGGGGATGATCTCGCCCTTGGCGGCGACCTCCGCGCGGCGCGCGCGGAAGGTGTTGGCGTAGGCGGCGGGCGTGGCGCCGCTCGCGTTGGTCCGGTCGAAGACGTACCAGCCCTGGAGGAGGATGCCGGGCTGGAACACGCCGTTGGTGCCCGCGGCGATCTTCTTGGGGATCTCGGCGATCGGACTGGCCGGAGCCGGTTCCTCGGCCAGCGCGCCGGCCGAGACCGCGAGGGCCAGCCCCACCACCGTCCGCTTCAGGTGTACGAGCTCGATCATGGCGCGCGCAATCTGCGCAGCGCCTGTGACGGATTGATGACAGGCCGGAAAGTCTTACGCGGCAGGCAGGGTGAACGAGAACGCGGTGCCCTTCCCGGGTGTAGAGGCGACGTCCACAGTGCCCTCCATCGCCTCCACCAGGTGCTTCACGATGGACAGGCCCAGCCCGGTGCCGCCCACGTCGCGCGAGCGCCCGGCATCCACCCGGTAGAAGCGCTCGAAGAGGCGGGGCAGGTGGCGGGCCTCGATGCCGGGGCCGGTGTCCTCCACCACCACCCGGACCTGGCCGGAGGGCTCGCGGGTGGCGCGGGCGCGGATCTCCGCCCTGGCGGGGCAGTACTTCACCGCGTTGTCCACCAGGTTGGAGACGACCTGCTCCAGCGCCCGGCGGTCGGCGCGGGCCAGCAGCGGCTCCCCGCGCTCCACCTTCAACGACAGCTCCTTGCGCACCGCGCGCTCCGCGAACGGCGCCACGGCGTGGTCCAGCGCGGCGCCGATCTCCAGCGTCTCGGTGGAGAGCTGGTACTGGCGCGACTCGATGCGCGAGAGGTCCAGGAGGTCCTCCACCAGCCGGTTCAGGCGGTCCGCGTTGCGCTCCACCATCTCCACGAAGCCCAGCGCGGCGGCCGGGTCCTTCTGTATCGCGGTGCGCAGCGTCTCCGCGGCGGAGCGGACCGAGGCGATGGGCGTGCGCAGCTCGTGGGAGACGTTGGCCACGAAGTCGCGGCGGAGCGACTCCAGCCGACGCAGCTCGGTCACGTCCACCAGCACCACCAGCAGCGCGGGCGAGTCCAGGTCCAGGCTCAGCGCGTGGACCAGCACCCGGCGCGGCTTGAGGCCGGGGAGCTCCAGCTCGTCCAGCACCGGCTCCTTTTCGGCGCGGGCGCGGTCGAGGATGGCCTGCAGGTCCGCCCGCCGGATCACCTCCAGCGGGCGCTTGCCGACCGCGCTGGAGTCCAGGAGCAGCATCTGCCGGAGCGCGCGGTTCATCATCCGCACCCGCCCGTCGGCGATCAGCATCACCCCTTCGCTCATCGCGGTGAGGACGCCGCCCAGAAGGTCGCGCTCCGAGCGCAGCGCGCTCACCGTGGAGTCCAGCCCCTCCGCGAGCGCGTCCAGCGAACGCCCCAGGTCGCCCAGCTCGTCCGCGCCCACCACCCGCGCGCGCGCCTCCAGGTCGCCCCCGGACATCCGCCGGGCGGCGGCGGTCACGGCGCGGGCGGCGCTCGACAGCCGCAGCGCGCCCAGGCCGGCCAGGAGCAGCCCCGACAGGCCGACGGCCAGCGCCAGGATGCCCAGGAGCGCCCGGACGGCGCCGGAGGAGGGGAGGCCGCCGGAGAAGAACGCTCCGGCGGCGAGCGCGCCCAGGGCCCCGCACGCCACCGCGGCCAGGGCCAGCCGCCCGCGCAGCCCCAGCGTCATGGCTCGCCGGGCGCCACCGCCCCGGGAGGCGGCGGCCGGTCGGTGAAGCGGTAGCCGACGCCGCGCACCGTCTCCACGTACTCCGCCGCGCCGCCCAGCTTCTCGCGCAGCCGCTTCACGCTGGTGTCCACGGTGCGGGTGGTGACGTCGGCGTCGATGCCCCAGACGTCATTGAGCAGCATGGTGCGCGACTGCACCCGGTTGCGGCGGTCATACAGCAGCGCCAGCAGCCTGAGCTCCAGCGCGGTCAGCTCGATCTCCCGGCCGGACACCCACGCGCGGTGGGCGGCGCGGTCGAAGCGGAGCGAGCCGAACTCCACCGTGTCGCGGGCGTTCTCCCCGGCGGCCGGGGCCGGCTCCTTGCCGCGCCGGAGGAGCGCCTGCACGCGCAGGAGCAGCTCGCGCATGCTGAACGGCTTGGTGACGTAGTCGTCCGCGCCCAGCTCGAAGCCGAGGACGCGGTCGATCTCCTCGCCCTTGGCGGTGAGGATGAGGATGGACAGGCCGGACCCCAGGTCGGGATCCCCGCGGAGCGAGCGGCAGACCTGCATGCCGGGGATGTCGGGCAGCATCAGGTCCAGGAGCACCACCTCCGGGCGGCGCTCGCGCGCCAGCTTGAGGCCCTCCCCCCCGGACGCCGCCGAGGTGACCTCGTGCCCGGCCTCGCGGAGGTTGTAGGTGAGGAGCTGCCGGAGGTCCGGCTCGTCCTCGATCACCAGCACGCGCGCCATGAGGTGACGCTTTATACGCCGGCCGTGGCAGGCGTGTGACGCGAGCGCGTCAGGCCGGTGCGCGGAATCTCAGTCCCCGAGCCCAGGGGACGCTGATGCGGCGGCCTCCGGCCGCTTTCCTTGAGGCTCAGTGCACGGAGCCGGTGTAGTCCACCAGCTCGACCTGCTCCGGGCACATCTCGAGGTGGAGCTCGGACTGGTAGCCGCACGCGTCGCCCGCGACCTCCAGCGGCATGGTGCCGTCGAAGCGCATCGTCGCCTCGGAGACCATGAACTCGCCCATGGTCGGCGTGAAGTACCGGCCCGCCCAGAACCCGGGGAGGTGCGTGAGGATCTCCGTGGTCGAGCACTGGAGCAGCCGCAGGTGCATCATCCCGCGGCGCGTGCCGGCGAACGGGAACGCGCGGAGGCCGAAGCCGTAGAACGGCATGGTGCCGGCGGCCGCCAGCCGCACCGCCCCGCGGAACATCAGCTCGCCGGGCTGGAACTCCTGCACCGGGTTGCCGTCCCGCCCCAGGCGGTAGGCGACGCCGCGGCCGTTGTACAGCTCCATGTCCTTCTTCGCGGAGTGGGCGATGTAGTGGGGGAGCGTCCGGAACGCGACCGAGGCGAAGTACCCGCCGCCGCCGGTCATCAGCCCCTTGAGCGCGCCGCGGCCCAGCGACTCCTTGACCGCGTTGTAGTCGTTGATGATCTGCCCGTCGATGCCGACGCCCGCGAACATGGTCCGCTTGCCGTCCACCCGGAACAGCTCCACCCGCCGGTAGCCGGGGACCTCGCCCGCGCGCGCGCGCAGCACGTCGTCCAGCACGCCGTCCCTGCGGGGATGCGAGGCGTTCACCAGGTTGGCCAGCGCGTTCCCCGTCCCCAGCCGCAGCACGCCGAACCGCGGCGGCCGCTGGTAGTGGTGCTGGTTGCGCAGCTCCAGCTCCGCCAGGACGTGGTTCACGAACCCCATGAACGTCCCGTCGCCGCCGCCGCAGAAGACCGTGTGGTACCGCCGATCCAGGACGGCCTGGGCGATCCGGCGCGCGTCCAGCGAAGACCGGGAGAGGAACAGGTCCTCGTCCGGCACCACGTGCTGGAGGGACCGGACCGTCTTCGAGGTCACCCGCCGCGCGTTCGCGTTCAGCAGCACCGCCACCCTGGAGTCCGCCTCGGCCCGCGCAGATGGTGGTGGCACCACCCGCAGGTCCCGGTTCCGCGCGGTCTGCTCGTACATTCGGCCCCCGTCGGTTGACGACGCGTCCCAACGCGATGCAGCACGACGGGCCTGACACACTGCATCTTTCCGGCCACGCCGCCCAGACTTGGAACGGGCACCCATCGGTAACAAATTCGACATGTTCAGCAGGAGGGGCAGCGGACTTGACGCTGTCAGATGGCGCGGCGCGGTGGCAGGTGCGCGTAGTGTGTTACGCACCGGTCACTACAAGCCCTGGTAGCCGTGGTTTGACACGTAAGTCCCGGTGGTTAGGTTGGTCTTCGTCGGGCAGCACGCAAAAAGCTCAGGGCTTTCAGGAGGATAGCACTCGTGGCGAAGATCATTGGCATTGACCTGGGGACGACCAACAGCGTGGTCGCGGTCATGGAAGGGCGGGAGCCCAAGGTCATCACGAACGAGGAAGGGAGCCGCCTGACGCCGTCCGTCGTGGCCTTCACGAAGGACGGCGAGCGGCTGGTGGGGCAGGTAGCCAAGCGCCAGGCGATCACCAACCCGGAGCGGACGGTCTACTCGATCAAGCGCTTCATGGGCCGGCGGTACGAGGAGGTCGGCGAGGAGACCACGCTGGTCCCCTACAAGGTCGTCAAGGGGCCCTCGGGCGACGCGCGCGTGGACATCGACGGCAAGCAGTACTCGCCGCCGGAGATCTCCGCGCAGGTGCTGCTCAAGCTGAAGCGGGCGGCGGAGAACTACCTGGGCGAGAAGGTCACCGAGGCGGTGATCACCGTCCCGGCGTACTTCAACGACGCCCAGCGCCAGGCCACCAAGGACGCCGGCGAGATCGCGGGCCTCACCGTCCGCCGCATCGTCAACGAGCCCACCGCGGCCGCGCTGGCGTACGGGATGGACAAGAAGAAGGACGAGAAGATCGCCGTCTACGACTTCGGCGGCGGCACCTTCGACATCTCGATCCTGGAGGTGGGCGAGAACGTGGTGGACGTGCTCGCCACCAACGGCGACACCCACCTGGGCGGCGACAACATCGACCTGCGGGTGATGGACTGGCTGATCACCGAGTTCAAGAAGGACGCCGGCATCGACGTCTCCAAGGACAAGATGGTGATCCAGCGCCTGAAGGAGGCGGCGGAGAAGGCGAAGATCGAGCTCTCCTCGATGATGGAGACCGACGTCAACCTGCCGTTCCT
>DATBSS010000058.1:0-2046 GCA_036559665.1 Myxococcaceae bacterium
GCTCTACCAGACCATCCGCGGCCGCGGGGACGCCCTCTCCGAACTGAAGAAGGCCGCGAAGGGCGCGTCGATGGTCTACCTCGCCCCCGACCCCGACCGCGAGGGCGAGGCGATCGCCTGGCACATTGCCGAGGAGATGAAGCACCCGTCCACGTACCGGGTGATGTTCAACGAGATCACCAAGAAGGCGATCCAGGAGGCCATGGCCCAGCCCGGCCAGCTCTCCCGCCCCAGCTACGACTCGCAGCAGGCGCGCCGCATCCTGGACCGGCTGGTCGGGTACCAGATCTCTCCGTTGCTCTGGAAGAAGATCCAGCGCGGCCTCTCCGCCGGCCGGGTGCAGAGCGTGGCGGTGCGGCTGGTGGTGGAGCGCGAGGCGGAGATCAAGATCTTCGTCCCCCAGGAGTACTGGACCATCGAGGCGGACCTGCTCGGGAACAACCCGCCGCCGTTCGCCGCCCGCCTGTACAAGGTGGACGGGCACAAACCCGAGATTACGGCCGGAGACGCCGCGCGCGCGCTGGTGGACGAGCTGAAGGCGCAGCCCTTCACCGTCTCCAAGATCGACAAGCGCGAGCGCCGCCGCAACCCCTCCGCGCCGTTCATCACCTCCAAGCTGCAGCAGGAGGCGGCCAACCGGCTCTCCTTCACCGCCAGGAAGACGATGACCCTGGCGCAGCGGCTCTACGAGGGCGTGCCGCTGGGCGAGGAGGGGCAGGTCGCGCTCATCACGTACATGCGCACCGACTCCACGCGCGTGTCCGCCGACGCGGTGACCCAGGTGCGGGCCATGATCGGCGAGCGCTACGGCGCGGAGTACCTGCCGGAAGAGCCCATCGTCTACAAGACCAAGAAGAGCGCCCAGGACGCGCACGAGGCGATCCGGCCCACCTCGCTGGAGTACCCGCCGGAGCGGGTGCGCCCGTTCCTGGAGCAGACCGACCCGGACATGCTCCGGCTGTACGAGCTGATCTGGAACCGCTTCGTGGCCTGCCAGATGAAGCCGGCCGTCTACGACCAGACGTCGGCGGACATCGAGGCCGGCCGCGCCCTGTTCCGCGCCTCCGGCTCCACCCTGAAGTTCCCCGGCTACCTCAAGGTCTACGGCGCCACCCTCACCGAGGACGAGGCGGCGGACAAGGCCAAGGCCCAGAGGGCCGGCGAGGAGGAGCCCCAGGCCGCCGAATCCAGCGGCGTGCTGCCGGAGCTCACCCTGGGCGAACGGCTCCAGCTCCAGAACGGGGCGCCCCGCTCGGAGCAGCACTTCACCCAGCCCCCGCCCCGCTTCTCCGAGGCGTCGCTGGTGAAGGAGCTGGAGGAGCGCGGCATTGGCCGGCCGTCCACCTACGCCGCCATCCTCTCCACCATCCAGGACAAGAAGTACGTGGAGAAGCTGGAGGGCCGCTTCCGGCCCACGCGGCTGGGGGAGATCACCAACGAGATGCTGGTGCACTCCTTCCCCGTGGAGATGGACGCCACGTTCACCGCCGGCCTGGAGGAGAAGCTGGACGCCATCTCCGAGGAGAAGGCGGACTGGCAGCAGGTGCTCGCCGAGTTCTATGGGCCCTTCAAGACGTCGCTCGACCGCGCCGAGGTCGAGATGCGGAACGTCAAGCAGTACGAGGAGCCCACTGATATCAAGTGCGACAAGTGCGGCAGCCCCATGGTGATCAAGTGGGGCAAGATGGGCGAGTTCCTCGCCTGCACCGGCTACCCCGAGTGCAAGAACACCCGCGACTTCAAGCGCGAGCTGGACGGGACCATCGTCCCGGAGAAGGAAGAGACCACCGACGAGAAGTGCGACAAGTGCGGCCGGCCCATGGTGGTCAAGCGCGGGCGCTTCGGGCGGTTCCTGGCCTGTTCCGGCTACCCGGAGTGCAAGAACTCCAAGCCCATCTCCATCGGCATCGCGTGCCCGGAATGCAAGATCGGCTACCTCACCGAACGCCGGAGCCGGTTCAACAAGATCTTCTACGGATGCCACCGCTACCCTGACTGCTCGTTCGCCGCCTGGGACCGCCCGCTGGCGGAGGCTTGCCCGTCCTG
>DATBSS010000059.1:0-5917 GCA_036559665.1 Myxococcaceae bacterium
CCCTCTGGCCGGAGTCGCGGTTGGCGAGGCTGAGGTCCAGCTCGACGCGGGTCTGTCCGCGGAGCGACGCCGCGGGGTCTTGCGCCAAGGCGGCGCCCGCCAGGGCCCAGGACAGCAGATGGCAGAGTAGGGGTCGCGACATCCGGGGAAACAGGATGGGAAGTGATTCTAGGCACCTGGGGAGGCTCGTGTCGCCTCCGAGCTCACCTCCCTGGTAGACTCCCACCCGCGCCGGCTGGCCACCGGTCCACCCCCATCGCCGAGATGACCCGCCAGCCCGCCCTCCGCTTCCCCTGGGCCCCCAAGACCCTCGCCCTCTCCTCCGCGCTGGCGGCCATCGCCCTGGCTGCGGACACGGAGCCGCCCACCTCTCCCGGGGAGCCGTTCTTCAACTTCCCGCAGGTCGCCTTCCCCGTGGGCGTGCAGTGGAACGGCTCACACGACGACGGCGGCTCCGGGCTGGACCGGTACGAGGTGGAGGGCAGCCTGAACGATGGCGGCTGGCAGCTGCACCACGTCGTGAACACCACCGTCGAGGACGTCCCCGGGAGCTACATCTTCAACGACGTCGAGGGCTACTGGAAGCTCCGGGTGCGCGCCTTCGACAGGGCCGCGAATGCCTCCCCGCACGGCCCCGAGTCCCAGGTGCTGACGATGGACCTCACCGACCCGCTGCCGCCCGCGGCCGCGCCCACCGCCAGCCTCCTCAACGGAGGGACCGCGCGGGCGACCTGGGGGAACGGAGTGGATCCGGGCCCGGTCTCGAGCGGGATCCGCCTCTACGGGGCGCGCTTCACCTCGTCGCCGCCGAGCGCCCTTCCCCCCTGCCAGGTAGTCGCCAACTCCTGCACGTTCCCGGTGAGCCCCGGGCACCAGTACTCGATGTTCGTCCAGTCGATGGACAACGCGGGCAACGTCGGCCCGGAGGGCCCGGTCGGAAGGTTCACCTACCCGGGTCCGGCGTCCGACCTGCGCTTGCTGGCGCAGGGTTCGGGCACGGACGCCAGCTACGCGGTGGTGGGCGATCCCTTCCCGGTGACGGTGGAGGCCATCGACGGCAACGGGGGCGTGGTTCCGGCGTACGCGGGCACGGTCGGCTTCAAGGCCCTGAATGTCGTGGGGGGAAGCGACTTCCCCGCGTTCCTGCCGCTGGACGGGGGCACGTACCGCTTCATCTCCTCGGACCAGGGCCGCCGCTCCTTCAGCCCTGGCTTCATCTTCAATGGGCCGGGCGACGCCCTCGCCGAGGTGGTGGACCAGTTCGACTCCACCCTCGCCGCGGAGGTGCAGGTCACCGTCATCTCCCGGACCGACATCCGCATCGTCCACGACGCCAACCCTTCGGCCGCGCCCGGCGTCCCATACCTCTACAATCCATCCGGCCGGGTGCGCGTGGTGACCGCGGCCACGCCGGTCACCTTCTCCCTCTGCGGTTCGGGGGGCTCCGTCCCCAACGGGTTCGTGCTGGACGGCGCCGGCGCGATCTCCTGGACGCCCGAACCGGGCACCAGCTTCCCGGTGACCCTGTGCATCCAGGCCAGGGCGGCCGGTGGCGCGACGGATACCTACACGTTCCAGGTGAACCAGCTGATCCCCAGCAGCGTCCTGCCCCAGGCGGCCTTCACCGCGGCGCCGGACCCGGCGGGCATCGGCGAGAGCGTGGTGTTCGACGCCACGTCCTCCTCCTGGGACACGACGCTCGGGATGCCGGCGTTCCGCTGGCGCCTCGGCGACGGCAGCCCGCTCTTCTTCCGCAGCGATCCGTTCCACGCCTACCTGCTGCCCGGCGGCTACCGGCCGGCGATGGTGTTGTTCGACGGCGTCGGCCGGTCCGACCAGGCGGCGCGCCAGGTCCTGATCGCCGACCAGGACGGGAACCTCCCGCCCAGCCTCGCCATCCTCACGCTGCCGCCGTCCGGGATGAATTCGCTGAACGTCGTCCTCGACGCGCAGTCCACTGACGGTTCGGCCGCGACCGGGCCGATCCGCTGGGACCTGGGCAACGGCGCATCCGCGCAGGGGCCGTCCGCCGGCGCCACCTACGGGCCGGGGCGCTACTGGGCCACCGCGACCACCGTGGACCCGAATGGGCTGATGGCGATGGACAAGGTCGAGATCGCCGTCGCCGGCGACGACCGGGTGCCGCCGCTGTGCGCGGCCAGCGCGGATCCGCCGGTGGCGTTCGCCACGCCCGCGAACGGCGGCCAGGTGAACGTGGACTGGATCGCCTGGCGCACGCCGGGGACCAGGAAGCTCGCCTCGGTCCTCTGGACCATCGACGGCGTCTCGTCCACCCAGGGCGTGGTCTCCAGGCCGTACTCCTCGACCGGCTGGCACCATGGGTCGCTCACCGTCACCGACGAGGATGGGTTGACCTGCACCGACTCCGTCTCGGTGCTGGTGCTCAATTCGGTCACCACCACGCCGGCCATTCCGCCGCGCATCCTCGATCCGGGCGTGGCCGGACCCATCGACTGCAAGGTGGACTACGCCGGCCGGGCGGCGCTCGCCTCGGGGCAGGGGCCCCTGACCTGGTCCCTGGCCAATCCACAGGTGCCTCTTTCCATCGACGGCGGCACCGGCGCGGTGACCTGGACGCCCACCGTCCTCACGGGGACCGACCAGGTGACCTACGTCCTCCAGGTCAGCGGACCCACCGGCACCGACCGGGCCGACGTCGTGATCCCCTACGCCTGCAAGGCCCCCGGGACCCTGGGCACCACCTGTGGCTGCGGTGAGACCGGCGGCGGCACGGCCATCGCGGGTCTGGCGCTGCTGGTGCTCTGGGCCGCCGCGCGCCGCCGGTCCGCGGTCCTCGTCCGGGTGAGGCGCCCGTGAACCGGCGATGGGTGTGGCTCGGGGCCGTGGTGGCCACGGGCGCGCTGGCGGACATCACGCCCGGCAGCGGGTTGCCCTTCCGGGAAGACTTCGAGTCCGGCCTCAACGGCTGGACGGCGGGCGTGGACCCCAGCAACGAGCAGTACGTGAGCTCCGTGGGGGAGTCCTGGTCCGGGGCTGGCGCGTTGGTGGTGCAGGCCCAGGGGCCGCTGGCGCCGGAGGCGTCCCTCTCCGTCGTCCTGCCCTCGCCGCAGGGCACCCTGTCGGTGCGGTTCTTCCTCTACGTCCCGGAGGCGACGCGGCTCTCGATGGTGCCCCAGACCGGGTCGATCCGATTGCTGCGCGAGGACGGCCAGGTCGTCGGCTCGCTGGTCACCCTGGACCTGGTGCGCGCCCTGGACGGCACGCTCTACCTCTCGCCCACGGTGTCAGGCCTCAACATCTCGCTGCCCGACAAGACCAGCCTGACCACCAACGTCTACCACTATGTCGAGCTGACGCTGAACGGCAACGGGACGAGCGCGCTCTACATCGACGATCCCCGCGTGCCGCGCGTCACGCTGGGCACCAGCGCCACCACCTTCAACGCCATCCTGGGCATCACCTCACAGGTGGTCACCGCCACCAGCGCCCGCCTCATCTACGACGACGTGGAGATCTCCGACCGCCACATCGGGCTGGCCGGCACCCGGATGCTCGTCTCCAACGAGTACGAGTCGCCGGGCCTCAGTTTCCGGGACTACCCGGCGGGAAAGGCCGCGGGCGTGCTGGACGCGGGCGCCCCGGCGCCGCAGCTCGTCTCCCAGACCTTCGACGTCCACCGGGGGTCGAGGGCGATGCGCACCGGCGACCAGGACCAGGGCTCCGCGCTGCAGGGCGCGGCGCTCTACGGCTTCCTCGACCGCGGCTCGCTCACGCCGGTGTACCGGCGCGTCTGGTGGCGGTGGCCGTCGGTGGCGAGGATGGTCAACCACACCGTCTTCGCCATCGGCGACACGGACGGTGGGGCCGCGCTGGACCCGCGCTTCGCGGCGGCGGTGCAGATCCAGGACACCGGGGCCGCGCGCCTGTGGGGGGTGGACGACCGGGGCACGGCCCTGTACTCGTCCGTCAGCGTGCCGCTGGCCCAGGGGCCGTGGCACCTCCTGGAGATCTACGCGGACGGGTTCGGCACCGACGCCGGCGTGCGCCAGGGCTGGGTGGACGGCATCTCCCTGGGGCAACAGTTCGTCCCCTTCGTGCAGAGCACCGGGGACGCGTGGGCGGAGGGCGTGTTGCCGGTCGCGGGCGAGGGGACGTACGCGGGGCTCGACTCGTTCGACGATGCGCGGTCCTCCACGTACGTCCAGCCCACCCGCTTCATCCTCAAGCCGTTCGGGACCCCCACCGGATGCGACCCGTACAACGTGGAGTCGGTCACTTCGGAGAACGGGAGCTCGCCCGTGCCGGAGACCGTGGACGTGGCCCTGGACGGCGGCGGCACGGCGCTCTTCTACACAGGCCCGGACTGCGTCACCCCGAGCGCGAGGGTGAATTCGGTGCGCTTCAACTCCGGCACGTCCGTGGCGGGGGTCCGCGTCCATGCCCTGGCGCCGGGCCTGGTCCTCAGCACCTCGTCCCCGGACTATCTCCCCTGGAGCAACCAGGCCGGGCCGGACGCCGGCACTCCGGGCCCGGCGTCGTCGCTGGCGCTGCGCGGGTTGCCCCTGGTGGCGCTGGTGGGGACCGGCTACCCATTCGGGGTGGAGGCGCTGGACAGCGCCGGGGCCACGGCCGTGACGTACGCCGGGACGGTCGGCTTCTTCGCGACGCCGACGGCGTCGCTGCCTCCTTCGCACACCTTCAACGCGCAGGACCGGGGCTACTTCGTGTTCGGCGGCGGCGTGACCTTCCCGTCCGCGGGGACGTACACCGTCGTCGTCAACGACGTTCCCGGTGGCCTCATCACCACCTCCGGGCCCATCCGGGTCCTGGGCCCGGCGCAAGTGGCCATCGTCGACGACGCCAACCGCGATGCCGTCGTCGGCCGCCCGTATGTGTACAACGCGTTCGGGGCGGTGACCGCGGTCAGCACGGCCGGGCCTCCGGTGTTCTCCACCTGCAACGTGCCGGTGGGCTTCACCGTGGACAGCCGGACCGGCGCGGTGAGCTGGGTGCCGGTCGGGCAGGGCACGTACTCCATCTGCGTGCAGGCGGCCGCCGGGCAGGGGCAGGACCAGCTGAGGTACCTGCTCGACGTGGCGGCGTCTCCGCCCGGCCCGCCGGACGCGGGCTTCGTGGTGCGCTGGTCGCCGGTCGCGGCCGGCGGGTTCGTGGTGGACGACCCGGTGGGCTCGTACTCGCCGGCGGGCCCATTGCTCTTCCGGTGGCGCTTCGGCGACGGCGCCTGGCCCGGGACCGACCCGCAACCATTCCACCGCTTCGCGTTGCCCGGCGGCTACCGGACACACCTGACCGTCCGGGACATCGCCGGCCAGAGCGCCGTGGCTGACCAGCCGGTCCAGGCCGGGCTGGCGCGGCTGGCGCCCACCGTCCGCATCACCTCCGCGCAGCCGCTCCAGGGGGACAACTCGGTGTCCGCCACGCTGTCGGCGCAGGTGACGGTGGCCGCCGGCCAGTCGGTGGCGGCGTACCGCTGGAACCTGGGCGACGGCACCAACGTCTCCGGGACGCTCGGCGCGGGCCAGCCGGTGCCGGACGTGCCGGTGTCGTACGGGCCGGGGCGGTGGTTCCCGCAGCTGCTCGTGGTGGACGGCACCGGCCTCCCGGCCACGGACAAGGTCGAGGTGGTGGTCTCCAAGGACGGCGCGCCGCCGCCGGACTGCCTGGCCACCATCGAGCCCACCGCGGTGTTCCTCTCCTCCGCCGCACCCGTGCTCGGCGCCCGGTTCCGGGCCTTTCAGCTCCCCACCGGCGCGCCGCTCGAGGACACCGACTGGAGGGTGGACGGGCAGGACCAGCCGCACGACCAGGCCGTGATCCCCCAGACGTACGACGCCGGCGGCTGGCACCACGGCGAGCTCACCGTCCGCGACGAGAACGGCCTGCGCTGCCGCGACTCGGTGGACCTGCCGGTGCT
>DATBSS010000060.1:0-3083 GCA_036559665.1 Myxococcaceae bacterium
CAGCTTGGGCTCGTTCACCAGCGCCCGGGCGATGGCCACGCGCTGGCGCTGGCCGCCGGAGAGCTGGTCCGGGCGGTGGTCCACCCGGTCCGACAACTCCACCCGCTCCAGCGCCCGCCGCGCCGCCTCCCGCCGCTCCCTCCGCGACGCGTCCGCGTACACCAGCGGGAGCGCCACGTTGTCCAGCGCGGTGGCGCGCGGGAGCAGGTTGAAGGTCTGGAAGACGAAGCCGATCTTCTCGTTGCGCACGTGCGAGAGCGAGTCGTCGTCCATGGCGGAGACCTCCTCGCCGTCCAGCACGTACCGGCCGGCGGTGGGAGTGTCGAGGCAGCCGATCAGGTTCATCAGCGTCGTCTTCCCGGAGCCCGACGGGCCGATGATCGCCACGTACTCGCCCGGGTCGATCCGGAGGTCGACCCCGCGGAGGGCGCGCACCACCGTGTCGCCCATCACGAAGTCGCGCTCCAGGCCCCTGGCGTTGATGACCGCGTTCACGGCTTCACCTTCACCGGCACGCCGTCCGCCAGGCCCTTGGCGTTGAGGCTGGAGATCACCTCCTGCCCGTCCGAGACGCCGGAGACGATCTCGCTCCGCTCCCAGGAGGTGAGGCCCACCTGCACCTGGTGCTCCTTCGCCAGGCCGTTCTCCACCACGTAGACGGTGCGCTTGGTGCCGCGGCCCACGATGACGTTGGTGGGGAGGCTGACCAGGTTCTCCTTCTCCGCCACGCGCACGTCCACGTTGGCGGACATGCCGGGGCGCAGGCCCTTCTTCGCCGCCTGCTCGAGATCGGAGACCTCCACCTCCAGCTTGAGCGTGCGCGCGCCCTTCTCGTCCTTGCGCACGGTGGGGTCCATCCGGGACACCATCCCGGCGACCGGCTGGTCCGGGAGCGCGTCCAGGCGGAGCGTGGCCTTCTGGCCCACCTTCACCTTGCCGATGTCCGCCTCGTCGATGGGCGCCTCCACCCGGAGGCGGGAGTCGTCCACCACCTGGAACACCACCGCCCCCACCGTCAGCTCGTCGCCCGGGTCCACGGTGAGGTCCGCCAGGAGGCCGTCGAAGGGCGCGGTCAGCTCGGCGTGCGAGCGCGCCACCCTCGAAACTTGAAGGGCCGCCGCCGCCTGGTCGAGCTGGGCGTGCGCGGCCTGGGCGGCGGCGGCCGCCTCGCGGCTGCGAGACTCCGAGTCGTCCGCCATCTGCTGCGTCTCCGCGCCGCGCTCGGCCAGGGACTTGTCGCGCTGCGCGGTCCGCTTCGCCGCCTCCGCGTGCGCGTCCGCCTGCGCCACCTGCGCGCGCTGCGCCTCCAGGGTGGCCTGCGCCTGGCGCAGCCGGGCGTCGAGGTCGGACGCGTCCAGCGTCACGAGGGCCTCGCCCTTCTTCACCCGATCTCCGCGGCGGTGCTTGACCGCCAGCACCCGTCCGGAGAGCTCCGCGCGCACCGAGGCGTCGCGCTCCGCCATCACCTCGCCGGCGCTGGCGGAGGAGATCTCGTCCGTCACCGTGCCGCGGACGGCCTTCACCACCTCCACCTCGAGCGGCGGCTTCTTCATCATCCGCGGCAGGCCGGCCACCGCGGCCACCACCACCGCCGCGATGACGCCGCGCCGGGGCCAGGGGTTTCGCCGCCGCCGCCCCGGGGCCGCCGGGGGCGCGCGCTTGAGGTCGATCGGCGACACGCTCGCCGGCTGCTGCTCCACGGGCTGCTGGCTCATCGATTCGTCTCCTCGTCCAATGGGTGGCCCGCCTGGAGCCGCAGCGCGGCCCGGGCGTACGTCAGATCCGCGTCCGCCTGCAGGCGCGACACCTCGGCGGAGAAGGCGTCCCGCTCGGCCTGGATCAGCTCGAGCTGGGTGCCGGCGCCCTGCTGGGATCGCTCCCGCGCCCGGCCCACCGCGGCCTGGGCGGAGACCGCCGCCGCCCGCGCCGCCCGGCTCTTGGCGATCCCGTTGTGCACCCGGAACCAGGCCTCGTGGATCTGGTCCAGGGCCACCTGGCGCGCGTTCTGCTCGCGCAGCCGCGCCACCTCCGCCCCCGCCGCCTGCGAGCGCATGTTGCCGAAGGTGGAGAGGTCCAGCTGCCAGCGGAGGTTGGCGGTGGCCACGTAGAGCGACTGGCGGCCGGTGAAGCCGGTGGCGTTGGTGAAGTGCTCCGTCGCCGTGACGCCCACGGATGGGATCAGCGCCAGGTGGGCCGCCAGCGCCTGGGACTCCGCGCCCCGGCGCTGCTCGGCGGCGGCGGCCACCGCGGGCAGCCCGTTCCCGCCGCCCTGCATGAAGGCCTCCAGCGGCGCCTCCTCGTGGAGGTCGTCCTCCACCGGCGCCGCCTCGCCCTGGGCCTGGATGCCGGTGAGGGTGAGCAGCGCCCGCCGCGCCAACTCCACCGTCAGATCCGCGTCCGAGAGCGACTGCCTGGAGCGCTCCACCTCGGCCGTGGCGCGGTTGACGTCCAGGTCCGTGGCCACGCCGCCCTGCCGCCGGGTGCGGATCAGGTCCAGGTTCGCCTGCGCCGCGGCCAGCGACCGCTGCGCGGACTTGCCCAACGCCTCGGCGCCCACCAACTGCGAGTAGCGGAGCGCCACCTGTTTCTGCACGTCCAGCAGCGTGGCGCCAACCCGCTGCCGCGCCGCGCGCTCGTTGGCGTGCTGGGCGGCGACCCGCGCCCACGAGGCCGCGTCCAGCAGGGGCGCGTCGAGCTGCAGGTACCCGTCGAGCTGGTTGAGCGGCTGGATGACCAGCGACGAATCGCCGCCGCCGGAGGGAGCCCCGGGCGGCAGGAACTGGGTGGCGTCGATCTTCGACTCGAACTGGTTGCGGGTGTACGTCCCCCGGGCGCTGAAGGAGGGCAGGGAGCGCCCGAGCGCGCTCAGGGACTCCGCCTCCTGCTGCTCCAGGGTGCGCGCGGCGATGGCCTGGTCCACGTTCGACCGCCTCGCGCCCTGCAGGAACTCGGAGAGGGGCTGGAGCGCGAACGCCGGCGCGGCGGCCAGCGCCAGCGCCGCGGCCAGGCGTTGAATGGAGCGGAGACTCGATAATTCGATGCGCGAGGGCACTTCAGGGCTCCTTGAGGGTCGAAGGGTTCAG
>DATBSS010000061.1:0-12763 GCA_036559665.1 Myxococcaceae bacterium
CGCGCTGGCGGAGCTGGAGCAGCCGCGGTTCATCTTCCGGGATCTCCGCGGGCAGGTGACCCTCGGTGGGGAGCGTGGGTTGTTCCCGCTCGAATACTTCCAGGGGCGGGTCAAGGCGGGCGCCATCTGGCAGCCCATCCCGGAGCTGTCCATCTTCCCGTCCTACAACCTGGAGTTGTACCGGCTGAGCGGGGTCCTCACCGAAAGCACCAGCTTCGGCTCCCAGGGCCTGGGCTGCCTCCCCGACGAGACCGGGAGCTGCAACGTGACGCTCTCCTACGCGGAGCTGTCGGTGGAGTACGACCGCCGCAACGACCGCGCCGAGCCGCGCAACGGCTACTACCTCGCGCTCTCCATCCAGGGCGGCGCCAAATTCGTCCTGGGCGACTTCAACTACCTCCGCGTCCAGCCCGACCTCCGCGTCTACAAGACCTTCCAGCGCCTGGACCGCTTCACCTTCGCCGCCAAGCTCAAGCTGGGGACGCTGGTGCCGCTGGCGGACACGCCGGAGAGCCCCATCGTGGCCCGCTTCTACTCGGGCGGCGCGATGGGGATGCGCGGCTTCGACACCCGCCGCCTCTCTCCCATGCTCCTGGTCCCCACCACCGGCGCCGGCAGCGGCTTCGCCACCACGCCCCTGGGCCTGGAGCCCGCGGACACCATCCCCATCGGCGGCAACGGCCTGTTCGAGGCGACCCTCGAGGCGCGCTACCGCGTCACCACCAACCTCGTCGCCGCCACCTTCCTCGACATGGGCTTCGTCACCACGGGCTCGTTCGAGCTCGCCAACCCCGGCTACATCGCGCGGAACGCGCTCTTCGCGGTGGGCCTCGGGGCGCGCTACCTCACGCCCGTGGGGCCGATCCGCTTCGACCTCGCCTACCGGCTGCCCTTCGGCCCGCCGCTCCCGCTCATCGGCCCCCCGGCGCTGGTCCCGGTGGCGCACCCCGGCTGCTTCGGCCTCTTCCCCTCGGCGGACCCTCAATACGCCGGCGCGCCCGACGGGCAGTGCGCCTTCCACCTCTCCATCGGGGAGGCGTTTTGAGCCCCGCGCCGCGCCGCCGGAGATGGCCGCGCCGGATGGCGTACGCGCTGCTGGCGCTCCTCACGCTCGCCGTGCTCCTGGTCGCCGGCGGCCTGCTCTACCTCCAGAGCCCCCCGGGCGAGGCCCGCGTTCGCCGCGAGGCGCTCTCCGCGCTCGAGGAGGCGCTGCAGGGGACCGTGGAGGCCGGCGAGCTGGAGCTGAACGGCCAGGAGATCGTCCTCCGCGGCCTCAAGCTCTACGACCCGGAGCGGCGCCTGGTGGCGGAGATCGCCGAGGTCCGCCTCCGCCTCTCCGCCGCCGCGCTCCTCCGCCGCCGGCTCACCATCCGCGAGGCGGCCATCGTCCAGCCCCGCCTGTACCTGGTCTCCGACGAGCGCGGGCTCAACCTCTCCAGGGCCCTGGCGGCGAAGCGCGCGCAACTGGAGCGCGAGGCGCCGGAGTCGAAGAAGCCCTCGCGCCTCTCCTTCGCCCTCCAGCGCCTCACCATCGAGGGCGGCTCGGTAGCGCTCGTCCACCAGGGCGAGTCGCAAGACTGGAAGGTCGGCCTGGACGGCCTCTCCGGCGAAGGCGAGGCGGCGTGGGCCGGGCCGGAATCCTCGCTCCGCGCCAGGCTGGACCTGCGCGGGTTGGAGCGCGCGCCGCTGTCCGGAGACGTAACCCTCACCGTCCAGGCGTCGATGCAGGGCGATCGACTGGAGGCGGCGGTGGCGCTCCAGGCGCCGGGCCTGGCGCTGGACGCCTCGGCGTCCCGGAGCTCCCCGGAGGACGCGCACGTCGAGCTCCGGACGGCCCGCCTGGAGCCACGCCTGGCGCGCATCCTGGCCGACCGCTACCCGCTCCAGGTCCCGGCGCAGCTCTCCGGCACCGCCGACCTCCAGGGCGACACCGTCCGCGCGCAGCTGGAGGGCGCGGTGGGCCGGGCGCGGGCGTCGCTGCGCGGGGCGATCGACGTCCGGAAGCTCTGGAGCGAGGGACTGGAGCTCTCCGCGCACGACGTGGACCTCTCCGAGCTGATGCCGGACGGCCCGCGGACCAGCCTGCACCTGGAGGCTTCCGCACGCGGCGGCGGGCGGTCGCTCGACACGTTGGTGGGGGAGGTGAAGCTCGCCATCCCGCCGTCGCAGGTGCGGGGTGAGACGCTCGGGCCCGTCCAGCTCTCCGCGAGCGCGGACCGCGGCCGCTTCCACCTCCCCTCCCTGCGCGCCACCCTGCCCGGGCTCTCGGTGGAGGCCTCCGGGGATGGGACGGTGGAGCGCGTCTCCCTGCGTGGGACGCTCCGCGCCGGCGACCTGTCCGAGCTGTCGCGCTCGCTCGGGCGCCTGGGCCAGGGCCAGTTCCCGGCGCTCGCTGGCCGGGGCGCGCTGGTGGTGGCGGTGGAGGGCCCGCTGAAGCACCCGGGGCTCACCCTCGACGGGCAGTTCCCCCTGCTGCGCTTCCAGGACCAGTCCGTCTCCGGCTTGAAGGTGAGCGCCAGCGTCCCGGACGTCACCCGCCCGCTGAGCGCGGAGGCGTCGGCGCAGGCGGCCCAGGTGAAGGCGGGGGGGCGCGACCTCCGGCGCGTCTCGGTGCAGATCGCCGGTGAAGGGCGGGAGACGGCGGTGGACGCGAGCGCCACTCCGGTGCTCCGCGGCACGGACGGCGCGTGGCGGGAATCCGGTGAGCTGTCGGCGCACGTGGCGGGCACCCGCGACGCGGACTCGCGCGGGCTGCTGGTGCGCGAGCTCACCTTCCACGCTCCCGAGGCGACCTGGACGCTGCAGGCGCCCGCCCGGGTGTCCTTCCGCGACGGGGTCAGCGCCGAGCCGTTGCGCCTGGCCAGCGGGACGCAATCGGTGATGGCGGCGGGCCGGGCGGGGCGCGGGTCGGTGGACGCCACGCTGGAGGTGCAGCGACTGGACCTCAAGCTCTTGCCGGGCGCGTTCGTGGATCCGAAGCTCGACCTGGCCGGACTGCTCAGCGCGAAGGTGCGCGCGCGGGGGCCCATGCGGGACCCGGAGGTGGACGCGGAGGCGGAGCTGGACGGCGGCCGGGTGCGGCGCTGGGACGCGCTCGGGATCACCCTGTCCGGCCATTACGCGCGGGACCGCGCCAGGGGAAGGCTGCGCTTCACCTCGCGGCTGGCGCGCCTGTCCGCGCGCTTCGACCTGCCCGTGAAGGGGTTGGCCCGCCGGCGCCACGAGCCCATCGAGGCCTTCATCGAGCTGGACCCACAGTCCATTGGCGACGCCCTGGCCGCCGCCGGCCGGAAGGAACGCGTCACAGGCACCGCCGGCGCTTCTCTGACCGTGGTGGGCACGGCGGATGACCCCTCGGCACAGCTGTCCATCCGGGCGCGGGACCTCCGCTTCCCGGGCAGCCGGCGGGTCCCCCTCCAGGAGGCCAACCTGGACGTGACGGTGGAGGCGGGTGAGGGCGGCACACTGCAGGCGCGGGCGGAGGTGGAGGCCACCGGCACCGCGGCCGAATTCGTGGTGCGCACCCCGTTCACCCTGGCGGGCCTGCTGGAGCACCCTCCCAGCGAGGCGGCGCTGCGGGCGGCGGCGTACTCGGTGGACGCCGCGGTCCGGGACCTCCCGCTGGAGTGGCTGGCGGCGGCGGGCATCCGCGACCTGCACGGGCGCGCCTCCCTGAGGGCGGAGCTGCGCGGGAAGCTGGAGGAACCGATACTCAGTGCCCGCATGGAGGGCCGCGGGGTGGCGTTCGGGAAGGCGCCGCCGTCGGACGTTTCGGTGGACGTGGTGGCGGACGAGCGCTCCGTGGCCGCCGGCCTCCGCGCGCGCCGCGGCGAGCAGGCGCTGGCCGACCTCACCGCCCGCATCGGCGCGCCCATCCGCGTCCTGGCCCAGGGTTCAGACTTTGAGCGGACGCCGCTGGTGGTGGACGGCACGGTCGGGCCGATCTCGCTGGAGGAGTGGCTGCCGCCGCCGGAGCCGGATCGTGACCCGGAGGAACGTGGCTTCCGGCCGCCGTCGGGACAGGTGGCGGCGCGCCTGCGCGGGCGGGGCACGCTGGCCGATCCGGAGCTGGACCTGCTGGCCGACGTGGAGCAGCTCCGCACCGCGGAGGCCTGCGTCGGCCGGGGCTCCATCCGCTCCCACTACGCGCGCGCCCTCTCCACGTTCCAGGTCGCCCTCACCACCTCCGGCCAGGGGCGCGCCACGGTGGAGGGTTCGCTGAAGCTGGACCTCTCCGTCCTGGCGCTGCGGCGCGGGGTGGACGTCTCGAAGGCGCCGCTCGAGGTGTCGCTCTCGGCCAGGAACTTCGAGCTGGCGGTGCTGAGCGGATCGCTGCCGCGGGTGCGGCGGATCGGCGGCAAGCTCTCCGCGGAGGCGCGGGTGCGCGGGACGCCGGCGGCGCTGGGACAGGAGGGGTGGGTCGAGTGGCGCGACGGCGCGCTGGCGCTGGACGGGTACGGCGAGTACCGCGACGTCCAGCTCTACGCCAAGGCCAGCGGCGATCGCTTCACCCTGGGCACGCTGGAGGCGCGGAGCGGCGCGGGCCACCTGAGCGCGACCGCGGACGCTTCCAGGGCCGGCGACCACTTCCGCCTCAAGGGCCAGGTGACCGCCGAGAAGTTCCCGGTGGTCTACGAGGACCAGCCCTACGCGGCCATCTCCACCCGGCTCACCATCCAGGGGAACGTCTCCCGGCGGCTGATCGACCTCCAGCAGATCGAAATCCCCGAGGCGCACGTGGACCTGCCGGACATCAAGCGCAAGGACCTCCAGGAGCTGCAGCGGCCAAAGGACATCGTCCTGGTACGCCGCGGGAGGCCCTTGAACCGCAGGCGCCGCGCCGCCGCCGCGCAGGCGACCACCAGTGCGGGGATGCGGTACGCGATGAACGTCCACGCGCCCAGGAACGTCTGGATCAAGAGCTCCGACGCAAACCTCGAGATCGGCCTCTCCGACCGGTTCCGCGTCGAGTACGACGGGCAGACGCACATCTTCGGCGAGGCGCGGGTGCTGCGCGGGCGCGCCTCGGCGCTGGGGCGCGAGTTCGAGGTGCAGCGCGACTCGCACGTGACCTTCACCGGGCCGCCGGCTCGCCCCCGCGTCGACGTCACCGGGACGTACGTCAACACGCGCGAGGACGTGACCGTGTCGATGAAGGTGGAGGGCGAGGGGAAGGACCTCAGCTTCAAGCCCACCTCGCGGCCGCCGCTCAGCGAGTCGGAGATCTACGTCCTGCTCGCCACCGGGCGGAGGACGCTCAAGGCCGGGTCGGGGACGTCGATGAGCGGAGGGGACGCGGCGTCCGTCCTCGGCTCGCTGGTCACCTCCCAGCTCAAGGGCACCATCACCCAGATCATCCCGCTGGACGTGGTCTCCATCGAATCCGGCGGGCGCGGGGGCCTGAGCGGCACGCGGGTGGAGCTGGGGACCTATCTCTCGGACAAGGCGTACGTGGGCGGCGAGGTGCGGCTGGGGGCCGACCCGCGCAAGGGCGAGAATACGTACGGTATTCGCTTCGAGTACCAGTTCACGCCTCGCCTCGGCTTGCAGACCGAGTACGGTGACGCGAACGCCGGCTCGGCGGACCTGATCTGGAGCCGCGAATACTGAAGGAAGGCCGGGCATCGCGGCGCGGCAGTCGAGGAGGACGTGTGAGGCGGAACATCTGGATCATCGCGGTGGTGGCGGCGGCCGGGGCGGCGGTGTTCAGCGCGTCGTGCACGCCGCAGACGGAGTGCGACTACATCGACCGCGACGTGGCGGACCCGCTCCACCCCACCGAGGACGACCTCGCCTACTGCTGGCAGGGCTACGACTCGCTGGGCCTGTACGCGTTCCGCTTCGAGCGCGGCAACCCGGACTCCGGGACCGAGAACGTCGTCTTCGTGGAGGACCAGCCCAACGCGCTGGAGCCGTCGGGCGCCGAGTTCGGCTCCACCTGGTCCCTGGACTCGTTCGTCTCCACCCCCGGCGGCCCGGTGGCCATCCTCAGCATGCCGGAGCTGACCTCACTCCCGGAGGTCCAGGTGCAGATCAACCAGACGACGATGATCATGGGGTCCGTGGAGGCGGGGGGGCAGAGCGCGCTCCGCCGCGCGGTGTGCCGCGGCTTCGGCTTCGATACGCCGCAGAAGCAGTGCCGGGGAAGCGCCTCCCGGCCGCAGTGAGGGCCCGGGCCGGCTCGGCCCCAAGGCTTAGTCCCCGAACCAGGGGGACGCTGATGCGGCCGGCTGACGCCGGCTTCCTCCGGGCTCAGTCGTCCAGGCGCCGCGAGGGCTGCGGCGTCCCCAACTCCTCCTGCCACTGCTTGGGGTTGGTGCGCCAGGCGAAGTCCTCCGGCACCTTCCCGCCGCCGCGCTGGCCCGAGGTCCACTCGTCGAGGTGGTGGTCCTTGGGGCGTTTCGCCTCTGCGGGCGGGCGGGCCTTGGGCTCGTGGCTCATGGGAATGGGCGCTCCTCGTTTCGGTTCGCGTGCGGGGCGTTTCGGATAGTGTCGCTGGCTCGGCGGGCGGCCGGCCCCCGGTCAGTTCCGCTTCACTTTGAACCATACTCCAACCATGAACGTTCCCTTGTTGCTGGCCCAGGCCACCCATGACCAGGGGTGGCTAACCTCCAGGCTCCTCGGCGTCACGCTGTCGAGCGCGGAGTGGGTGCTGTGGCTGCTCGCCGGGCTCTCCGTCATCTCCATCGCCCTGATGCTGGAGCGGCTGGTGTTCTTCTCCACCCACCGGTTGCCGCACGCGGAGGCACTGGCCATCCAGCTCTCGCGCGGGGAGCTGGAGAAAGTGAAGGCGGCGGTGCAGGGCAAGCGCGGGCTGGAGGCAGCGGTGATCGCCGAGGGGATCGCCTCGGTGACCGCGGGGGCGGACACGGTGGAGCAGGTGATTGCCGCGGCGGTCGCGCGCGAGCGCCCCCGCTACGAGCGCTACCTCTCCTTCCTGGGGACGCTGGGGTCCAACGCGCCGTTCGTGGGGCTGTTCGGCACCGTGCTGGGCATCATCAAGGCGTTCCACGACCTGGGCGCGGTGAACGTGAAGGGCGCGGCGGTGCAGCAGACGGTGATGGCCGGCATCTCCGAGGCGCTGGTGGCCACCGCGGTGGGCCTGGCGGTCGCCATCCCGGCGGTCGTCGCCTACAACGGCTTCCAGCGCTGGCTGAAGAACATGACCGCGCGGACCAACGCGCTGGGGCACGCGCTGGTGGGCCACCTCCGGGCGGAGAGCCGCCAGCAGCCGGCGGAGGTGAAGTAGCGATGGCCGGCACCGTCTCCGAGGACGAGGACCAGATCACCGGCATCAACGTCACCCCGCTGGTGGACATCGTGCTGGTGCTGCTCATCATCTTCATGGTCACCGCCAACTTCATCGTCCGGGAGACGGTGGAGGTGGACCTGCCGCGCGCCGCCCACGGGGGCGAGACCGTGCAGGGGCTGGTGAACGTGGTGATGGACAAGGACTCCAAGATCTTCTTCGACGGGGCGGAGGTGAGCGAGCAGGAGCTGGTGCGCCGCTGCGGCGAGGCGAAGGCCAAGGACCCGGAGACGCGGGCGATCATCTCCGCGGACCAGTCGATCAATTACGGGAAGGTGATGCGGCTGATCGACCTGGTGAAGGGCGAGGGCATCGCCAAGTTCGCGCTCAACATCCAGAAGGACGCCGCGCCGTCGCCTGCGGCGGTCCCGTCGACGCCGTGAGGCACGGGACGCGATGATGGGTGCTTCGGTGCTCGATCTCCCCGCGACTTCGACCGCTCGATCGCGATCGGCGGTGTGGAAGGCCGTGTTCCTGGCGGTGTCGCTGGGAGTGCACGGGCTGGGCCTGCTGTACCTCGCCGCCCGCCCGTACCTCGCCGCGCAGCTCGAACGCCCGGTGGAGCTGGTGGTGGTGGAGGTGGAGCCGCCCAAGCCGCCCCCGCCCCCTCCCCCGGAGCCGGAGAAGGTCAAGGCGAAGCCGCCGCCGATCAAGGTCGCGCGGGCAGAGGCGCCCAAGCCGCCGCCCCCGTCGAACGAACCGCCCCCGCCCCCGCCGCCCAACGACGCCCCGCCCCCAGAACAGCCCGCGAAGCCGGTGCTGATCGTGGGCATCTCCATGTCCTCGACGACGACCGCGGGGACCTTCGCGGCCGGGGTGGGGAACACGCTCTACGGGAAGGCGGAGAAGCAGGCGGCGGACCCGACCGAGGTGAAGGCGTACTCGGCGCCGAAGTACATGCCCATCCACCAGGTGGACACCGAGCCGTCGGTGGCGAAGGAGGAGAAGGTGCCGTACCCGGAGGAGGCGCGCCGGGCCGGGGTGGAGGGGACCGTGGTGCTCTCCATCACCATCGACACCGAGGGGAACGTAGTGGTGGCGAAGGTCATCTCCGGGCCGGGGTACGGGCTGAACGAGGCGGCGCGGGACGCCATCAAGAAGTTCAAGTTCCACCCGGCGGTAAAGGGCGGCGAGGCGGTGAGCACGGAGCTGAAGTATTCGTACACGTTCGTGCTGGACTGAAGGGTCGCCATGGAATTCCGCGCCAGCCGGGCCGAGCCGAGGCGGGACCGGGAGCTGCTCCTCAAGCTCGGGGGCGCCGGGTTCTTCCAGGCCATGGTGGCCGGCCACGAGCTGAAGCTGTTCGAATTCCTGGCCGCGCGGCCGGGAGCGACGCGCGAGGCGATCGCCGAGGGCATCGGCATCCCGCTCGCCTCGGTGCGGGTGCTGCTGCTGGCGCTGTGCGCGATGGAGCTGGTGGCGCGGGACGAGGCCGGCGGGTACCGGAACGCGGACTGGGTCACCGGGGCGTTCACCGGGGAGGGGCCCACGTTCACCACCATCGTGGACGCATTCCACCAGCTCATCTACCGGCCGCTCTTCCACCTCACCGAATCGCTGCGGCGGGGGACGAACGTGGGGCTGGAGGTATACCCGGGGCCGGGCAGGACGCTCTACGAGCGGCTGGCCGGGTATCCGGCGCTGGAGAGCGTGTTCCACAGGTGGATGTCCAACCTGAGCGTGCAGGGGCTGCCACCCCGGGTGGTGGAGACGCTGGGGCAGGCGACGCACGTGCTGGACGCGGGCGGCGGCGACGGGACGAACGCGGTCATCCTGGCGCGCGCGCACCCCGAGCTGCGGGTGACGGTGCTGGACCTGCCGTCGGTGTGCGAGCGGGCGCGGGCCCGGGTGGCGGCGGAGGGGCTGTCGGACCGGATCTCCGCGCACCCGTGCAACATCCAGTCGGACCCGTTCCCGCGCGGCAGCGACGCGGTGCTGTTCAGCCGCATCTTCAACATCTACGGCGAGGCGCAGAACCAGGCCTTCGTGCAGAAGTCCGCGGACGTGCTGCCGGAGGGCGGGCAGCTGGTGGTCATCCCGGCCATGGTCTGCGACGAGGACGAGACCGGGCCGCTCGCCGCCGCCTTCCTCACCCTCTACTTCGCGTGCCTGGCCACCGGGGAGGGCCGCGTCTACCCCACCAGCAGCTACGAGGCGTGGTTCCAGAACGCAGGGTTCTCGATGCTGGACTGCGCGGTGGACGAGTACGACAACGCCGTGCTGGTGGGGTGGAAGTGATCACTTGCGCCGGGCGGCCCTGGTGAAGGCCCGCTGCATCTGCTCGACCGAGATGCCCTTCACGGCGGCCTTCACCGAACCTTTCAGGGATAACAGATCGAGCGTCTCCGGCTCGACCACCACGCGGCCGCCATCGGCGATCCGAAACGAGAGTCGGTCTCCCGGACCGACGCCGAGCGCCCGCCTGATCTCCATCGGAAGCGTGATCTGCCCCTTGCTGGTGATGGTGGCGCTGGGCATTCCTGACCTCCAAAGGCGATTCTTCGCTTAGAGGTAACGCGCTCCCGTGCGCTCGACAACTCAGTGCGCGGCGGGGACCAGCACCTCGAGGAACTCGGCGATGACCTTGAGGTCGCGCTCCGGGTCCTCGTCGAGCACCATGGGCGAGAACTCCCGGTTGTTGGGCTCCAGGCGGACGCGGGTGATGCGCTTGCCACTCCGCGCCACCACCTTGAAGCGCTTCACCGTGTAGCGGCCGCCCGACTCCGGGTCGCGCGACTCGCGGAGCTGGAGCAGCACCACCTTGCCGTCCGGGTCCCGGGTCTCCATCGGCCGGAAGAGGCAGATGGCCCCGTCCCGGATCTGCGGCTCCATGGACCGCCCGCTCACCGCCGCCGCGAACATGCCGGGCTTGATGGTCCGGCGCGTGGGCGCGGTGATGTAGCCCGACGGCTCCACCGCCTCCGGCTCGGTGAAGGCGCCGGCCGCCGCGCGCACGCTCACCAGTGGGACGCGCTTGCTGGCCCGCATCGCCGGGATGGGCGTGGCCAGCCCGTGGATGGAGAGCAGGTCGGACGGCTCGTAGCGCAGCGCCACCGCCACCTTGTTGAGCCAGGACACCGTGGGGCTCTTCCGCCCCGCCAGCACGTCCCAGAAGTGGCTCCGCGAGACGCCCGCCAGGTCCGGCACGTGGGTGAGTTGCACACCGCGCGCCTTGGCTGCCGCCCGGACCTGCGTCACCAGTCGCCGATGGACCTCATCTTTGGGGCCGCGCGCCAAGAGAGGCGGCACCGTAAAGGCGCGACTTTGCAGCAGAGTCCGTCATTGCGGAGTGAAGGGATGGACAGGGAACGTGGCTTCCCGGCACCCTCTGCCGACTTGACCCGGCCCGCCGACCCTCACTCCGGGGCCGGAACCAGGACTTCCAGGAACTCGGCGATGACCCAGAGTTGGCGCTCCGGGGCGTCCAATTCCATCGCCTCGAATTTCCGGTTGGTAGGCTCCAGGCGCACCTGGGTCATGCGCCTCCCCTCCCGCTCCACGACCCGGAAGCGCTTCACCGTGTACTGCCCGCCCGTCTCCGGGTCGCGCCGGTCGCGAAGCTGGAGCAACACCACCTTCCCGTCCGGGTTCCGGCCCTCGAGCAGCCGGAACAGGCAGATGGCGCCGTTGCCGATGCGCTTCTCCATCGACCGCCCCACCACCACCGCCGCGAACATGTCGTCCGTCACCGGCCGGGGCGGCGGCACCGCGACGTAGCCCGCGGCCTCCCCGCGCTCCGATTCGAGGACTGCGGCGGCCATCCGCAGGCTCAACAGCGGCACCTTCCGCCCCGCCGGGATCCGGGGCGGGACCGGGAGCTTGGGGACCTTCTCCGAGGTCAGCTCGTTGACGTCCCACTGGAGGGCCGCGGCCAGCTTCTTCAGCCAGCCCCAGGTCGGCTGCTTCTTCCCGTTCATCACGTCGTAGAGTTGGCTCTTGGAGATTCCCGCCCGGACCAGTACCTGGGTCACGGACAGGCCCAGCGCCTTCACCCGCCGGTAGATGCGGGCCTTGAGCAGCTTCGGGTCTTCGTCTGAGGGGCCTGACGACAAGCGGTGGGCACCGTAAATGTCAGACCAGTTGCTAGAGTCCGCCATAGCGGAGTAGGGTTTCTCCGCAGGGACGGGGACTCGATTGAGCTTGTTGGTTGACACTGACATGAGAGCAGGTACGCGGGGCCGCTGGAACGGGGGACCCCGGGCGTGCGCCATCCTCGCTGCGTTGGGGCTCACGGCCCAACCAGTGATGGCGCAGGAGCCGGTCACGGTCCCAGGGGGACTGAGAGTACGGAAGGTCGTGCTCACCAAGACCCCAACGGCCACCATCTATGGCGCCCCGGGGAAACCACTCCTCGTGATGTTCGACACGCCGCTCGGCAAAGGGCCGGTGAAGGCGCCGGGGGTGGAGGTCCATCGCCACCCGCTGAAACCCAACACCCTCGTCGTAACGCCATCCAGGGCGCTGGGTATCTCTCGAGGATCCGCACCGGTAGCGGTCGCGCTCCCTGACGGCGTCGTCACGCTCTCGCTGGTGCTCAAACCAGATGCCCCGGATGCCCGGGTCGACATTACGCGCCCCCCGGACTCGTCACGGGGGGGCCAGCCGGAGCAATCCGTCACTTCGTTCGCGGCACCGACGTTGAGGGTGATCGTCTCCAATGCGACGTGGCCGGACTCTTCCGTCAAGTGCCGGATGAGCCTCCTCGTGCAAACGCCGAACGTCCCGGCGGGCATCCCGATGGAGATCCGCAGCGCGGACCCTACCCTCTGCGAGTCCACGGGCTTGCCGAGCATGCGAGCGGACGGTGGTCGATAGCCCGGTGGATGTGCCCTCGAGCTCCGGCTTCAAGCCGAAGCCGGATACGGGCGCCGAGATCACCCAGACGTTCAACGGCGAGAACGAAACGCCGTGGGGCAGGCTCACCACGAGCGACCTCCAGACGCCGTCCATCGGTAGCGTGCTGGACTTCGGGGAGCTCGGCGCCTTCAAGCTGGAAGCGCGCCTCGGCCGCGGCGGGATGGGCGAGGTGTACCGGGCCCGCCAGGTGGGCCCGAAGGGCTTCTCGCAGGTGGTTGCCATCAAGCGCCTTCGCCCCGGGCGCCACGAGTGGGAGGAGCGATCCTTCGTCGACGAGGCGCGCGTCCTCTCCATGCTGCACCACGAGAACATCGCGCGCGTCTACGGCTTCTACGAGCTCGCTGGCAACGCGTACCTGGTGATGGAGTACATCGAGGGGGAGACGCTGTACTCGCTCCTGGAGACCGCCCGTCACCGGGGGACGCGCTTCTCCGAACGGGCGGCCTGCTTGATCGCCGCCGACGTGGCGGAGGCCCTCCATTACTCGCACCTGGCCACGGACGATGCAGGGCGGCTGCTCCAGATCGTCCACCGCGACGTCTCCACGACCAACATCATCATCAGCAACACCGGGCGGACGAAGCTGGTGGACTTCGG
>DATBSS010000062.1:0-12310 GCA_036559665.1 Myxococcaceae bacterium
CGGCCGGTCTACGTGGGCGACACCGTCACCTGCACCGCGCGGATCGAGACCGTGGAGCGCAAGCCCGGCAGGACCCGCCTCCTGGTCTCCATGCGCTTCGTGAACCAGGCGGGCGAGGACGTCATCCGGGGCAGTACGCGCGGTGCCGTGCTGGACGAGGTGAAATAGACGTCAGCCGAACACGCTGACCGGCGCCAGCGGCTTGTCGTGCAGCAGCGTGGGAAGCGATCCCCGCGCGGCGGTGATCTTCGCTGGGTCGATCTCCGCGGTGATGAACCCCGGCCCCGCGTCACCCGCGTCCGCCAGCACCTCGCCCCACGGCGCCACCACCAGCGAGTGACCGAACGTCTTCCGGTTCCCGGCGTGGTTGCCCACCTGCGCGGGCGCGAACACGAAGCACCCGGTCTCGATCGCCCGCGCCCGCATCAGCACGTGCCAGTGCGCCTTCCCGGTGGGTACGGTGAACGATGCCGGGATCGAGATCATCGTCGCCCCGGCCTTCGCCAGCGCCCGGTACAGGTGTGGGAAGCGCAGGTCGTAGCAGATGGTCATGCCCAGCACGCCCCACGGTGTCTTCGCCGCCGTCGGCACCTCGCCGGGACGGAAAACCTGCGACTCGCGATACTTCTCCCCGCCCGGCAGGTCCGCGTCGAACATGTGGATCTTGTCGTACCGGGCCACCACCTCGCCCTTGGCGTCGATCAGGTACGACCGGTTCGCGCACCGCTCTCCCTCCACCTTGATGTGGAGCGACCCGATCAGGAACCAGGCGTCCAGCTCCTTCGCCAGCTTCTTCACCGCCGCCAGCCCGGGGTGCTGCTCCTCCGGCAGCATCTTGGAGAGCGTGTCCTGCCGGTCCGCCCCCAGCATGGTGCAGTTCTCCGGCGTCATCAGGAACTGCGCCCCGGCGGCGCGCGCCTTCCGCGCCTCCGCCTCGATGTAGGCGACGTTGGGCGCGATCTCGTTGCCCGAATTCACCTGGATCAACCCGACCGTGAACTTGCTCATCGACTCGTCTGCCCCTTCAGCGCATCCAGGTGCCGGCCCACCCTGCGGAAGCATTCCACCACCGCTCCATAGCCCGGGCGTCCCCTCCGTAGAAGATCCAGGCGGTCAAGTGGCGGCGAATGCCGTCACCGCCGACCACAGCGCCCACGCCCCGAACCCGCACACCAGCACGCCCGACGCGACGTTGATCTTTCTCAGGTGCGGCTGGAGGCGCTCGCGGAGAGCAGAGGCGGTGGTGGAAAGGATGAGCCACCAACACGTCGACCCCGCGAACACCGCGAGGACGAGGAGCGCCGCGGCTGAGGCGCCGCCGGTCGCCTTCGAGAGACCGAGGCCGGCGAAGACGGCGGAGAAGGAGAGGATGGTGGCCGGGTTCGACAGCGTGAGCCCGACCGTCGCCGCGTACGTGGAGGCGATGCTGGAGCGTTCGGTGCCCGCGGCCTGGCTGGCAGGGCGCGCGCGCAGCGTCCGGACGCCCAGGAAGAGCAGGAACAGCGCGCCGATGAGTCGGAGCCAGGGCCCGGACGTGTCCGCCGCCGTGCTGATCCACGCCAAACCAAGCCCCGCCACCAGCCCGTAGAGTGCGTCCGCGGTGGCGGCCCCCAACCCGACAGCCAGGCCATGAAGCCGGCCCCGATTGAGCGTGCGCTGGATGCAGAGGAGGCCGATGGGGCCGACCGGCGCCGCCACCGAGAATCCGAGCGCGGCGCCCCGCGTCACGAGGTCGAGAGAGGTCATGGCCCTGAGCAGACGTCCGCCGCAGCCGGAACTGACGGGCCGCCGATCACGCCGTGGACTGCCCGCGGCGCACGGCGCGCAGCTCTCGCGCGTGCTGCGGCCTGGTCCGGCACGACTTCGAGAACAGGTGCACCACCCTCGCGCCGATGAAGGCGGTGCCCAGCGGGATCAGCACCGCCGCGCCCGCGGCCCCCGCGAACAGGGCCCAGCGCGCCGGGCCCTCCACCGAGAAGGCCTTCCGCAGCAGCGCCACGCCGAACGCCATCCCGAACAGGATGGCCACGAAGAGCATCAGCATGGCGGACCGGGCGCCGTAGTAGGTGCGGATGGTGCTCTTCAGCTCGGTGTCGCCGCGGAGGTGGGCGCGGCGCACGGCCGGGTCGGCCACGTCCAGCAGCGCGACCTCCTCCTGGCAACTCAGGCAGACGGTGCCGCCGGAGAAGGTCCGCCGGCACCGGGGGCAGATCTTGATCATCCCGCGACGGCTTGTACCACCGCCGCCGCCGCCTCGCCGCCACCCGCCCCGATCACCGCACTCCCGGCGCGACCTCCGGCCGGGCGGGCGTCCTGGCCACCTCCACCGAACAGTGCGCGTGCCGGACCACGTACTCCGCCACGCTCCCCATCAGCCAGCGCGCCACGCCCGTCCGCCCCCTCGACCCCAGGACGACCAGGTCCGCCCTCCACCGCTCCGCCTCCGCCGCGATCTCCGTTCGCGGGTCCCCCTCGCGCACCTGGGTCTCCACCGACAACCCTGCCTGCTGCAGCGCGTCCGCCGCCCGCACCACCACCTTCCTGGCCTCCTCCGCCAGCTCCCGGCTCATCTGGTCGTACGCCGCCCCGACGAGCGCCAGGTCCCCTGGCGGGATCAGCGGCCGCGCCACCGACAGCACCCGCACCACCGTCCCCGCCGGCCAGGGCCGCTGCCGCACCTCCCGCACCGCCGCGCCCGAAGGCTCCGAACCGTCGATCGCCACCAGGATCCGCATCATCGCGCGCCCTCCATCGCGGGCTGGGCCGCCTCCTCCAGCGCCGCGCGAACCTCCTCGTCCGTGGTCTCCGAGAAGTCCTCGTACCAGAGCCCCACCGCCAGGAACGGCTCCGGGGTCCGGACGCACACCATCTCGTCCACTTCCCTCGCCAACCCCTCGCGGATGGCCTCCGCGGCCACCGGGACGGCGACCACCAGCCGCTTCGGCCCGCGCTGCCGCAGGGCCGCCACCGCCGCGCGCATGCTCGCTCCCGTGGCCACCCCGTCGTCCACCAGGATGACCGTGCGCCCCTCGACCTCCAGCGGCGGCCGGCCGCCCCGGTACGCGCGCTCGCGCCGCTCCAGCTCCGGCGCCTCTCGCGCCACCGCCTCCTCGATCACCCACTCGGGGATGCCCAGCTCCATCAGGAGGTCCTCGTTGAGCACCCGCACCCCGCCCGAGGCGAGCGCGCCCATCGCCAGCTCCCGGTGGCCCGGCACGCCCAGCTTCCGCACCACCATCACGTCCAGCGGCGCGGCCAGGTGGCGGGCGACCTCGGCCCCGACCGGGACGCCGCCGCGGGGGAGGGCGAGCACCACCACCTCCGGGTGCCCGGCATACTTCCTGAGCAGGCTTGCGAGCACTTGCCCTGCGTCGCGGCGATCGCGATAAGGCTCCATCACCATGGAAGGTGAGGGCCCCGCCACCCCAACGCAAACCGGATCGGGTACGGTTTTCTGGCGCGGCGCGCTCAGCGAGGACACACCATGCCGATGGAGCTCTCAGTCGACTTCCACTTCTCCTCAGCCCACCGGCTGCCGTACTACAACGGACCGTGCTTCCGGCTGCACGGGCACAACTACAAGCTCCAGGTCACCGTCGGGGGCAAGCCCAACCCCAAGGACGGGATGATCCGCGACTTCGACGAGGTCAAGCGCCTCGTCTGGGAGACCGTGCTGGTCCAGTGCGACCACCACAACCTCAACGACTTCATGGACAACCCCACCGCGGAGAACCTCATCTCCTGGATGTGGGAACAGCTCCACCCGAAGCTGGACGGACTCAAGGAGCTCCGCCTGTGGGAAACCCCCGAGTACTGCGTGGCGTATCGCGGCGACTGAGCCCAAAGGGAGCGGCCGAAGGCCGCCGCATCAGCGCCCCCTGGGCTCGGGGGCTGAGCCCGGCGCCTGAGCCTCGCACCCGCGCGCCCGACCTGGCCGGGATGGAGCGGGCCGTGGCGGACTTCCTGGAGGCGGCCGGCCTGGACGCGGACGCGGACCCCAACCTCCAGGAGACGCCGCGCCGCGTGGCCTCCGCCTGGCTCAACGGCTTCCTCGACGGCTACCGCACGACGCCCGAGGAGGCGCTGGGCGAGCGTTACCCCGTTCCGGACGGGCAGGAGGGCGAGCTGGTGGTGATCGCGGACCTCCGCTTCCACTCCATGTGCCCGCACCACCTCCTGCCGTACCAGGGCCGCGCGCACCTGGCCTACGTCCCCTCGGGCGGCGTGGTCGGGTTCGGCCGCCTGGCGGCGCTGCTGGACTGCTTCGCCCACCGGCTGATCCTCCAGGAGACGCTGGCGCGGGAGGTGGCCCGGTCGCTGGCGAGCGTGTTGGGCAGCCCT
Organism: Myxococcaceae bacterium; assembly: GCA_036559665.1. Taxonomy (GTDB): domain Bacteria; phylum Myxococcota; class Myxococcia; order Myxococcales; family Myxococcaceae; genus DASRBA01. The sequence goes on from DATBSS010000062.1 coordinate 4,342, forward strand.
GCCACCGCCTGCATCCTCGAAGCGGAGCAGGCCTGCCTGCGCGTGCAAGGCCAGACCCGGTGCGACGCGGTCACCCACGCCGAGGCCTACGAGGGCGCCCTGCGCTCGGACCGCCAGCTCCGCCGCGAGCTGTGGGCACGGCTCCCCGTGGCTCCCCTTCCGCCGAAGCGGCGCAGGGGCCGGAAATGACCGGGCGGCTGGACGGCCGGGTGGCGCTGGTGACCGGCGCCTCGCGCGGCATCGGCAAGGCCATCGCCCTGGAACTGGCGGAGGCCGGCGCGGACCTGGTGCTCTGCTCCACCCGCGAGCACGGCTGCGAGCCCACCGCCCGCGAGGTGATGGCCCGGAAGCGCCGCGCCATCGGCCTCACCGCGGACGTGGCCTCCAGCGCGGACTGCGAGCGGCTGGTGCGCGCCGCGGAGGAGGTGTTCGGCCGGGTGGACTGCCTGGTGAACAACGCCGGCGCCGTCCGCCGCGCCCCCGTCTCCGACACCAGCGACGAGGACTACGACCGGGTGCTGGCGGTGAACCTCCACGCGCCCTTCTACCTGGCGCGCCGGGTGCTGCCCGGGATGGTGGAGCGCGGGTACGGGCGCATCGTCAACGTCTCCTCCATCAGCTCGCGGATGGGGACGCCGAAGCAGGTCTCCTACTGCGCGTCCAAGTGGGGCCTCAACGGGCTCACCCAGGCGCTGGCGGCGGAGCTGCGCGGCACCGGCGTCACCGTCTCCGCCGTGCTGCCGGGGAGCGTGGACACGGACATGCTGAAGGGGTCCGGCTTCCCGCCCATGATGACCCCCGCCCAGGTAGCGTCCGTGGTGCGGTATCTGCTGGCCGAGGCGCCGGAGGCGATGACCGGCAGCCTGGTGGAGGTGTTCGGATGAGCGGCAAGGGCCCCGTGCTGCCCCGTGTTCCCAAGGAGCTGATGGAGCGCGCCCGGCACGCGCTGGGCGCCGTCCTGGACGTGAAGCAGATGCGCTGGGACCAGGACTCGCTGGCCACCTACGGCCACGACGAGTCCGACACCGGCGACTTCCCCCCCGACCTGGTGGTCTTCCCCGAGTCCACCGGGGAGGTGCAGGCCATCTTCCGCGCCTGCCAGCAGATCGGCGTGCCCGTGACGCCGGTGGCGGCGCGCACCGGCAAGAGCGGCGGTTCGCTCCCCCTGTGCGGCGGCGTCTCGCTCTCCATGGAGCGGATGAACCGGGTGATCTCCATCTCCGGGGAGGACCTCACCGCGGTGGTGGAGCCCGGCCTCAACACCGGCGAGCTGATGCGCCAGGTGGAGGCGAAAGGCCTCTTCTACCCACCGGACCCCAACTCCTGGGAGATGTGCTCCATCGGCGGCAACATCGCCGAGAACGCGGGCGGGCCGCGCGCGCTCAAGTACGGCGTCACCCGCGACTACGTCATCGGCCTGCACTGGGTGCTCCCCGCCGGGGAGGCCATCCGCGTCGGCCGCAAGACCATCAAGGGCGTGGCCGGCTACGACCTCACCGGCCTCTTCGTGGGCTCCGAGGGCACCCTGGGCGTGGCCACCGAGATCACCCTCCAACTCATCCCGCTCCCGCGCCACGTGAAGACCGCGCTGCTGGTCTTCCCCTCCGTGGTGGACGCGGCGCGCGGCGTCTCCGCGGTGCTGGCGGCCGGCATCCTCCCGCGCACGCTGGAGCTGCTGGACGACGTCTCCGTCCGCGCGGTGGACGGCCGCGGGTTCAACTTCCCGCCCGGCACCCAGGCCGCGGTGATCGCCGAGACGGACGGCAACGCCGAGGACGCCGTCTTCGCCGAGCTGGCCGCGCTGGGCGAGGTGGCCCAGAAGCACGGCGCCTCGGAGATCCTGGTCGCCCAGGGCGAAGACCAGCGCCAGAAGCTGTGGGCGGCTCGCCGGGTGGTCTCCACCGCGCTGCGCGCCATGAAGCCGCACAAGATCTCCGAGGACATCTGCGTGCCGCGCTCGCGCATCCCGGACGTGATCGAAAAGCTCAAGGCCATGGGCCAGGAGCTGGGCCTCACCGTCGCCACCTACGGCCACGCCGGGGACGGCAACCTGCACGCCAACATCCTGTACGAGGGCCCCCACGAGCGCGCCAAGGTCGACCAGGCGATCGAGCGCATGCTCAAGCTCACCGTGGAGGCCGGCGGCACCATTACCGGCGAGCACGGCATCGGGTATGCCAAGCGCGACTACCTTCCCCTCGAGCAGGCGCCGGAGCTGATCGCCCTCCAGAAGCGCATCAAGCAGCTTCTGGACCCACGCGGATTGCTCAATCCAGGAAAGATGTTCCCGCTCTAAGTCCGCGATGCGGCGCGGGCCGGGAGCGTTCGTTAATGTTTCTTCACGAAGCCGCTGCGGGGCCTGTCTCACCCCCAGTAGCGCTGATGTGTGCGGTAAGCGCTCGGAATCCCGAGGCGTACTCGGAATGCGCAACCGTTTTCCCCGTTGAGCGTCTGAATCGTTGTCACAGGCGACGGCACAACGTCGTCTAGGACGAGAACGAGGAAAGGGAGGTCTGAGCCGCCATGGCGAACCCAGCGTACGGACGAGAGAACCTGACGAGCTACCTGAAGGGCCTGGGCGGCCAGAAAACGCTTACCCGCGAGGAGGAGTACGAGCTCTCGGGCCGCGCCCGGAAGGGCGACGAGGCGGCCCGCCAGATGCTGGCGACCTCCAACCTGGCCTTCGTCGTCGCGGTGGCCAAGAAGTTCGCCAACCGCGGCGCCCGCCTGGACGACCTCATCCAGGAAGGCAACGTCGGCCTGATGAAGGCTATCGAACACTTCGATCCGAAGAAGAACGTCCGCTTCGCCACCTACGCGGTGTGGTGGATCCGCGCGTACATCACCCGCTACCTCAAGGACAACCGCAGCCAGGTCCGCGGCGGCGAGTCGGAGCGGCCGGTGATGGCCGACTTCTCCCTGGACGCCTCGCTGGACGAAGAGGGGGAGACCACCTTCTTGGACCGGCTGGAGGACGGCGGGCCGTCGCCCCAGGAGCAGTACCTCTCCTACGAGCAGTCCTCCGAGGTGCAGGAGGCCCTGGCCAAGGTGAAGAAGCGCATCGGCGACCTGGGCTGGGACATCCTCACGGAGCGGCTCACCCAGGACAAGCCGCGCACCCTGGAGGAGCTGGGCGCGCGCTGGGGCGTCTCCCGCGAGCGCGTCCGCCAGGTGGAGCTGAAGACCAAGAGCTTCCTGGCCCGGTACCTCTCCGCGTTCAACCAGGACGAGGAGCAGCAGGACGGGCCGACCGAGAACGCCGCCTGACCCGGCGGTCCGTGGGGCCATACCACTTTGGGAGCAGGCAGGATGGATGGCAGCCCGGCGGCGGGCCGTGCTATTGGCACGCCCATGCCGAGAATCCTCTGCGTCCTCCTCGTGCTGTTCCCGGCCGCGGCCTTTGCCGACGGCCCTGACTTCGCCCACCTCGACGAGCTGTTCGCCAAGCGGAGCGACCCCGCCGCCTCGAAAGAGGTGGAGTCCCTCCTCGCCGAGGCAATGAAGTCCTTTCCGGACAACGCGCAGGTCGTCTGGCGGCAGGCGCGCTGGAACGTCTGGAGGGCGAGTAGCCTCAGCGGGGACGCCAAGAAGGACCTGGGCAAGCTGACCTGGGAGCTGGGCGACAAGATCGCCAAGCTCGATCCCAGGCTGGTGGAGGGCCCGTACTACGGGGCCCTCGGCATCGGCCAGTATTCGGAGGGCGCCGGCATCGTGAACGCGCTCATGCAGGGGCTGGAGGGCAAGTTCAACGACCGGCTGGACAAGGCCATCCAGATGAACGCCGACTTCGACCACGGCGGGCCCATGATGACCAAGGGCCGCTACTTCTGGAGCCTCCCCTGGCCGAAGCGGGACCTGGCCAAGGCCACCGAGTGGCTCAACAAGTGCCTCGCCAAGCACGCGTACAACGCCCGGTGCCACCTCTACCTGGCGGAGACCTTGCTGGACGACGGCAAGCCCCAGGAAGCCAAGGCCCAGGTAGATCTCGTGATGAGCGGCCCGGACGCCTACGACCCGCCGGAGGTGGCGCAGGTGCGAGGGCTGGCCAAGAAGCTGCAACCCAAGATCGAGGAGAAGCTCAAGTGAGCGCCCAGCAAGAGATGCCCGCGGCCGGCCCGTCCGCCCCGCCCATGGGCCAGGCGCGGAGCCTGGCGGACCTCCTGACCATGCAGGCGCAGCGGCAGGGCGCGCGCGCGGCCATCACGCACAAGCAGAACGGCCGCTGGGAGGACGTGAGCTGGAGCACGATCCAGGACGAGGTGAAGAAGCTCTCCGCCGGCCTGGTGGGGATGGGCGTCAAGCCCGGTGACCGGGTGGCCATCTTCGGCGGCACCTCGCTGCAGTGGCTGGTGGTGGACCTGGCGATCACCGCGGCGCGGGCGGTCACCGTGCCCATCTACGCCTCCAACACGCCGGACGAGTGCCGCTACATCCTCAACAACTCCGAAGCCTCGCTCCTCTTCGTGGACAACGACGTCCAGGAGGGCAAGCAGCCCGGGCGCGCCTCCCGCATCCGCCAGCGCATCGGAGAGTGCGCGTCGGTGCGCAAGGTGGTGCTGTTCGAGGGGACGCCGCAGGGCGACCGCGAGATGGCCCTGGCCGGCCTGCTGGAGCAGGGGAAGAAGGCGCACGAGGCCGACGCGGCGGCGTTCGACGCCCGGCTGTCCGCGATGAAGCGGGACGACCTGCAGTGCCTGATCTACACCTCGGGCACCACCGGCGACCCCAAGGGCGTGATGCTCACCCACGGGAACTGGGTGTTCGAGGGCGAAGGGCTGTCCGAGCTGCAGCTGCTCCTACCCACGGACGCGGTGATGCTCTTCCTCCCGCTGGCGCACTCCTTCGCGCAGGTGATCAAGACGGGGTGGCTGTCCCAGGGCTTCCGGCTGGTGATCGCCGAGTCGGTCGACAAGCTGGTGGCCAACCTGGGGGAGACCTCGCCCACGCTGCTGCCGTCGGTGCCGCGCGTGTTCGAGAAGGTGTTCGCCAACGTGGTGTCCAACGGGATGGCGGCGCCGGGCGTGAAGGGGAAGCTGTTCCGCTGGGCCTTCCGCCTCTTCGACGAGTACGTGGACGCGAAGTCGCAGGGGAAGGAGTACTCGTCCGTCTCCTTCGCGCTGGCCAAGCGGCTGGTGTTCAGCAAGGTGAAGGTGGCGCTGAGCCAGAGGCTGGGCGGGAAGATGCGCCTGTTCATCTCCGGCGGCGCGCCGCTCTCCCGGAAGATCGCCTACTTCTTCGACCTGCTGGGCTTCATCGTGGCGGAAGGCTACGGCCTCACCGAGACCGCGGCCGGCAGCACCATCAACCGCGCGGAGAAGATCAAGATCGGCACCGTGGGCCGGCCCCTCCCGGGCGTGGAGGTCAAGATCGCTCCCGACGGGGAGATCATGATCAAGGGCCAGCACGTCATGAAGGGGTACTACAAGAACGAGGCCGCCACCGCCGAGGCGCTGGACCCGGACGGCTGGTTCCACTCCGGCGACATCGGCGAGATCGACGCCGACGGCTACCTCCGCATCACCGACCGCAAGAAGGACATCATCGTCACCGCGGGCGGCAAGAACGTCGCGCCGCAGAACCTCGAGAACCTCCTCAAGACGTACCCCATGGTCAGCCAGGCCATGGTCTCCGGCGACAAGCGCAAGTACCTGGTGGTGCTGATCTGCGTGAACGAGGAGAACGCGCGCAAGCTGCTCCAGGAGAAGGGCATCACCCCGCCCGCCTCCTACGCCGAGCTGTCCGAGCACGCGGAGGTGAAGGCCGCGGTGCAGAAGACGCTGGATCAGGTCAACGCGGAGCAGCCGCCGTACCAGACGCTGAAGAAGTTCCGGATGATGGACCACGACTTCACCCAGGAGTCGGGCGAGCTGACGCCGACCCTCAAGGTGAAGCGGAAGCTCTGCAGCCAGAAGTACAAGGCGATGCTGGACGGCATGTACGAGGGCGACCTGGCCGACTAGGCGTTACGGGCAGGTCCCGTTCCCGCGGCAGTTCCCGTTGCAGCAGCTCCCCGCGGGCAGCCCGCTGCATTGCGCGTTGGACGGCAGGCAGCAGTTCCCGTACACGCCGCCGTCGGTGGGCGCGGCGCAGCTGGCGCCGGCCTGGCAGCAGTCGGACGGGGTCTGGCACGGGCCGGGGGCGTCGGAGCAGCAGGCGCCCTGCGCGGAGCAGTTGGCCGTGGTGGCGGAACCGCAGCAGTCGCTGGCGAAGCGGCACGCCCGGCCGGGCTGGGAGCACAGGCAGGTCCCGGCGCCGCCGCAGTCGCCGCTGCAGCACTGGGTGTTGTCCGTGCAGCCAGAGTTGGTCGGCCGGCAGCAGCTCCCGGCTACGCACTGGGTACCGCTGCAGCAGTTGAAGCCCGAGCAGGTGGAGCCCTCGGGGAGGCAGCAGTTGCCCTGGGTGCAGGAGCCGGTGCAGCACGGCCCGGAGGCCCCGCAGCTGCTGCCCAGCAGGAAGCAGCACTGGCCGGCGGCGCCGCAGTTGCTGGTGGTGCACTGGGTGCCCGCGTCGCAGGCCGAGCCCGCCGGCGCCCGGCAGGTGGAGCCGCTGCAGACGTTGTCGCAGCAGTCGGTGGAGCTGCCGCAGGTGGTCCCCGCCGGGAGGCAGGCGCCGCAGAGGGGCGTGGCGCCGCTCAGGCAGCGCTCGCCCCCGCAGCACTCGCTGGTGTTGTTGCAGCCGCTACCGTCCGGCAGGCAGCAGGTGAGGTTCCCACCGGGCGGGCGCGCCTCGCAGGCGGTGGAGCAGCAGTCTAGCCCGGTTGCGCAGTTGGAGACGCCGGGGAAATTCTGGCAGGTGGCGTAGTGGCAGCGACTGTCGAGCGGGTTGCACACCAGCGGGCTCTCGCACTCCGCGGTGGCGGCGCAGGAGTCGCCCAACTGGCCTGGCTCGCAGCGGCCGGTGGCGTCGCAGCGGAGGTTGGCGCAGCAGTCGCTGCTCTGCGCGCACGGGAACCCCTGCTGCCCGCAGCCCGCGTAGCACTCCGGCGCCGTCCCGCTGCTCGGGTTCCCGCGGCAGCGCAGGCCTCCCGAGCAACAGTCGTTGTCCTGCGCGCAGATCTCCCCGGTGCTACGGCAGCCGATCTGGCAGGTGCCGGCGGCGCAGCCCAGCCCGGTGCAGCACTCGTTGGACGCCGTGCAGGAGGAGGTCTGCGGGCGGCAGGGCGCCGGCTGGCAGGTCCCGGACGGACACTGGAGCCCGGCACAGCAGTCGTTGGAGCCCTGGCAATTCTGGCCCTGGTCGGCGCAGCCGATGCGCGGCGCGCACTTGTTGTCCGTGCAGGTGCCGGAGCAGCACTGGCTGGGCGAATTGCAGAAGTCGTCGGCGGGGCGGCAGCCGGACTCGCACTGGCCCTGGTTGCAGCGCAGGCCCGAGCAGCAGTCGCGGCTGGTGGAGCAGACGCCGCTGGGGAGCGGGTTGCAGGCGCAGACGCCGGGGGTGTTCTGGAACAGGTCGCCGCAGCCGAAGGAGCAGCACTCGTCGTGGGTGCCGCACGTCTCGCCCACCTGCTTGCAGAACGCCCGCGACCGGCAGCTGCAGCCGGAGAGGGTGGCCAGGAGCGCCAGGGCCACCGCCGCGAGCCAGCGTCCGTGCGCGTTCGTCCTCATAGCGGCACCGCCGCGCCGAGGATCATCGACCACTGCGAGCTCCCGACCGTGGTGGTGACGGGTTGCCCGTTCTGCGTCACCGTGCTGGTGATGGTGAACGAATTCACCTCCATCGGCTGGAGCAGGAGACGGACCTGGTCCAGCAGGCGGTACTCCAGCCCGGCGCCGATGCGCACTCCGAAGCCGCCGGCGCCGGCCGTCTGGTAGCCCACGAACTGCTGCTGGAGGGTGACCTGGAAGAACCCGAAGCCCAGGCCGAATTCGGCGAAGAGCGTCAGGTCCGGTATCACCTCCGCCTGGTACCGGGCGGAGGGCATCACGTCCAGGCCGAAGAGCGATCCGGCGACGAGGAAGCCAAGGATGGT
>DATBSS010000063.1:0-3101 GCA_036559665.1 Myxococcaceae bacterium
CGGCGTACGCGGCGGGGCAGTTCCTCTTCGGGCGGCTGGCGGACCGGGCCGGGGCGCGGCGGGTGCTGGTGGTGGGAATGCTGGCGACCGTCGCCTGCTCCTGGTGGTTCGGGTTCTCCTCGCGCGCGCCGGTGATGGCGCTGGCCTTCGGGCTCAACGGCCTGGTCCAGTCCACCGGCTGGTCGCCCAACGTCAAGACGATGTCGGAGTGGTTCGGGCGCGAGCGCCGCGGGGTGGTGATGGGCGTCTGGTCCACCTGCTACCAGGTGGGCAGCCTGGTGGCGAACCCGGTGTGCACCGCCTTCCTGGTCGCGTTCGGATGGCGGGCGGCGTTCCTGTATCCACCGCTCGAGGTGGTGGCGGTGGCGCTGCTCCTTCTGGCGTTCCTCCCGCGCCCGCCGTCAGACGAAGCGATCCCGGCCTCGCCCGCGCCGGAATCGCAGCCGGCCCCACCAGCGGCGGCGGGCGCCGTGCTCCGCAACCCGCTCCTGTGGGCGATGGGGACGTCCTACTTCTTCATGAAGCTGATCCGGTACGTGCTGCTGTTCTGGCTGCCGTACTTCATGCAGGACGCGCTGGGGTACTCGCAGGGGATGGCGGGAAACGTCCCGCTCGCGTTCGAGGCCGGCGGCACGGTGGGCTCCTTGACCATCGGCTGGCTCTCGGACCGGACCTTCCGCGGCGAGCGGTTGAAGGTGGGCATGGGCGCGCTGGTGGGGCTGGCGGTGGCGCTGCCGGCCTACGGGTTGCTGGCGGACCGCGGGGTGGTGTGGAACGCGCTGGCGCTGGCCGCGGTGGGGTTCCTCCTCTTCGGGCCGGACTCGCTGCTCTCCGCCACCGCGGCGCAGGACCTGGGCGGCAAGTCCGAGGCGGGTACCGCGGCCGGGGTGATCAACGGGATGGGCTCCGTGGGCGCGGTGTTCAGCGCGGCGCTGGCGGCCTATGTCAGCAAATACCTGGGCTGGCCCTCGCTCTACGCGCTGCTGGGCGGCGGCGCGCTGCTGTCGGCGGCCATCCTGCTGCCCTTCGCGCGGCGGCGCCCCGCCTGAGCTCCGGTAACCGGGTAAGCTCCATGGGATGGAATGGATCACCGAACCTCCCTGCACCGAGCTGGAGGTGGAGCGAGAGGAAGCCGCCAAGGGAGTGCTGGTCCTCAAGGGCCCCCGAGGCGTGGCGCGGGCGAAGAGCGGCCTGGTGGCGGCCATGGGCACCGCCTTCGCGCTGGGCGCGGTGGCCTTCCTCCGGATGCCCTTCCCCAAGGCCTGGAAGCTCATCCCGGCCACCATGGTGGCCACCGGCGGCGGCATGGCCGCGATGGGCGTGATGGGCGCCGTCTCGAACGTGCGGATCGAGGTGGAGCGCGGCAAGGGCATCACCTGGACCTGGCGCCCCCGCCCCGCGCCGGAGCGCACGGTGACGCTGGCGGCGAAGGACGTGGCCACCTTCGAGGTGAAGACCAACGTCGTCCGCTCCAGCGGCGAGTTCTCCTTCCAGGAGCGGTCGCAGGTCACCTTCCAGCTGATGGTGATCTCCAAGCAGGGGAAGGCCTACGCGATCGAGGAGTTCGCCCTCTCCTCGCAGGCGGAGCTGCGGCGGGACCAGATCCAGCGCGCCCTGGGGACGAAGGCGAAGGCTCCCGCCAGGAAGAAGAAGAAGACCGCGGCGGCCTAGAACAGCGCCTCCAGGACGCGCCGGCACCCGTCCTGGATCCGCGACGGGAACAGCAGCACCGGCGAGCCGAACAGCAGCGCCGTCCCCACCGACAGCATCCCCGCGTGGCGGTGCCGCTCCAGCCCGGTCTGCACCAGCGACAGCCCCAGCATGAGCACCGCCGCCACCAGGAACGCCACCGGCAGGGAGAGCCCCATCGCGCTCAGCCCCACCGCCATCGCCAGCATCGCGCCGGCGTTGATGGCATCCCGCCCGTTGGAGGCCCACCAGTGGGCGGACTCGGTGGCGCGCAGCTTGAACTGGAGCCGCTCCAGCACGGCGGCCACCGCCAGGGTGAGCACGAACCCCAGCGCGCCCGCAGCCTGGCCCGCCGCGGACGGCGGCTGGAACTCCCCCAGCCCAGGAAGGTCCGCCACGAAGGTCCCTCCGCCCGCCGCTACGCCGCGGCGCTGGCCTGGATGAACTGGCCGATGCGCTCCAGGTCTTCCTGGGCCAGCCGGGTGAACCGGATGCCCATCCCCGCCGAACCAGGTCGGTTCACGTGGTAGCGCACCTCACCCATGGCATGGAAGGCGCGGCCCGGAAGATCCACCGCCATCTCGAGCGAGGTGCCGATGGGAACCGTGGGGCCGGTGAAGAACATCCCGGCCCGGGAGAGAGAGGTGCACTGGCCCCGGAGCGGTCCGCGGGGGCCTTCGGCCCGTGCCGGGACCCCGCAGGCCACCCGGGGCGTCCGCCGGCTATTGGTCTTGCTCGCCATGGCAAGTACCCATAAACAGCCCGCCCGAGTGGCGCAACCCCCTCTGAGTGGTAGAAAGCGACTCCGATGAAAGACCTGTCCTTCGAGGCCACCGAATCCATCACCGCGCCGGAGAAAAAGGCGACGCGGGTCGAGCTGCACCAGTGGTCGGTGGATGTGTCGTCCGGGCCCGACAAGGGCCGCAAGGTGTCCACCCTGGATGCGCTGGTGCGCGTCGGGTCGGACCCCTCCAACGACCTGGTGCTCACCGACCCCACGGTGAGCCGCCGCCACATCGAGATCGAGCGCCGCACCAATGGGCTGTTGCTGCGCGACCTCGGCAGCCGCAACGGCACCTTCGTGGAGGGCCGGCAGATCCTCCAGGTGTACCTTTCCCCCGGTGACAAGGTGGTGCTGGGGAAGACCAAGCTGTCGGTGAAGCAGGAGTCCAAGGCCACGTCGGTGGAGGTGGCCGGGGCGGACTCCTTCGGCGAGCTGGACGGCATCTCGGACCAGATGCGGATGGTGTTCGCCGAGCTGCGCCGGATCTCCCGCGAGGACATGAACCTCCTCATCGAGGGCGAGACCGGCACCGGCAAGGAGCTGGCCGCCCGCGCGGTGCACGCCCACTCGGCGCGCCGCCACGGCCCGTTCCGGGTGGTGGACTGCAACCTCCTCTCGGAGGAGGCGG
>DATBSS010000064.1:0-3488 GCA_036559665.1 Myxococcaceae bacterium
GTAGTTCTCCACGTCCGTGGTGATCATCAGCTGGCCGCCGGGCACGCGCGCCGGGTCATGCTCGGTGGGGCCACCGGCGAACATCACGGGCTCGAGGTTCGCGCGCGCCGCGTAGATCGCCGCCGTGTAGCCGGCGGGACCAGATCCCACGATGCAGACCTTGTGCACGCTCTTCGTCACGGTGATGCTCCTATCCCAAGGGGGCTTGAAAAGTACCAGACATGGACGCTTCCATCCTGAAGAAGGTCCCGCTGTTCGAGGGCCTGACCAACACCCAGCTCCAGAAGATCGCCGGCATCGCCACCGAGCGGAAGTTCGAGGGCTCCACCTCCATCTTCAAGGAAGGGGACGTGGGCCAGGAGATGTACGTCATCCTCGACGGCAAGGTGCGCATCTCGAAGCAGATTCCGGGAGCGGGCGAGGAGGCGCTCGCCATCCTCGAGCGGGGCCAGTACTTCGGTGAGATGGCCGTCATCGAGGACAGCCCCCGGTCGGCGGACGCCATCGCGCACATCCCGTGCGGGCTCTGGGTGATCGGCCGCGAGCAGCTGGACCAGCTCATGTTCACCGACAAGGACCTCGCCTACGTGCTGCTCTGGACGTTCGTCCGCACGATGTCCGAGCGCCTGCGCGAGACGAACGAGAAGCTCCGCTCGTTCTTCGCCGTCTCCAAGTGGTAGTGACGCAGTTGGATGCGCGCCGCGGCGCGACGTTTCCCGCGGCGTGAGACTGGACCTGGAGCACTCCCGCCCGTCCCGTTCTCCGGTCGCTTCGAGCCTCCGTGGACTCCCGCGCGCCGCCCCGCGCTGGGGACCTGACCGGGCACGCCAGTTGCTCTGCCTCGCTCGGCGGAAGGGAGGGGGGATGGGGGAGGTGAGCGAGGGCGAGGGAGGTGAGGGGAGGGGGCCCTCGGAGGAGCAGGGGCCAAGGGATCGGCTCCTCTCGCTGGGGGCCTCCGCGCTGTCTGACCAGGAGCTGGTTTCGCTCCTGCTGGGCGCGGCGGGGACGCGGGGGGCGCCTCACGCCTCCCTCCCGCTGGCCAAGTGGCTGCTGGACACCAGCGGCGGACTGCGCGCGTTGATGCTGCGGGACCCGGTCGAGCTGGCGGACGAGCGCAACCTCGGCCTCCCGCGCGCGGCGGTGCTCTCGGCGGCGGTGGAGCTGGGACGGCGGATGCAGCGCGGGCCGGACCCGCGGCCCATCCTCAATTCCGCCACGGAGGTCTGCCGCTGGGTGGCGCCCATGGCCTCCTTCACGCGGGAGGTCTTCCGGGTGCTGGCGCTCAACGCCCGGCGGCGGCTGCTGCGGGACATCCTGGCGGCGTCCGGGACCGTGGACCGGTGCCTGGTGGACCCGAGGGACGCGCTGGCGCCAGCGGTGGCGGTGCGGGCCACCTTCGTGGTGCTGGTCCACAACCACCCGTCGGGGAACCCGGAGCCGTCGGACACGGACTTCGGGGTGACCCAGCGGTTGGTGGACGCGGCGGCGGTGCTGGGGATCCGGGTGCTGGACCACCTGGTGGTGGCGTCGGAAGGGTACACGTCGATGAGCGCGATGAAGCTGCTCCCGTCACCCCGGTTCGAACCGGCGGTGGAGCTGGCGTCCGGGCGGACGCGGCCCCGGTTGACGCCGGATCCGGAATCCTCATGATGCGGCCGATGCAGTCGCTGCCCCTGCCTTTCCCCGTGGACGTCCAGCAGGGGCTGGTCCGCCACTTCGGGCTCCAGCAGTTCCGGCCCGGCCAGGGCGAGGTCATCTCCGCGGTGCTCGCGGGGCGGAACGCGGTGGTGGTGATGCCCACCGGCGCGGGGAAGAGCCTGTGCTACCAGCTGCCCGCGTCGCTGCTGGATGGGGTGTCGCTGGTCATCTCGCCGCTGATCTCCCTGATGCAGGACCAGGTGGACCAGCTCCAGGCGAGGGGCATCCAGGCCACCTTCATCAACTCCAGCCTCACCGAGGCGGAGCGGATGGACCGGCTGCGGCGGCTGCGCGCGCGGCAGTACCGCCTCCTCTACGTGGCGCCGGAGCGGTTCCGGAGCGAGAGCTTCCTGGACCTCCTGGCCGGCGTGGGCGTGGAGCTGATGGCGGTGGACGAGGCGCACTGCATCTCGCAGTGGGGGCACGACTTCCGGCCGGACTACCGGCTCCTGGGGAAGGTACGGAAGCGGTTGCGGCCGCCGCGGACGGTGGCGCTCACCGCGACGGCGACTCCCGAGGTGCGCGAGGACATCATCCGCTCGCTCTTGATGAAGGACCCCCAGGTCTTCGTGGCGGGGTTCGACCGGCCCAACCTGTTCCTCGAGGTGGCGCGGGTGAGCGGGGACCAGGAGCGCAAGCTGGCCTGCGCGCAGGTGGTGTCGGAGGGCGGCAGCGGGATCATCTACTGCTCCACGCGCAAGGGCGCGGAGGGGCTGCGCGACGACCTCAAGAAGCGGAAGGTGGAGGCGGTCCTCTACCACGCGGGGATGGACGACGAGGAGCGGCGGGAGGCGCAGGAGCGGTTCATGGCCTCGCCGAAGGCGGTGGCGGTGGCCACCAACGCGTTCGGGATGGGCATCGACAAGCCGGACATCCGGTTCGTCATCCACGCGCAGGTGCCGCGGGCGGTGGAGGCGTACTACCAGGAGATCGGCCGGGCGGGGCGGGACGGGAAGCCGGCGCGGGCGGTGCTGCTGTTCAACCACTCGGACGTGTTCACGCAGGAGCGGCTGATCAAGATCAGCTCGCCTGCGGACCTGGTGTTCAAGGACGTGTGGAAGTTCCTCGTCCAGGTCGGGGAGGGTTTCGAGGGCGGGGTGACGGAGCTGGCGAGGCGGATCGGAGCGTCGGAGCCGGAGGTGTCCAGCGTCATCCGGTTCTTCGAACGGCAGGGGCTCATCCTCCGGGACGGTCCGCGGAAGGGCGGTCTCAAGCGGCTGCACATCCTCAACCCGGTCTCGTTCGAAGACCTGGAGCTGGACCTGGAGCCGGTGCGGCAGCAGGAGACGCAGAACCTCCTGCTCCTGAAGCGGATGACGGAGCTGGTGTACACGAAGCGGTGCCGGCGGGCGTTCCTGCTGCGCTACTTCGGCGAGGAGGTGTCCTCGCGCGAGTGCGGGTCGTGCGACGCGTGCGCGGGGCCGAGGCTGATCTCGATGGCGGCGCCCGTGGACGAACCGCACGCGCTCGTGGGGACGCAGCCCTACAGCGAGCTGGCGGAGGCGGAGCTCCGGCGGTTCCGGCGCGAGCTGGCGGAGGAGCTTGGCATTCCGCCGTACATCATCTTCAACGACGCCACGCTGCTGGGGCTGGCGACGGCGTTGCCGGTGAACGAGGCGTCGTTTTTGGCGGTGAAGGGGACGGGGCCGGCGAAGTGGGAGCGGTTCGGGGCGAAGGTAACGGAGATCTCGTTGATGGCGCGGGCGGCGGGCGACCGGCCACACCCCGCGCCGAGGGCGAAGGCGAAGCGTCGGCGGTCGGCGCGATGAAGGATGTCGGGGGAGGGGTTA
>DATBSS010000065.1:0-25506 GCA_036559665.1 Myxococcaceae bacterium
GCGCAAGGACAACGGCTGGCTCACGCTCGTCGGCCTGCAGTGGCTGGAGGAGGGCGACCAGAAGCTGGAGCTGCCGCCGCCCGCGCCCTCGCCCTCCGGGACCGTCTCCCGCCACGGCAAGGAGGTGTCGCTCGCCCTGGCGCCCGGCGTGCAGGCGACCCTGGGCGGCAAGCCGTTCAAGGGCGGCGCCCTCCCCACGGACGAGAACGAACAGGCGACCGTCCAGGTGGGCCGGCTGCGCTTCTACGCCCTCGTGCGCGGCGAGAAGGTGGGCATCCGGATGAAGGACCCGGAGGCGGACGCGCGGAAGAAGTTCCACGGCATCGAGCGCTTCCCGGTCTCCGCCGCCTACCGGGTGGAGGCGCGCTGGGAGCCCCTGGCGTCGCCCCGGAAGATCGCGGTGCCCACCGTGCTGGGGACGGTGGAAGACATGCCGGCGCCGGGCACGGCGGTGTTCACCCTCCAGGGCCAGGAGCTGCGGCTGATGCCGGTGCTCGAGGAGGGCGAAGACCAGCTCTTCTTCATCTTCGCGGACCAGACCAACAAGGCGGACACCTACGGCGCCGGCCGCTTCCTCTACGCGGCGATGCCCAAGGACGGGAAGGTGGTGCTGGACTTCAACCGCGCCTACAACCCGCCCTGCGCGTTCTCGCACTTCGCCACCTGCCCGCTGCCGCCGAAGGAGAACCGCCTGCCGCTGCGGGTGGAGGCGGGCGAGAAGCGGTACGGCGACCACTGATGCGGATCAAGCAGAAGCCAGAGGACTTCTGGGTCAAGGAGTCCTACCGCTTCGACGAGGCGGCGGACGGGCGCTACCGCGTCTACCTGATGGACAAGCAGAAGCTGTCCACCTTCGAGGCGGTGGACCGCCTGCGCCAGCGCTTCGGCCTCAAGCCCGGCGCCATCTCCTTCTGCGGGCTGAAGGACAAGCAGGGCCGCACCGAACAGCTGATCGCCGTGGAGGGGGCGGAGATCGACGTCCAGGAGCCGGACCTCCGCCTGAAGTTCCTCGGGCGCGCCCGCGAGCCGCTCTCCGCCCGGAACACCACCTCCAACCGCTTCTCCGTCACCGTCCGAGCGCTCACCGACGGCGACCTGGCCGCGCTCACGCTCTCCGTGGCGGAGGTGAACCGGCTGGGGGTGGTGAACTACTTCGACAGCCAGCGCTTCGGGTCGCTCAAGCACGGGCAGGGCTTCATCGCCAAGGACCTGATCCGCGGCGACTTCGAGGCGGCGCTGAGGAACTACTTCGCCAAGCCGTCGCTGCTGGACCGGTCGGACGACGCCAAGGTGAAGGGCTTCTTCCGCGACCACTGGGGGGAGTGGACCCGCCGCGTCCCCTTCGCCGGCGCCAAGCGCTACGAGCGCGTGCTCCGGTCGCTCCGCGAGAAGCCGGACGACTACCTCCGCGCCTTCCTGCAGATCGACGCCGACCACCGCGCGATGCTGCTGTTCACGTACCAGAGCTACCTCTGGAACGAGGGCGTGCGGCGCCTGCTCCAGCTCCTGTTGCCCCGCGAGCACCTCTTTCCCATCCCCTACCAGGCCGGCACGCTCCTGTTCCACCGGGACGCCCCGCCGGAGGTGGCGGAGCGCCTGCGGGACGCCACCTTCCCGCTGCTCTCGCCCAACAGCGACCCGAAGGACCCGGACGTGAAGGAGGCGGTGGCCTGGGCGCTGGGCAAGGAGAAGCTGAAGCTGGCCGACCTCGCCATCCCGGACGCCCGCAAGCTCCTCTTCTTCAAGAGCGAGGAGCGCCCGCTGCTCGTCTACCCGCACAAGCTGGTCATCGGCCAGCCGTCCCACGACGAGCTCAACCGCGGCTATGGGAAGGTCACCGTGGCCTTCACGCTGCCGCCCGGCGCGTACGCCACCCTCGTCATCAAGCGCCTCTTCCACCAGGGCTACCGCGAAGACACCGCCGAGGAGATCCGCGCCTCCCAGCGATCTCGAGAGGACACCGCCGCCGAGCCCGCCTCTCCCCCGCCCTCCCCTCTCGCTCGGCCGCCGCGGCGCGTCGAAACCCCCGCTCCAGCTCCCGCGGGCTTCCGCGCCCAGCAGCGCGCGCGCAAGACGGCCCGGAAGGCGGCTCAGGCCATTACAGCCAACCAGTTGAAATCACGTAAGAAGAAGCATTGAACGGGATGCCGGCAATGGGGTGCGCGGGCCGGCCGTAAGTAGGGAGTGACCCACGCGATCGCGTCCATCTTCAAGCTCAAGCTTCCCGGCTTCGGGATGATGCTGATGTCGGAGGCCGCCGAGCTGCCGTGGAAGGCCGACGTGCTGGCGGCTCGCCGCGGGGACCGGTCTGCCTTCGAGGCGCTCGTCCGCTCCGTCCAGCGGCCGGTCTACGGCTTGTGCCTGCGCCTTCTGGCCAACGAGGCCGAGGCGTCGGAGGTGGCGCAGGAGGCGTTCCTCCGCGCGTTCCAGAACCTCTCCCGCTATGACGCCGAGCGCCCCTTCGACCTGTGGGTGCTGGCCATCGCCCGGAACCTCTGCCTGGACATCCTGCGGCGCCGCTCGCGGCTGCAGACGCAGGACGTGGACGACATGAAGGATGCGCTGCCGTCCGGGGCGCCGACCCAGGAGGAGGGCGCCATTGCCCACCAGGAGCGGCGCTCGCTGGAGGCGGCGGTGGGCACCCTGCCCGCGGACGACCGCGAGGTGCTGGCCCTCTATTACGTGCAGAAGCGCACCACCAAGCAGATCGCCGAGGTGATGGGCGTGGCCCCGGGCACCATCATGGCCCGCCTGTTCCGCGCCCGCGAGAAGCTCCGCAAGCAGATGGCTCCCGCGCAGAACCAACTCCTGGCCGGGGAGGCCCCATGAGCACGCCCACCACGCCGTGCCCTGATCTGGAAGTCCTCTTCGCCCAGCTCACAGAGGGCCAGGGCCCCGCGCTGGAGCACAGCAAGACCTGCGTCGCCTGCTCGGCCGTGCTGGAGGAGCACCGGGAGCTGGAGAAAGACCTGTTCCGCCTCCAGGACCCCTTCCCGCCCGCCAACTTCGTGCCCCAGGTGATGGCCAGGGTGGCCGCCGCCCCGGTGCCGGCCTCGGTGGAGCTGAAGACCGGGTTCGCCATCCTCGGCGGCGCGCTGGCGCTGGCCTTCGTCATCCTCGTCGCGCGCGGCGCCACCGCCGGACAGCTCGGCATCTCGGTCGCCCACTGGGTGGTCGAGTCGCGGGCCATCCTGGTCGGCCTCGTCCGCGGCATCGCCATGGCCTGGAAGACGGCGTCCGTTCCGCTCGCCGGCAGCCTGGCCTTCCTCCTCGCCCTCTCGCTCGTCGGCCTCAAAAAGCTCGCTGGCACCGACGTCCCCGCCAAGGTGTAGCCCATGACTGCGTCCGTTCGAATCCTCGTCGCCTGTCTCGGCCTCGGCACCGCATCGGCTTTTGCCGGTCCGGTTTCCGCGCCCATCCCGCCGCCCCCCCCTCCTGCGCCGGCCGCCCCCAAGGTGGTCAGCGCGAAGAAGATCACCATCAAGTTCAAGGGGACCTTGCGCGAAGCGCTCAAGGAGATCGCCGACAAGGGCGGCATCAACCTGGTCATCACCGGGGAGCTGAAGGACCCCGCGGAGGTCTTCCTCAACGACCTGCCCGCGGACGAGGTCCTGCAGACCGTGGCGGAAGCCCACAACCTCAAGGTCCGCCGCCAGGGGAGCATCTGGACCATCCGGCCGCTCAACGAGGAGGAACGGGTGGCCCTCAGCGAGGCGCGGGAGGAAGGCGAGGATGAGGAGGATGAAGCGGACGAGGAGGAGGCCATGGCCGCCCCGGAGCCGCCCGAGCCTCCGGAGCCACCCGATGCGCCGGATGCGCTCGACGCGCCGGAGCCGCCCTCCTTCGCCAGCGACGGCGACCTGCCGGACCCGGTGAAGGACCCCAAGGGCTTCGAACGCCACATCCAGGAGCGCGTGCAGAAGGACATGCGCGCCAAGATGCTGCGCAAGCTCCGCAAGCGGCATTTCATCTGGAACAACGACAACGGCAACGACTCGGTCAGCAACGGCCACCTGGTCATCGCAGAGCACCAGACCGTCGGCGACGCGGTCTCCTATGGCGGCGGGCTGGAGGTGCTGGGCCACGTGGAGGGTGACGCGGTCGCCTACGGCGGCGGGGTCCACCTGGGGCCGCACGCCGAGGTCGACGGGGACGTGACCGCCTTCGGCGGCGGCATCACCCGCGAGGACGGCTCCACGGTGGGCGGGGACGAGGTGGCCTTTGGCGGCGGAGACTTCGGCCGGGTGGTGGCCTCCTCCATCCCGAAGATGGTGCGCGCGGAGGCGGAGCGCCACGCCCACCACGAGGCCCGCGAGCACTCCGGGGGTTCCCTGCCCCTGTTCCTGGTCTGGTTCGCGGTCCTCTTCGGCAGCGGCTTCCTGGCCATGATGTTCGCCCCGGACCGGGTGCGGCTGCTGGGTGCGGAGATGCGGAGGGACCCCCTGCGCTGCGGCCTCACCGGGATGCTGGGCGGGGTCCTGGGCCTGCCCGCGCTGACCGTCATGCTGGTCATCACCGTCATCGGCATCCTGGTCGTCCCGGTGCTCTGGGTGGTGGTGGCCGCGGGCTGCCTGATGGGCATCGCGGCGCTGGCCAACGAGATCGGCGCCCGGCTGCCCTTGAAGAACGTGCGGAAGACGCAGGCCATGGTGCTGGCGTCCGGGGTGCTGCTGATCGAGCTGGTGGGCCTGGTCCCGGTGCTGGGCACCCTCACCCAGTGCGCCATCGCGTTCCTCGCGCTGGGCGCGGTCATCCGCAGCCGCTTCGGCACCCGCCAGCTGGGCCCGGTTCCGATGTAGCGTCGCGGGCCAGCCGGAAAGGCGATGGCCCGCGTCCACCAGATCAACGTCAACCCGGATGGCGGCGTCCCCAAGCACAGGGTCGCCGCCACTCGCCTTTTGGAAGGTGGCGTAGAGGGCGACCGGCAGCGGAACCTCCGCTTCCACGGCGGCCCGAAGCGCGCCGTCTGCCTCTACTCGCTGGAGCGTTTGCGCGCGCTCGCGGAGGAAGGGCACCCGGTCGGCCCCGGCTCTCTGGGGGAAAACCTCACCGTGGAGGGGCTGGACTGGAGCGTGGTGCGGCCCGGGATGCGCTTCGCGGTGGGCGAGACGCTGATCGAGATCACCTCCGAGACCACGCCATGCGCGAACCTGGTGGCCTGCTTCGTGGGCGGGGACTTCGCTCGTGTGTCCGGAAAGAGACATCCCGGGTGGAGCAGGCTCTACGCCCAGGTGCTGCGGGAGGGCATGGTGCGCGAAGGCGATTCGGTGGAAGCGGCGGAAGGGGCGTAGACTCGGCCGCCGTGACACCCCACCGCGAGGCCTTCGCCCGGATGGTCACCGAGCTGACCGTCTTGCTGGACGAGATCGCCAAGCGCCGCGCGAACCGCGACCTGGGCAAGGTGCTGTCGTTCTTCGACCAGTCCTTGCTGCTATTCGGGGTGAAGGAGTGGCCCGGACTGGTCGCCTCCGGCTCCGACGAGGCCATCACCCAGTGGCACGTGGAGTCCGCCCAGATGATGCTCGAGCTGGCGGGCCGGGCCGCCACCATCCTCCGGAGCCCCGAACCCACACCGCCCATGACGCGGTCCGTCATCTCGCCCGGAAGCCGTTAGATCCTTCTGGCGGGACATCCGTTCCACGCTCCACCTTCTGCAAGGAGTGCCCATGTCCCCTGACCTCTCCAACCAGCCGAAGAAGCTCAACAAGACCCGGCTGATCCTGCTGTCCGCGGCCCTGCTGACCGGGGCGGCCCTCCTGGTGGGCCCCGCGCGGGCCCGCGCCAACACCCCGACTCCCACCCCGAACGTGCCGAACACGCCGGACCTGCCGTTGCCCCAGGCGCAGTTCCAGCCCCCGGCCCCACCCCAGCCGGTGGCCGAGCCCGAGCGCCCGCGCATCGAGGTGGTCTTCGTGGTGGACACCACCGGCTCCATGGGCGGCCTGATCGAGGGCGCCAAGCAGAAGATCTGGTCCATCGCCTCGGAGATCGCGCGCGGGCAGCCGACGCCGATCCTGGAGGTCGGCCTGGTGGCCTACCGCGACGTGGGCGACGCATACGTGACCAAGAAGTTCGCGCTCACCCGCGACCTGGACGCGATGTTCGTGAATCTCCAGAAGCTGCGCGCGGACGGCGGCGGCGACACCCCGGAGCACGTGGGCCGCGCCCTGGGCGAGGCGGTGAGCAAGATGGCCTGGAGCCAGGACTCCAAGACCATGAAGCTGATCTACCTGGTGGGCGACGCGCCTCCGCACGACGACTACAAGGACGGCTGGAATTCGACGGTGTGGGCGCGCCGCGCGGCCGAGCAGGGCATCACCGTGCACGCCATCCGCTGCGGTGACGACTCGGACACCTCGCGGTCCTTCACCCGGATCGCCTCCATCGGCTCCGGCAACTTCATCTCCATCGGCCAGTCCGGCGGCATGGTGGCCACCGCCTCCCCGTACGACGCCGAGCTGAAGCGGCTGAACGCGGAGATCGCGGCCAAGACCATGTACGGCGGCGCCCGCGAGGCTCGCGCGGCGACCCACGCCAAGGTGACGACGATGGCGGCGATGCCGGCGGCCGCCAGCGCGGACCGGGCGTCCTTCTTCGGCAAGGGGATCGGCGCCGGGCTAGCCTCCACCGCCGCCCCCGCAGCCGAAGCCGGCGCGGTGGACCTCACCTCCGCCCCGACCAAGGCGGCGGCGATGCGGGACGAGGAGCTCCCCACCGAGTTGCAGGGGCTGAACAAGGCGGAGCAGCAGCAGAAGCTGGTGGAGATGCAGAAGGAGCGGTCGGGGCTGGAGCAGCAGGCGGCTTCCGTGGCCCGGCAGCGGGCGGACTGGCTGGAGAAGAACTCCAAGGACAAGGACGACGCCTTCGACACCAAGGTGAAGGACTCCCTGAAGAAGCAGGCCGCCGACTACGGGATTAAGTACTAGGAAAGAGCCGCGAAACTCCGGGCCGGGTCCCCCGATAATTTAAGTAAGAGGTATCCTGGGACAGTGAAGGCGGTCACCGGCAGGCTCCGGTGGCCGCCTTCCATTTTTCCGGGGTCTCGCGGTAGGAAGGCGCCCATGTTCAATGCCTCCACCCGAGTCCCGACGCCCCGCAACGAGCCCATCTTCTCCTACGCCCCGAACGACCCGGCGAAGGCGGATCTGAAGGCCCAGCTCAAGAAGACGGCGGGCGAGCGGCCGGACATTCCCCTGGTCATCGGCGGCAAGCAGGTCCGCTCCGGCAAGACCCAGGACGTCCGGATGCCGCACAAGCACCAGCACGTGCTGGCCACCTACCACGAGGCGGACGCCGATCACGTGCAGCAGGCCATCTCCGCCGCCATGGCGGCGCGCTACGACTGGTCGATGATGCCGTTCCAGGAGCGGGCGGCCATCTTCTTGCGCGCCGCGGAGATCCTCGCCGGCCGCGGCCGGGCGGTGATGAACGCGGCCACCATGCTGGGGCAGTCCAAGACCGCCTTCCAGTCGGAGATCGACTCCATCTGCGAGTCGGTGGACTTCATCCGCTTCAACGTCCACTTCGCGCAGCAGATCATGGAGAACCAGCCGGTCTCCGACGCCGGGATGTGGAACCTGATGGACTACCGGCCGCTGGACGGGTTCGTGCTCGCGGTGGCGCCGTTCAACTTCACCGCCATCACCGTCAATCTGGTGACCGCGCCGGCCATCATGGGCAACACCATCGTCCTCAAGCCGGCCTCTACGGCGATGCTCTCCGCCTGGAACGCGATGGAGGTGTTCCGCGAGGCGGGGGTGCCGGACGGGGTGATCAACTTCGTCCCGGGCCGCGGCAGCGTGGTGGGCACCGCCGCCCTCACCCACCCCGACCTGGGCGGCGTGCACTTCACCGGCTCCACGCCCGTCTTCCAGGGGATGTGGAAGACGGTGGGCGACCACATCGAGAAGTACCGGCAGTACCCGCGCCTGGTGGGCGAGACCGGCGGGAAGGACTTCATCTTCGCGCACGCCTCGGCGGCGGACGACCTGGACGCGCTGGCCACCGCCATCGTCCGGGGCGGGTTCGAGTACCAGGGGCAGAAGTGCTCCGCCTGCTCGCGCGTCTACGTGCCGGAGTCCATCTGGGGGAAGCTGAAGGGCCGGCTCCAGGAGTGGATCGCGGAGATCAAGGTCGGCGACGTGTCCGATTTCCGGAACTTCATGGGCGCGGTGATCGACGAGGCGTCGTTCAAGAACGTCGCCTCGTACATCGAGCTGGCGAAGAAGAGCTCCGACGCGGCGGTCATCGCCGGCGGCGAGACGGACCGGCGCGAAGGCTGGTTGGTGCGGCCCACGCTGGTGCAGGTGCAGAACCCGCGGCACCGGGTGATGTGCGAGGAGATCTTCGCGCCGCTGGTCTCGCTGTACGTGTACCCGGACGCGAAGTTCGAGGAGACGTTGAAGATCTGCGACGAGACGGCGCCCTACGCGCTCACCGGGGCGATCTTCGCGCGCGACCGCAAGGCGATCACCACCGCCGCCAACGCGCTCCGGCACGCCGCGGGCAACTTCTACATCAACGACAAGCCCACCGGGGCGGTGGTGGGACAGCAGCCCTTCGGCGGGAGCCGCGCCTCCGGGACCAATGACAAGGCCGGGTCCCTGCTCAACCTGGTCCGGTGGACATCCCCGCGGACCGTCAAGGAAAACCTGGCTCCGCCCAGCCGGGTGGGCTACCCGTTCATGGGCGCGGAGTAGACTGCGCTTCACCCAGGGCCGGGCTACCTCGGAGAACCGACATGATGAAAAGCATCCTCGGCGGATTGGCCGGCGCCGTGTTGCTCACCGCTTGCGGCGGGAGCGACCCCGGCTCCGGAACGCAGACGCTCTACGTGGAGGTC
Organism: Myxococcaceae bacterium; assembly: GCA_036559665.1. Classification (GTDB taxonomy): domain Bacteria; phylum Myxococcota; class Myxococcia; order Myxococcales; family Myxococcaceae; genus DASRBA01. The sequence goes on from DATBSS010000065.1 coordinate 8,843, forward strand.
ACCGCCGCCAGCGACGGCAGCTCGGACGGGACCGCGGTGTACGTGGTCGTCCGTGACGGCAGCTCCTCCGCAGCCCTGGTGGAGGACGCCCAGGTGACGCTGATCGGCGACCGCGGGACGACGTACACGCCGGGGTTCACGAGCATCCTGGGCATTGGCCTCGGGTACTACAAGAACCAGATCAACTGGGAGGGCGGCTGGCGGGTGCGGATCGTCCGGGGCAACGACAACCTGGAGGCCTACGTCGCCGGTCCGGGGCTGACGGAAATCACCGCCCCCGTCGCGAGCTCCACGTTCATGAAGTCCAGCGCGCAGAACCTGTCGGTCCAGTGGCGGGACGAGAACGGGCGCGCCATGCCCAACGCGAGCATCAAGTTCCGCCGGGCGCAGACCATCGACCGGATCGTGCAGGACACCGGGTCCTACTCGGTGGACTTCAATGAGCTGGTGGCGGCAAACGACGAGCGGATCACCCTCAAGCGCTGGACGGAGGTGGCGCTCCGGGGCGGCGTCACCGGGAGCAAGTTCAAGGCTGAGACGACGGACGAGCTGAACCTGACCGTGCAGCAGCAGTAGCCGGCGGTTCTAGCGGCCGGTGGCGCGGGGCTGGAGCTTCAGCTCGAAACGGCCGGCGTTCTCGCTCATGGACACCGCGTCGTAGTCGGCCTTGAAGGGCGGCAGGCCGTCCAGCACCTTCCGGCCCGGGACGAGCGTCCCGCGGGCGGAGATCAGCGCCGGCTCGAACGTCAGCTCCGCGGTGGTGGCCAGCGGCGAGGTCCCGCTGACGAGCCTCTGGACCACCGCCGCCTGCTGCCGGAACAGGTCCGGCGACTGGAGTGCCCGCAGCGCCGCTGGTCCGCGCTGGAGCAGGTCCGCGTCCACCGTGGCTGACGCGATCTCCCGCTCCAGCGCCGCCACTTCGTCCCGCAGCTTCCGCGCCTCGGTGAAGGGGACAACCTTCCGCTGCTCGGAGGTGGCGGGCACGGAGGCGGGGGCAGGCCGCTCGATGCTCCCCTTCGCGGTGAAGCCGTTCGCCTCGAGGGAGGCCGAGCGCAGCGAGAGATCCGGCAGGTACTGCGCGAGCTGCGCCAGCGCCACCGCCGCGCGCGCAGGCGACGCCGGCCCGGAGAGCGTGACGTCCACGCCGGAGGGCGTCCGGGTCACCGAGATGGCGACGCCGTCGGTCGCCTTCGTGACCCGCGCCGTCACTTCCGCCGGGTCGAGCGGCATCCCGGCCTCGGGCACCTGCTTCAGCGCGTCCCGGTACAGCGCCGCGTCCGCGGCGATCTGCTGCTGCACCGCCCGCTCCGCCTCGAGCGAGGCCTTCTTCGCGCGGAGCGCCTGCACTTCGGATGGATCGGCGCAGCCGTGGAGAGCAAGGACCGCGACGGCGACCGCTACATCCAGAGCGCCGCGACGCGTGGTCTTGTGGCGCGCGCGACCCGCTCCCAAAGCGCCGTGACGCGCCGTCTCGCCGCGCGCGAGGCCCGAGGACCCTCTCACGCGGCCATGGCATGGTGTGTCGCTGCGGTATCTGCGTCCTCGAGCAAGCTCCATCGGCGCGGATGATTACTCTTTCGCTCCCTCGTCGGGTAGAACCGCCAGCCGGATGCGACGGATCGAGGGGGTTGGGCAGGAGCGCGGCCAGGCGATCTCCGTGGAGCTGGACGGCGATCCGGTGCCGGCGTTCGACGGCGAACCCGTGGCGCTCTCCCTGCTGGCGGCCGGGGAGACCGTCTTCGCCCGCTCCATCAAGTACCACCGCCCCCGCGGCCCCTACTGCTTCGCCGCCGCCTGCTCCCACTGCCTGATGCGCGTGGACGGCGTGCCCAACATCTACACCTGCCGCACGCCCGCGCGCGCCGGCATGCGGCTGGAGCGCCAGAACGCCTACCCTTCGGTCAAGGTCGACGTGTTCCAGTCCATCGACTGGCTCTTCCCCCGCGGCCTCGACCACCACGCCATGTTCGCCGGCGTGCCGGTGGCGGAACAGGTGATGGCCAAGGTGGCGCGCCACCTGGCCGGGCTCGGTTTGCTCCCGGAGAAGCCCGCCCCGAAGCGGATGGAGTGCGAGACGGTGCGGGTGAAGATCGCCATTGCCGGCGGCGGCACCTCGGGCGCCTCCGCCGCGCAGCGCCTGCACGAGCAGGGCGTCCCCTTCCTCCTCCTCGAGCGCGAATCGCACCTCGGCGGCCGCCGCTTCTCCGCGCCGGACCTCCCGCCGGCCCAGGTGCGCCTGCGCTCGCCGGTGATCGGCCTCTACGAGGACCACGACGGCTGGTTCTTCGCGGTGGTGAGCACGGCCGGCGCCGAGCCGCGCCTCCTCAAGATCTACGCCGAGCGCTTCCTGCTCACCGTGGGCGGCCACCCGCCCACCCTGCCCTTCGAGAACAACGAGCTGCCGGGCGTCCTCTCCGGCCGCGCCGCCACCCTGATGCTGCGCCGCTACGGCCTGCTGGTGGCCGATGAGCCCGCCCTGGTGGGCCGCGGACCGGAGCTGTACGCCCTGCAGAAGCTCCTGGAGTCGCACGGGGCGAAAGTCGCCGTGATGGTGGACGTCGAGGGTAACCCGCGCGACGGCGTGGTCCCGAGCACGGACCTCAAGGCGCACGGGCGCAACAAGGTGAGCGCGATCTCCTTCGCCCAGCGCGGTCGCCGGAAGAAGGTGGGCTGCGACGGCATCCTGGTCAGCGTCCCCATCTCGCCCTCCTTCGAGCTGGCGCGCCAGGGCGGCGCCCGCGTCTCCTGGTCCCCGCAGCACCAGACCTTCGCCGTCGAGGCGGACCGGGACGGCCGGACCAACGCGCCGTTCCTGTTCGTCGCCGGCGACCTGACCGGCGGCCGGTCCGCCGACGAAAGCGCGCGCTCCGGCGAGCGGGCGGCGGACGCCATCGCCAAGGGGGGCCAGCCGTGAGCAAGGCGCTGGTCTGCCCCTGCGAGGACGTCACCGTCGACGACGTGAAGCACGCCATCAAGAAGGGCTACTGCGATGTGGAGTCGGTGAAGCGGTACACCGGCTTCGGCACCGGCATCTGCCAGGGGAAGAGCTGCCTCACCGCGGTGGCGCAGGTGCTGGCCTCCGAGGTGAAGGGCATCAAGCCCACCTCCATCCTCCCCTTCACCCCGCGCACCCCGCTCTACCCCACCGAGCTGTCGGTGCTGGCCACCGCGCCGGTGGACGAGTCGCGCCCGCCTGCGGGCGGCGTCCCGGCGTCGCTGGGCTACTCCTTCCATGCGCTGCGGCCGGAGGCGCCGGTGCAGGCCCGCGCCAAGGTGGTCATCATCGGCGGCGGCATCATGGGCCTGGCGCTGGCCCACAACCTGGCCTCCCGCGGCGAGAAGGACGTGGTGGTGCTGGAGAAGGGCTACCTCTGCGCGGGGGCGTCCGGGCGCAACGGCGGCGGGGTGCGGATGCAGTGGGGCACCTCGGCGATGATCGAGCTGGCCAAGCGCTCCATCGACTTGATGAAGCAGTTCGCCCGCGACATGGGGATCAACGTCTGGCTGCGGCAGGGCGGATACCTGTTCCTGGCCAAGTCGAAGAAGATCGCGGACCGGCTGGAGGCGGGCGCCAAGCTGCACAACAAGCACGGCGTCCCCACGCAGATCCTCACCCCGGACGCGGCGCGGGACGTGGTGCCGCAGCTCACCATGAAGGACGTGCTGGTCTGCGCCTACAACTCGGAGGACGGGGTCATCTTCCCCTGGCCGTTCCTCTGGGGCTACGCGCAGAGCTGCCAGAAGCGCGGCATCAAGGTGGAGACGTTCACCAACGTCACCGGCTTCGAGATCGCCCAGGGCAAGGTGCTCAAGGTGCAGACCGACCGCGGCGACATCGCCTGCGAGCAGGTGGTGCTGGCGGCCGGCGCCTGGAGCCCCAGCGTGGCGGAGCTGGCCGGCGTCACCCTCCCCAACGAGCCGCACCGCCACGAGATCCTCTCCACCGAACCGCTCAAGCCGTTCCTGGGCCCGCTGGTGTCGGTGCTGGACTCCGGCCTGTACTTCAGCCAGTCCATGCGCGGGGAGATCGTGGGCGGGATGGGCGACCCCAGGGAGCCGGCCGGCCTGAACATGGGCTCCACGTTGCGCTTCGTGAAGCGCTTCGCCTCCGCCCTCACCGAACAGCTCCCGGTGGTGGGCCGGATCAAGGTCCTGCGCCAGTGGGCCGGCTGCTACGACGTGACGCCGGACAACAACCCCATCCTGGGGCGGACGCCCGGCCTGCCCAACCTGCTCCAGATGAGCGGGTTCGTGGGCCACGGCTTCATGATGGCCCCCGCGGTGGCGGAGCGGATGGCGGAGTGGATGGTGAAGGGCGCGCAGGACGACCTCTTCACCCGCTTCAACCTCGACCGCTTCCAGCGCGGCGCGCTGGAGCGCGAGGAGTTCATCATCGGCTGACGGCGGCGGCGGCGCGCGGCGCGCCGGGGGTGGACGCTTCGCAGCGGTCGAGGAACGGAACCAGCGCGGCGTTGACGGCCTCCGGCTCCTCCACGGTGGAGGTGTGGCCGGCGCCGGGGATGACCACCAGCCGCGACCCGGGGATGAGCGCGTGGATGCGTTCGGCCTTGGCGGGGACAGTGGCCACGTCCTGCTCGCCCACGATGACCAACGTGGGGCAGCGGATGCTGGACAGCTCGCCCTCGACGGTGGGGCGCTCGATGATGCCGCGCAGCGTGCGGAGCATCCCCTGCAGCGAGTTGCCCATCAGCAGGCGCCGCTGTTCGGCCCGGAGCGCGGACCGCGACGGGTCGGTGAGGAACTTCCGGCCGAACATGGAGCGCATGGCCATGCCCGCCACCGGCTTCACCCCCGCCACCTGGGCGACGACGCCCAGCATCCGGTAGCGGAGCACGTTGAACAGGGACTCCGGGCTGGCGGAGGTCTCCAGCAGCGATAGCGAGCGGATCAGCTCCGGGCGGCGCGCCGCCAGCCGCATCCCCACGAAGCCGCCCATGGACAGCCCCACGTAATGGCACGGCGCCGCGCCGAGCGACTTGATCAGCGCCGCCGCGTCCTCGGCCAGCTCGTCCATGTGGTAGCCGGACTCGGTGACCTCGCTGTGCCCCTGCCCGCGGTGGTCGAAGGCGATGCAGCGGAAGCGCGACTCCAGCGCGGCCACCTGGGCGTCGAACATCCGCCCACTCCAGAGGTAGCCGTGGGAGAACACCACCGGACTGCCGCGCCCCCGCTCCAGGTAGGACAGGCGTGCGCCGCGAATCTTGATCTCAGCCATACCGAACTGCCCCCCACGCACAACATCAGCACATCAGCGGGTCGTCCAGGAGGTCTTCCGCCTCATAACGCCGGGCTGGGTGCCGCGCTGGCTAACCACCTTGTAGATGTCCACCGGACGCTCTCGCCCCTTCACCTTCACCTCGCCCCGGTGCTCGACCTCGAAGCGGCCCCGGAGCCGGCCGTAGGTGGCGGTGCTGATGTGCACCTCCCCCGCCCCCGCCATGGCCTGGAGCCGCTGGGCGACGTTCACCGCGTCGCCGATGACCGTGTACTCCAACCGCTCCGCGGAGCCGATGTTCCCCGCGATGGCCGGCCCGGTGTTGACGCCGATGCCGAACTCCAGGACCTCCAGGCCGCCCTGGCGGCGCTCCCGGTTCAGCTCGCTTACCATGCGCTGGATCTCCACCGCCGCGGTCACCGCGCGCCCCTCCGGGTCCGGGATCTCCTTGGGCACCCCGAACACGGTCATGATCGCGTCGCCGATGAACTTGTTGATCACCCCTTCGTGTTCGGTGATCACCCGGACCACCCGTTCGAAGTAGGCGTTGAGCAGCTCCACCACGTTCTGCGGCGGGTACTGGTCCGCCAGGTGGCTGAAGTGGCGGACGTCGAGGAACAGCACCGTGACCTCCACCAGCTCGCCCTTGAGGTCCAGGTCGTTCGCCTCCCGGAGGATGCGGGTGGCCACCGCGTCGGAGACGTAGCGGGAAAAGGTGCGGCGCAGGCGTTCGCGCTCCTGGAGGCCCTCGATCATCCGGTTGAAGGAGCCGGCCAGCTGGGCCAGCTCGTCGGACCCGCGCACCTCCACCTTGGCCTCCAGTTGCCCGGAGGCCAGCGTGGCGGCCGCGGCCTCCAGCCGATTCACCGGGCCGGTCACCACGCGCACCGCCGAGAAACCCAGCAGCACCGCCGCGACGAGCGCGACCGCGGCGAAGAGGATCGATTCGCGGAAGCGCTCGTCGATCAGCGCCAGCGCCTCCGAGGACGACTGCTCCACCAGCACCGTCCAGCCCAGCTGCTCCACCGGCGCGGACGCCCCCGTCCAGGCATCGCGGTCCCCGGACGCGGTCACGAGCGGGTGCGCGCGGTAGCTCTTGCGGTCGCTCATCACCACGGAGTCCGGGTGGATGACGGTGGCCAGGTCCTGGTCCAGCAGCACCGCGTGGCCGGTGCGGCCAATGGTGGATTCGGCGAAGCGGCGGACCAGGGGACGGAGGGAGACCTCCACGGCCAGCACCCAGGTTTCTCCGCCGTCCCCCGGCACCGGGAGGGCGATCACCACGTGCGGCATGGGCTGACCGGTGGGGTCCGCCACCACGTAGGGCGGGCCCACCACCGGGCCGCGGGTGGAGATGGCGGGGAGCAGCGGCAGGTTCTTCTCGAAGAAGGCCACCCCGCCGTTGGTGGTCGGTTCGTTGAACCCGACCTTCTGGCCCGGGGTGAGGGAGCGCCAGAGCGGGTCCACCACCCGCCGCCCGGTCTTCTCGTAGAGGGCGACCACGCTGGCGTTCTCGGTGCTCTGGTAGAGGAGCTGGAGCGCCTTCACCCGCTCCTCGGGGTCGCGGTCGTTGAGCGGCACCGCCTTCACGAAATTCTGGATGGCGTGGGCCTTGCGGGTGACCGCGAGCGAGACCTCGGACGCCAGCGACCGCGCCCCCTGCTGGTACAGCGTGTCGAGCTGGGCCCGGAGCGCGGCCCGGTTGGCGGGCTGGGTGAAGGCGGTCACGAGCACCAGGGGGACCACGGTCGCCCCCGCCAGGAGCACAGAGAGCTTGGCCGCCAGGCGCATCGCGCGCGGATTGTGCCGCATTCCACCGGCCGCGCGAGCATTGGTGCGGTGCGGTACCATCGCGCCCCATGGCGTGGGGGGCCTCAGCTTCGAGCCGGCGGGCGTTCGGGAGCGGCGCCCTGGCGTTGCTGGCGGCCCTCGGCGCCGGGTGCCCCGAGAAGCCGGACGCGCCGCCCATGGCCCCGGCCGCCTCCCCGGTGGCGCAGGCCGCGGGCGAGCCCGACGCCGGCGCCGCTGCGGCCGACCACGGGCCCACCGCGCACGTGGGGGTGATCATCGGCACGGTGGAGGTGCGGCGGGCCAAGGCGCAGAACTGGTCGCCGGTGAAGGCGGGCGACGAGCTGAGCAGCGAGGACGCGGTCCGGACGAGCGACGAGGCCCGGCTGGAGATCGACTACCAGAACATCAAGATCCGCGTGCACGAGCGGTCGGAGCTGAGGCTCAAGGCCCTCTCGCGCGCCGGGATGCGCGGGCGGCTGCGCGGCCACGTGGACACCGAGGTCCCGGACGGGCGCGGCGTGGTGGAGATCGAGGCCGAGGGCAGCGACGCGGTCGCGCGCACCGAGGGCGGCGCGTTCTCGATGACCGCGGACGGCCAGGGCGTGGTGGCGGTGGGCACCTCCAGCGGCTGGGCCAGCCTCAACGCCGAGGGCGAGTCCGTCCGCATCCCGGCCGGGATGATCAGCGTCGTCCCCGGCAAGGGGAAGCCGAAGAAGCCCGCCCAGGCGTTGCGCAACGTCCTCCTCTCCGTGGCCTGGCCGGAGCAGGACGAGACCAACCAGAAGACCTATCCCGTGTCCGGGCAGGTGGCGGCAGGCAGCCGCGTCATCGTCGGCGGGCAGGAGGTGAAGGTCGACCAGCAGGGGCGGTTCAAGGCGAACGTGCCGCTGCGCCAGGGTAAGCAGAAGGTCGGGGTGGCGGTGGTGGACGTGATGGGCCGGAAGAAGCGCAGCGATCGCCAGGTGTTGTACGACCCGACGGCGCCGGACGTGCGGCTGACCCGGAAGCCCTGGTCACGGTAAAGCGCGTTGACGGTGGCTGCTCCTCGAATCTTGTGCGTTGAGATCGGCGGCGCGGTGGACGGCCTCCTGCGGTCCTGAGGTGCAGTCCCGGTCTCGCCCGACGAGACGGCGCTCTGAATCGGGTTGACACAAAGTGGCCGAACGCGCGCGCGGGTGATCCGGAGAATCTGCTCGAACGCACGCTGCGCTTCGCAGCGCGCCCCCGAGGATTCCTCCCATGAAAGTCCAGTCCCAGCCCGCAGCGCCCCAGACTGCCGCCGCCACCGGCACCACCGCCACCGCGAAGACCAACCCGGCCGGCGCGGCCACCGCCGCCGCCAAGCCCGCCGCCGCCGCAGGCGCCGCGCCCGCCAACGCCGGCCAGCTCACCGACCGCTTCAAGGACGGTTTCGAGTCCGGGAAGATGCAGCCGGGCAACAAGGGCATCATCGACTGCTTCCCGAACTGGCCTCCGGTGAAGAAGGACACGATGGGCCTGGGCGATCACCTCACCGCGGGCCAGCTGTCGGAGACGCTCTCCAACCCGCTGGACAAGCCGCTGCTGGAGTCGGGCAACAAGGACCAGAAGCTCACCCGCGACGACAACGGCGTGATGCGCGGCCCGGACGGCCAGCCGCTGGCCAAGGTGGACCTGAAGGACGGGAACACCGCGTACGTGGACCCGAACACTAACCAGTACTACCTCACGGATGAGCGGGACTGGTTGGGCCAGGGTGTGAACGCCCTGGGGCCCCTGCCCCTCCCGGAGGGCGCGCAGTTCTCCAACTCCTACTTCTCCGACGCGGACGTCCGGTCCATCGAGCGGGATGCGCGGGGCGGCGGCCTCTTCCCCCCCTTCCCCCACAAGCCGGTCGACCCGCTCCCCCGCTTCCCGCGGGATCCCTGGGGCCCGATCATGCCGGCCAACCCCGTGCTGCTTGGCGCGAACGGGGTGAAGGGTTCCAACCTCGAATGACGTGAAGCACCAACCGCTCCGGGGCGAGACAGGGCGCCCCGGCGGGGCCGACCGCGGACCGAGCACGGGAGCTCGGCTCCGCGGTCTCTTTTTTCTGGGGGCGGGCGCCGCTAGGTTCTGCATCCGTGGCCTTCCTCGACGAGCTCGACGCCGACATCCAGCGCGCGCTGGCGCGCGTTTCCGAATCCACCACCCGCGGCGACCCTTCCCCGGACCTCTCCATCGCCGCGCTGCTCAAGCTGGCGCTCAAGAACGAGCTGGAGGCCTCCGAGATCGCCGCCCGTTGGATGGCCACCGAGCCGGAGGTGGAGGTGAAGCTGGCGCTCGCCCGCCAGTGCGGAGACGAGGCGAAGCACTACCGCCTCATCCAGGACCGCCTGGCCGCCCTGGGCGCTTCGCTGGATGGCTGGAGCCCGCTCCAGGAGGGCTACAGCCCCATGTTCCGCTTCCTCGAATCGCTGGAGGGCACCGTCCCCCGCGTCGCCGCCGGCCAGTTCGCCCGCGAGGCCCTGGCCTCCGTCCGCAACGACGCGTTCATCGGTTTCTGCGAGGCCCGAGGGGATGCAGAGACCGCCCGCCTCTACCGCGAGACCATCCAGCCTGACGAGTTGCACCACCACCGCCTGGGCCGCTCACTCCTCGAACGCTTCTGCCGCACCGACGAGGACCGGGCCGCCGCCCGCGCCGCCGCCTCCCGCACCCTCTCCCTCGCCGAGGAGCTCCAGGAGATCGCCCGCCTGAAGAAGGGCATCACCCGCGCGCCGGGCTGCTGACCCATGAAGCCGCTCCGCCTCATGGTCTACGACCGAACCTGCGGCGCCCTCACCACCAGTTGGTGGCTGGGCGGACACCTCTCCCGCGCCCTCGGGCGCCTGGACGACCGCGCCGGCTTCGACCGCTGGCCGGACGCCCTCCGCTGGCTGCGCGACCGGAGCTGTGCGGAAGGCCGTCCCATCGGCGAGATCCAGTACTGGGGCCACGGCCACCCCGGCCTCGTCCGGATGGCCGGCGAGCGGCTGGACCGCTCCGCCCTCTCCCCCGGCCACCCGCTCTTTCAGGACCTGGAGGCCCTCCGCGACCACCTCGCTCCGGGCGGCCAGGCCCTCTTCTGGTTCCGCACCTGCGAGACCTTCGCCGGCCCCGAAGGGCACGCCTTCGCCCGCGCGTGGACCCGCTTCTTCTCCGCCCGCGCCGCCGGCCACACCTTCATCATCGGCCCGCTCCAGAGCGGCCTGCACGTCCTCGACCCCTCCGGGGAGCCGGACTGGCCCCTGGACGAGGGCGGTCACGTCTGGTCCTCGCTCCGCGCGCCCGCCACCATCTCCTTTCTCCACGGGACCGTCACCCCAGGTCCATGGGCTGGAAGTGGAGCCGGTCCGGAGCGCCCGCGGCGGCGCCGTCCCTGAGCTGGAGCTTCACCAGCCGCCGCGCCTTGAGGTTCACCACCTTGCCGGACCGCTCCACCACCCCTTCGGCGTAGAGGAAGAGCGCGCCCAGGATCTCCTTGCGGCTCTTCTCGAACAGCGCTGGCGCCACCACCACGTTGGCGATCCCGGTCTCGTCCTCGAGCGAGATGAAGCAGAACCCCTTGGCGGTCTGCGGCCGCTGCCGGCAGATGGCCATCCCCCCCACCCCGGAGATCCGGCCGTGGCGGACCTGGGAGAGCCCCTTGGCCGTCACCGCCCGCAGCTTCGACAGCTCCGGCCGCAGCAGCTCCAGCGGGTGCTTCTCCAGCGATAGCCCCACCGCGTCGTAGTCCATCACCACCCGCTGCACCGCGCTCAGCGCCGGCAGCGGCACCGCCGTCCGGTCCATGGGCATGCCGAAGAACAGGTCCTCCTCCTCCAGCGGCCCCAGCGCCTGGATCTCCCAGAGCGCCTCCCGCCGCGAACCGCCCAGCCCGCGCAACGCTCCCGCCAGCGCCAGGCGGGTCAGCTCGTGCCGGGGGACGCGCGCCCGCAGCGCCAGGTCCCCCACGCCCTGGAACGGCCCGCCCTTCTGCCGCGCCTCCTCCACCCGCCGGGCGGTGTCCTCGCGCAGGCCCCGGCACTGCCGCAGCCCCAGCCGAAGGGAGGGCTGAGCCCAGAGGGAGCGGCCGAAGGCCGCCGCATCAGCGTCCCCTGGGCCCGGGGACCCCGGCCCCTCCGCTGCCTCCAGCGAGCAGTCCCAGCTCGAGGCATTGATGTCCAGCGGCCGCACCTCTACCCCGTGCCGCCGGGCGTCCTCCACGATGGTGTGCGGCGCGTAGAACCCCATCGGCTGCGAGTTGAGCAGCGCCGCGGCGAAGGCCGCCGGGTAGTACCGCTTCAGGTACGCCGAGGCGTACGCGATGATCGCGAACGACGCCGAGTGCGACTCCGGGAAGCCGTAGTGCGCGAAGCCGCGGAACTGCTTGAAGCACTGTTCGGCGAAGGCGCGCGAATAGCCGCGGCTCAGGCACCCTTCGATGAACCGCTCCTGGTACGGCCCCAGCAGTTGCTCCGCCCGCTTGTGGGAGAGGGCCCGCCGGAGCTGGTCCGCCTGCTCCGAGGAGAAGCCGCCCGCCACCATGGCCAGCTTCATGGCCTGCTCCTGGAAGAGCGGCACCCCCAGCGTCTTCTTGAGGACCTGCTCCACCTCCTTCGACGGGTAGGCCACGTCCTCCAGCCCATCCCGGCGCCGGATGTACGGGTGGACCATGTCCCCGATGATCGGCCCCGGCCGGATGAGGGCGATCTCCACCACCAGGTCGTAGAAGCAGCGCGGGTGGAGCCGGGGCAGCATGTTCATCTGCGCCCGGCTCTCGATCTGGAACACCCCCACCGTGTCCGCCGCGCAGATCATGTCGTAGACGGCCAGGTCCTCGGCCGGGATGGTGGCCATGGTGAGCGCCACCCCGTGGTGCCGCTCGATCAGCGCGAACGCCTTGGAGATCAGCGTCAGCATCCCCAGGGCCAGCAGGTCCACCTTGAGGATGTTGAGCGACGCCAGGTCGTCCTTCTCCCACTGGACGACGGTGCGGTCCTTCATCGCCGCGTTCTCCAGCGGCACCAGCTCCGAGAGCTGGCCGGCGGTGATCACGAAGCCGCCCACGTGGATGGAGAGGTGCCGGGGGAACCCCTCCAGCTCCGAGGCCAGCGACTGCGTCTGCTGCACCCGCGGGTCCGAAGGCGACAGCCCGGCCTCCTCCAGGAGCTGGGGCGAGATCCCCTCCTGCCCCGCCAGGTCCGTGGCCTTGGAGAGCCGGTCCGCCTGGTCCAGCGACAGCCCCAGCGCCTTGGCCGCCTCGCGCGCCGCCAACCGGCCGCGGTAGCAGATCACCTCGCACACCATCCCGGCCCGGTGGCGCCCGTGCTTCTGGTAGACGTGCTGGAGCACCTCCTCCCGCCGCTCGTGCTCGAAGTCCACGTCGATGTCCGGGGGCTCCTTGCGGTCCATGGAGATGAACCGTTCGAACAGCAGGTCCATCCGCACCGGGTCGATGGAGGTGATCTGCAGCGCGTAGCAGACCGCCGAGTTGGCGGCCGATCCGCGCCCCTGGCAGAGGATGCCGCGCTCGCGCGCGAAGCGGACGATCTCCCAGATGGCGAGGAAGTAGCCCGGGAAGTCCAGCTTCTCGATCAGGTCCAGCTCGTGCTCCACCTGGGCGGTCACCTTCTCCGTCACCCCGTGCGGGAAGCGGAACGCGAGGCCTTCGGCCGTGAGCCGCCGCAGGTAGCTCATGGGCGTGTGGCCGGGGGGCAGGTCCTCCTCGGAGAAGCGGTACTTCAGCTCGTCCAGGGTGAAGCGGCAGCCGTCCGCGATCTCCAGCGACCGCCCCACCGCCTCCGGGAAGTCGGCGAACAGCCGGGCCATCTCCTCCGGCCCCTTGAGCGCCCGCTCGGCGTTGGGGAACAGCCGCGCGCCCGCCTTGTCCACCGGGGTCTGGTGCCGGATGGCGGTGAGGACGTCCTGGAGCATCTGCCGCCGCCGCGAGTGGTAGTGCGCGTCGTTGTGGGCGCACAGGGGGACCTCCAGCGCCTCCGCCAACCGCTTCGCCTCCGCGTTCCGGGCCGCGTCCCCCGAGGACAGCGTCCGGCACACCCCCACGTAGCAGCGGCCGGGGAACGCCTCCGCCAGGGGCGCCACCTTCTCCGGCAGGTCCGGGAACGGCACCAGCGCGCACAGCCCTTCGGCCCGGGCCGCCACGTCCCGCCAGGAGAGCCCCGCTTCGCCCTTGGGGTGGCGCAGCCGGCTCTCGGAGATCAGCGCGCAGAGGTTCTGCCAGCCGCCGGCGTCCTGGGCGTAGAGCACCACCTCCGGCCCGTCCAGCAGCGTCATCCGGCTGGCGTGGATGACCTTCAGGCCGGCCGCCTTCGCCGCCAGGTGCGCCTTCACCGCGGCGTACAGCCCGTCCTGGTCGGCGATGGCCAGCGCGGACAGCCCCAGCCGCTTCGCCGCGGCCACCAGCTCCTCGGGGTGCGAGGCGCCCCGGAGGAAGGAGAAGTTGGAACGGCAGACGAGCTCCGCGTACACGGCCCGGGCCTCCCCGCTAGTCGAACATCCCCTGCAGGTAGAACCGCCCGTCCTCCGCGTCCCGGAAGATCCACACCGGGCCCAGGCCCTCGAAGTGGACCCGGTAGTAGTCCCGCCGGTACGCCTCGCTCTCCCACCATTCGCCGCACAGCCGCTCCGGGCCCGCCACCGCCACCGCCCGCCGCCGCTTGCCCAGGAGCCGCGCGGCGCGGATCTGCCCGGATTCGCCCACCTCCGCGTCCAGCGAGCACGGCTTCGGGAACAGCCGCGGCGGCCGGTCCGGGGCGGACAGGCCCACGCCGGGCTCCGGCCGCTCCTCCGCCCCGGCCTTCACCTCCTTCCGGGACGGCGGGGCCTGGAAGAGGCGGGCGCCGGAATCGCCCAGCTCCCCCGCGCTCATCCGGGGCGGGTGGAACGCCCCCCGGCGGTACGCCGACTCCGGCCGGTGCGAGCGCAGCACTTCGCCCGAGAAGAGCGCCTCCTCCCCCAGCGCGCTCTGCAGCCGGGAGATCACCACCTCCAGCGCCTCGTCCTGCCGCCGGGAGTCCCCCAGCGCCATCTGCCGCCCGCGGTCCTCGCAGGACTCCTCCACCCGGACCTTCAGGCCGCCCACCGGACTGTCCAGGGTCAGGTCCGCCAGCCGGTGCTTGGCCAGGTCCAGCAACAGCCTGGGCTGCGCGCTGGGGCGGGCCAGGAGCAGGGGGAGCGACTTCTCTCCCTTGGGGTCCAGCTTGAGCGAGAGCTGGAGCCGCACCGCCGCCTGCCCGCGCCCGGCGAGGCGCGCGCACACCCGGTCGAAGAGCGTCTTCAAGCCGAAGAGGAGCGGTTCGCTGGACTCCGCCGGCCAGTCCAGCGACAGCACCTCCTCCAACACCTCCGGCAGCGCCTCCGCGACGAAGAGCGCGTCGTCCTCGCCGCGGCAGAGCCGCTGGGCGCGCAGCCCCTCCGCCCCCAGCCGCGCCACCAGCGCGCCCGGCGGCAGCGCCGCCGCCTCCCCCAGCGTGGTCAGCCCCAGCGAGGCGAGCGATTCGGCCGCGCGAGGCGCCTGTTCGAACAGCGCGCGCAGCGGCAGGGCCTGGAGCCGGGTGGCGCTCTCCTGCCGCGCCACCACCGGCTCCCCGCCGGGGGGACCGTGCCGCGCCAGCGCCCGCGCGGTGAACAGGTCCGAAGCCATCACCGCCCGCCCGCGGTAGCCATGCCCGCGGGCGATCTCCTCCACGCGGGCGCACAGGCCGCGCTCGCCGCCGGAGAGCGCGGAGGCCGACCCGTCCAGCCACAGCCCCTCCAGCCCCGCCCGCTGGAAACCGGGCGCCACCGCCATCAGCGCCTCCCCCAGCGAGCCGAGCGCCGCCTCCTCCGCCTTCCGGTCCAGGGGGAACGCCTGGAGCCCGGGCGCGAGCGCGGCGGCCGCGGTGACGGTCAGCCCCGGGGTGCACCCCGAACGGGCCGCCGCCGCCGAGGCGAAGACCACCCGCTTCTGGCCGCGGGAGTCCTCCCAGAGGACCACCGGCGCGGCATGGAGCGAGCGGTTCTCCCAGATCCGCCGCTGCAAGGGGAACCTGGGCAGGTGCAGGTAGGCGACGCGCATGGCGAAGTCATCCCGAGAGCGCGCCCTGGAGCCCGCCGGGGATGCGCACGTCCCGCCCGGGCCGCTGCCCGCGAATGCCCAGGCACGCGCGCGACCGCGCGGCCGGCGTCCGCGGCCGGTACCCGACCTCCGAGAGTCCCTCGGGGCCGGCCGGCGCCGGGACGTCCGGGGCGCGCGGTTCGAACGTCGCCTCGACACCCTGCTCCCAGAGCGCCTGCCGGGGGATCTCCGCCGACCGGTGGAGCCCGCCGCCGCGGCTGCGGAGGACCTCCACCGTGAAGCCCTGGCCGTCTTCGGACGCGGCGGTGGCCAGCCGGAGCATCCCGTCCGCCGGCGCGTCGCGGGGCGTGAGCAACAGCAGCAGTGTGCCCGAGGCGACCGCGGCGTCCGCCAGCTTCTTGCCCTCCTGGGGGGACAGCCGCGCGCCGGTGTGCGTGACGTCCAGCACCACGCAGGCGAAGGCGCCGCTGCGCGCGAGCTGCTGCGCCGCCCAGGCCTGCTGCCCCGGCGCGCGCGGCCGGACCACGAGCAGCGCCCGCAGGTCCACGCCGAGCGCCTCGGCGGTGGGCGGGTACAGCTCCGCCGGCCCATCCACCCACGCGCAGAGCCGCCCGGCCCGCTGCGCCGCGGCCACCGCCTTCAGCGCCAGGCTGGTCCGCCCCGACGCCGCTTCACCCCACAGCTCCACCGCCTGCCCGAGCGGGAGCCCGCCCTGGGGCAGCAGGCCGTCGAAGGCCGCCACCCCGGTGCGCACCACCGCTCCGAGCTCCCGGGGCGCCGCCTCCAGCGCGCGGATCCGCTCGCGGAGGTACGCCACCGTGTTTGCCGCTCGCTCCAGGTCCACCCGCTCCAGCGCCGCGCTCATGGCCCGCACGACCTCCCTGCCGTTCGATCAGATTGCTGCACGAACGTTCAGTATGCAAGTCGATCTGACGTGCGGGCGGTCGCGGACTTCAACTGCCTGGAATGACGGTGTTTTCTACCCGGCGCAGAGCATCTTCAGCTCCACGTGGATGTCGTCGGGGAGGCGCGGGCAGGGGCCGAGGAAATAGATGCGGCCGTCCGAGGTCAAGGTGGCGGGTTCCCAGCGGATGCCGCCGTTGTCCACGGTGCACTTCTGCACGACGTGGTCGCCCTTCTCGTCGAGCCCGGCGCGGGTGATCTCCACCGTGACCAGCCGCGGATCGGGCATCCCGCGCACGCCGATGCTGGAGGTGATGTTGGCCAGCGCGGCGATGCGCACCAGCGTGCTGGAGTACGAGGGGTTGCAGATCGAGTCCAGGTTGGCGAGCTGCGTGTTGAACTTGAACGCCATGGCCCTGTGCCGGAGGCCCGGACCGAAGGACGTGGGGCAGTCGGTGTTCCGGATCGTGCCCATGTCGTCGATGGCGCGGGCCGTCTTGTCGCTGCGCGCCACCGGGGCGATGGCGGTCCAGAGCACATCCCGCTTCTTGCCGCTCTCGTCCTCGAGGGCGTTGAACAGGTCGTAGTACTGGTCGACGGTCCCCAGGTTGGCGGACTGGTCGGTGCAGTTGTCCACGCCGGGGCTGGAGGTGACCGAGACCTTCGGCGACGCGG
>DATBSS010000066.1:0-3096 GCA_036559665.1 Myxococcaceae bacterium
CGTACATCCGTCCGTGCGGGATGCGCTTTCGGAAGTGCGCCATCTCGTCGATCTTCCGGATGGCGTCCATCAAGAGGCTCTGCGTCGACAGCTGCAGCGCGTGGGGCGCCTTGTCGTCGATCTCCTGGTCCACGAGCATGAACGCGCCCTCGTGGGTCAGGACCATGGCGTGGAAGATCTCCGACACCTGGTGGGTGAGGCACTTGAACAGGTCGTGCGCCTGGAGCAGCCCGCGCTCCACCAGCGCGCGCCCCACCTTGGAGGGCGGGGTGTCCCGGAGCACCTCCTCGAGCTTCCTCCGCTCGACGAACCCCATCCGGACCATCACCTCCCCCAGCCGGTCCGTGGGGTCGTCGGAGGTGGCGGCGCGCACCTCGCCATCCTTCATGCTGACGGAGCGCTCGCCGTTGGGCGCGTGCACCCGGATGACGCCGGTCCAGCGCGACTGGGCCAAAAAGGCGATCAGGTCGGAGAGCGGGAAACCCGCCGCGTCCCCGGTCAGCACCACCCGCGGCGGGTTGATCCGCCCCCCCGAGGACGGCGAGCGCACGAAGGCCAGCAGGTCCGGCGACGTCGGCAGCAGGTAGAAGTTGCCGGCCATCGCCGAGAGCGACTTCTGGGCCTCGGCGTTCTCAGGGGTCAGCTGGCCGCGCGAGTCGACGCGGAAGCGCGCGTTCACGGGAGGCTCAATCCTTCGCCCACGCCTTGCCGCTGGAGATCCACTCCAGCTCGTCGTCCGCGGCGTGGTCGAACTGCTCCACCGTCACCGCCAGGCCGAGCTCGCGGCCGTTGAGGAAGATGGTCGGGGTCCGGCCCACGCCGGCGTTCTTGCCCATCTCCTTGAAGGAGGCGATCTCCGCGGCGTACTTCCCGCCGCCGTCCAGCGCCTTCTGCACCTCGGCGGCGGGGACGCCCAGGCTGGCCGCCAGGTCCTTGATCACCGGCACCGACAGCGCGAGCTGGTTGGCGAAGAGCTGGTCGTGCATCTCCCAGAACTTGCCCTTGTCGCGCGCCACCAGGGAGGCGATGGCGGCGGGCATGCCGTGGGGGTGGCCCTCCAGCGGGAACGGCACGAAGCACACCCGGACCTTGTCGCCGTGCTTCTTCACCAGCTCTTCCATGACCGGGCGGACGAAGCCGCAGTACGGGCACTCGAAGTCGGCGAATTCGACGTAGGTGACCTTGGCGTCCTTGGCGCCGTGGCACATCCGGTCGTCCAGCTTGAAGGTCCGGCGAGCTTCGCGGAAGCCCTGGTAGTACTTGCCGATGCGCTGGATGATCTCCACGCTCGGCGAGCCCGCCTGCGCGTCCTGGGCGGCGATGTTGGCCATCCGCCTGGCGTGGCGGCAGCCCTTGTGCTCCTTCAGACACTGCCCCAGGGTGTGCGGGCAGCCGCAGTAGCAGAACTCGTCGGTGAAGACGGCGGCCAGCTCGCGCTGCGCCCCGCTGGAAAGGCTGGAGAAGTCCATCCCCGGCACGCTCAGCGTCTGAGCGATCTTCGACGATTCGTCGCCTCCCGGGCCGGCGCCGCCGGTCCCCGGCAGGGAGTCTTCGGCGGTGGGGGCGGCGGGGGCGGACGCGGGAGATTCGGAGCTTCCGCCCTTGTTGCAGGTGGCGGCGGAGAGCAAGAACGCCGCGGCGACGAGCGGAACGGGCAGGAGCGCGGTTCGCAAGGTGGCGGAGTTTTTAGGTCGGTCCGCGCGACGTTGTAAAGGAAGGTCCGAAATGCCGAAAGTCCTCCTCCTGCACACCGGCGGCACCCTCGGGATGGCCGGAGGGCGGCCCTCCGTCCTCCGCCCCGCCGCCTTCTTCAACACCCTCAAGCGCCGCGTCCCGGAGCTCTTCGAGCTGGCGGAGGTCGAGCTGGACCTCTTCTCCAACATCGACAGCTGCGAGATGCAGCCGGAGCTGTGGAGCCGGATGGCCCGCCACCTCCACGAGCGGCTCCCCGGGTTCGACGGCGCGGTGGTGACGCATGGGACGGACACCCTGGCGCTCACCGCCTCCGCGCTCTCCTTCATGCTGCCGTCGCTGGACAAGCCGGTGGTGCTCACCGGTTCACAGCGGCCGCTGGTGGAGATCCGCACCGACGCGCGGCTGAACCTGATCGACGCGGTCATCTCCGCCCTGCGCGGGCCGCGCGAGGTCTGCATCTGCTTCGACTCCAAGCTCTTCCGCGGCAACCGGTCGCAGAAGGTGAAGGTGCTGGAGTACGACGCCTTCGAGAGCCCCAACTTCCCGCCGTTGGGCGTGCTGGGCGTGGACGCCACCTTCCTCCCCGGGCTGTCACGGAAGGGGCCTTCGCGGTTGAGGGAGAAGCTGGACTCCCGGGTGTTCGTGCTCAAGGTGTTCCCCGGGCTGGACCCGGCCGCGGCGCTGGCGCTGCTGCCGCGCTTGCGAGGGCTGGTGCTGGAAGCGTACGGCGCCGGCAACTTCCCCTGGAGCGCCGACCTCGGGCGGTCCCTGCGGCCGCTCTTCCAGGCCGCGCGCAAGCAGGGCGTCCCGGTGCTGGTGGTGAGCCAGGCGCACCGGAACGGCGTAGACCTGTCCATCTACGAGTCCGGAGCGGAGGCGCTCGCGCTGGGCGCCATCCCCGGCTACGACCTCACCTGGACCGCCGCGCTGGTGAAGATGATGCACGCGCTGGCCCACGAGTCGTCGCCTTCGCGGATCGCGCGCTACCTCACCCGCCCGGTCGCCGGCGAGCTGACGAAACCGAACGGGTCGTCATGACGCACCCGGACCATCCGGGGTCATTCGATCGCCGCCTTGCTGGACGCGAAAGCGGACTCCTACAATGCAACGCGGCATGCCCGAGGAGGACAACACCTCCGTCCACTCGATCGCGGATCTGCTTGCGGCCACAGGGAGCCGGCAGAGCGCCTACCTGATCGTCATCAGCGCTAAGTCCGCGGCCAGCATGGGGCGGATGTTCAAGATCGACCGGCCAGAGACCACCCTGGGGCGGTCGGCGGAGGCGACCTTCCAGGTCGAGGACGACGGCATCTCGCGCAAGCACGCCAAGGTGGTGGCGCTGGGCGACGGCCGCTTCCAGCTGGTGGACCTGGGCAGCACCAACGGCACGTACCTCAACGG
>DATBSS010000067.1:0-2899 GCA_036559665.1 Myxococcaceae bacterium
GAAAAGGACCAGCGCACCGAGGTGGTGAACCCCTTCGACGGGAAGGCGTTCGACACCGTGCCGCGGGCGGACGGATCCGACCTCGAGAAGGCCCTGCAGAGCGCCGTCCGGGGCGCGAAGGCGATGGAGGCCCTCTCCGGCCACGACCGCTGGAAGATCCTGACCCGCGCCGCCGCCCTGCTGGGCGAACGGGCGGACGACCTCGCGCGCACCATCACCCGCGAGGAGGGGAAGGTGCTGGCCGAGGCCCGCGGCGAGGTGGGCCGGGCGGTGGAGACGCTCACCGCCTCCGCCGAGGAGGCCAAGCGGGTGACCGGCGAGGGCATCCCGGTGGACGCCGCGCCCGGGGTGAAGGGGAAGCTGGCCTTCACCTTGCGCGTCCCCTGCGGGGTGGTGGCGGCGGTGTCGCCCTTCAACTTCCCGCTCAACCTGGTGGCCCACAAGCTGGGCCCGGCGCTGGCGGGCGGGAACGCGGTGGTGCTCAAGCCGGCCAGCGACACCCCGCTCTCCGCGCTCAAGCTGGTGCAGGTGCTGCTGGACGCGGGCGCGCCCCCGGAGTCGCTGCAGGCCCTCACCGGGCCGGGCGCGGTGCTGGGCGGCGCCCTGGTGGCCGACCCGCGGGTGCGCAAGGTGACTTTCACCGGCAGCCGCGAGGTGGGGGAGCAGATCTGCAAGACCGCGGGCATCAAGCGGGTGACCATGGAGCTGGGCTCCAATGCGCCGGTGGTGGTCCTCCCGGACGCGGACCTGGAGGAGGCGGCCGCCGCCATCGCCCGCTCGGGCTTCTCCAACGCCGGCCAGTCGTGCATCTCCGCCCAGCGCATCCTGGGGGCGCAGAAGATCTACGCGGACCTGGTGAACGCGCTGGCCGGCAAGGTGCGCGCGCTCAAGGCGGGCGACCCGTTCGCCGAGGGCACCCAGATGGGGCCCATGGTGCGGGAGCGCGAGGCGGTCCGGGTGCAGCAGTGGATCGGCGAGGCGGCCTCCGGCGGCGCGCGCGTGCTGGCCGGCGGCGAGCGGACCGGCGCGTTGCACGCCCCCACCCTGGTGGCGGACGTGACGCCCCAGATGCGCCTCTTCGAGGACGAGCTGTTCGGCCCCGCGGTGGGCGCCACGCCGTTTGCGTCGCTGGACGAGGCGATCGCGCTCTGCAACCAGAGCCGCTACGGCCTCTCCGCGTCCATCTTCACCCGCGACCTGGAGGCGGCGATGCGCTTCTTGCGCGAGGTGCAGTCCGGGAACCTGCACGTCAACGAGGGCCCCGCCTGGCGCGCGGACGTGATGCCCTACGGCGGGCTCAAGGACTCCGGCTTCGGCAAGGAGGGCCCGCACTTCGCGGTGGAGGAGATGACCGAGCTGAAGCTGGCGGTGATCCACCTCCGCGGGTAGCCCGGAATATCCGGGCCGGTCGTAAAGGTGCTAAGGGCAGGCCGGCTTGCTCTCGACCGTCGAGAAGGTCCTCTTCCTCAAGTCGATCGACCTGTTCTCCCAGATCCCCGGCGAGGATCTGGCGCAGGTGGCGCTGATCGCCACCGAAGAGGCGCGGGAGCACGGCGAGGAGATCTTCGCCGAGGGCGAGGCCGGCGACGCGCTCTACCTGGTGCTGGACGGGAAGGTCCGCGTCCACCGCGGCGACCGCCAGATCGCCGAGCTCGGGGAGCGCGAGTGCTTCGGGGAGATGGCGATCCTGGACGCCTCCCCCCGCTCCGCCACCGTCACCGCGGTGCAGGACACCAACCTCCTCAAGATCTCCCGCGAGGACTTCCAGGAGATCATGTCGGAGAAGCCGGAGATCGCGCTGGGGATCATCAAGGTGCTCTCGCACCGGCTCCGCAACGCGATCGGCGCGTAGGGCTAGGCCTTCTTCTCCTCACCGGCCTTGAGCAGGTACTCGTTGGCCACCAGGTAGAGGAAGCCGCACAGCCCCAGGAAGAGCGCGAAGGCCAGCAGGTCGCTGCCGGCGGCGGCGCCCATCGTCTTGGAGAAGTCGATCGCCTTGGGGATGGTGTTGGACATGGAGAGGAAGGCGATGATCGTCCCCATGATGGCCCCGCCGGCGATCAGCCCGGAGGAGACCAGCACGCCCGGACCGCTCTCCTCCTCCGCCTCGCTCCGCTTCTTCCGGGCGGTGCGCTGCGCCACCCAGCGGACCACCCCGCCCGCCATGATCGGCGTGGAGGTGGAGATGGGCAGGTACACGCCCACCGCGAAGGCCAGCGAGGAGACCCCACACAGCTCCAGCACGATGGCGACGAAGGCGCCGATCAGCACCAGGCTCCAGGGGAGCTTCTGGGACATGATCCCCTCGATGATCAGGGACATCAGCGTCGCCTTGGGCGCCTGGAACTTCTGCACCGGCGAGCCGTCGTCGCGGGTGGCCACCGCGCCGTTGATGCCCGGATCCACCAGGTAGCGGATGTGGCCGGTGTCGTCGACCAGGTACTTGCCCACGGCGATCGCCCCCTGCGCCTCGCGGACGCGGAGCACGTGGTACTCGGCCGGATCGTTCGCCGCGTCGGGCCCCTGCACCTTCTCCTTCGCCTCGGTGAGCTCGGCGACGTTGACCTGGAAGTCCGGGTAGCTCCGCTTGGTGTAGACGGTCCCGGCGTCGTTCAGCCAGAGGATCACGAACCCGATCACGATCGCCGAGCCGAACGCGCCGATCAGGATGGCCACCTGCTGCCGCCACGGCGTGGCGCCGATCAGGTACCCGGTCTTGAGATCTTGCGAGGTCGTCCCCCCGTTGGAGGCCGCGATGCAGACGATGGCCGCCACGCTGAGCGCGGTGACCTTGTACGGGGCCGACACCCACCCCAGGGAGAGGAAGATCAGCGAGGTGAGCAGCAGCGTGGCGATGGTCATCCCGGAGATCGGGTTGGAGGAGCTGCCGATCTCGCCG
>DATBSS010000068.1:0-9018 GCA_036559665.1 Myxococcaceae bacterium
GAGCCGGCGCGCCTGTCCTCCGTCACCGCGTGGACCCAGAGGTTCCAGGAGGTCACCGAGTCCGGGACGGTGAACTCGATGGCTACCGCGCCGCCGGCCTCGGTGAGCAGCTGCGGCTGGAAGAAGGCCGTCTCGGCGAAGTTCTGGCGAAGGGTGGGCGTGGCCGGGGGCTCGGCGGCAGTGGGCGTGGTGGCGGCGGGCTGCGCGGGCGGCACCTTCTCCACCGTCGCGAAATTGGACTCATACATGTCGGCCGACTTCTCCGCCTCCCGCTTGAGCTCCTCCGGCCGGGGCGCGCCGTCGCCGGCGGGCGACGGCAGGTACAGCCTTCGCATCCGGGCGACGGGGGCGCCCCCGAAGCCGCCGCCACCCGGTCCACCGCCCCGGAGCCCCAGGCCGCCTAGTCCGTAGGACGAGTAGAAACGCAGCGAGTCGCCATGCAGGTCGGGGAGCGCTTCGGTCTTGCGCTCGACCCACCACGGCGTCCACACCGGTGCGTAGCGCAGGCTGGAGCGGAGGTACGGCCGCCCGCCCCGCTCCGGGTAGATCGCCTCCAGCGACGGCGGCGCGTGCGGAGCGAAGAAGTCCAGCGAGCGATCGTACATGTACGCCAGCACCTCGGCGGCGCCGGCGGCCACCGCGCCCTCGGGGCCGGAGATCTTCACCTGGAAGCGCTCCTTGGCGCCGGGGCGGACCAGGTCGCGGAAGGTGGTCAACTCCACCTGGAGCGCCTTGTCGTCGCGCGGGACGTGGATGGTCTGGGTGGCGTGCATCCACTGGTGGTCGCGCACCAGCGTGAGCGAGACGGTGAAGCCGCCGCGGTCCGCGTCGGTCACGGGCAGCTCGATCAGCGGGGCGTCCTGGCCGCTCAGGAGGGTACGGCGGAGGACGCGCTCGTCGCCGCGGTGCACCTCCAGCAGCATCGACTGGGCGGGCAGGCCAGTCCCCGCCAGGAACCGGGCGGTCTCCCCCACCTTCACGCTGGAGCGCTCGGCGAGCAGGGCGATGGACACCGCGGGCGCGGCGCGCGAGCCCGCTACGATGAAGTCGCGCGAGGCGGTGTAGCGGGCGCCGAAGGAGTCGGTCGTCTCGTAGGTGAGCCGGTACGCGCCGGCGACGAGCGACGGGTAGGCGACGTGCGCCAGTCCCTGGGCGTCGTGGGTGACGTTCGCCTCCGCCACCTCCGCGCCCTCCGGCCACGCGTGGAGCGCCGCCTCCAGCGGTTCGGGAGTGGACAGGCGCGGCTTCAGCCGGTCGCCGGGGGTCTGGACGGTAGGGGCGGGCTCGCCTTCCTCGGGCTCCGGAGGCGCCACCGGCTCGTCCGCCGGCAGCAGCGCCGCCGACGGCTCCTGGAGCTTCGAGAGGCGCCAGTGTCCGGCGCCGGGGCGGGCCACGCCGTCCAGGTCGGTGCGCAGGATGGAGACGTCCGCTGAGGTGGCGGCGGCGGAGCTGGAGCGGGCCTGGCCCTCGACGAGGAAGCCGCGGTCGAGGTCGATGCGCGCCTCCACCGCGGTGGCGCCGAGGCGGAAGCTGCGCGAGGCGGAGCGCGTCTCGCCGCCCTCGTCAGTGATGTCGGCGGCGACGAGGTAGCGATAGCTCACGCCGCGCGAGGCGGTCCGCTCGTCCGCCTCGGCGGTGAAGGCCATCTCGAAGGTGCCGTCGTCGCGCAACGGGCTCTGGCCGGTGGCGATCACCTGCGCGGCGGTGGACGGGATCGGGCGCCAGTAGCCCCACCACCACGGGTACACCGGCTGGCGGGTCACCTTCCAGCGCGCCTGGCCGGCCGCGACCGGGAGCCCGAAGTAGTACTTCGCCTGGCCCAGCACCTTCCCGGGGCGGTTGAGCCGGAGCGGGGACGGCGGGTCCTGGATGGAGACCTCGAAGGTGGGGCGCTTGTACTCCTCCACCTGGATCGCGCTCATCGCCTGGAGCGATCGCTTGACGTCGGGGCTGGTCACCATCAGCTGCCACGCGCCGAGCAGGCGGCCGGAGGGGATCTCGAACGCGCCCGCGGCCGAGCCGAAGCGGTTGGCCTTCACGTCCTTCTTGTCGACCTCCTGGCCGTTGGCGTCGAGGAGGTGCACGGTGAGCGAGGCGCCCGCGCTGGCGGCGAGGCGGGCCTGTTCGCGCCGGCCGTGGTAGGCGACCACCTTCCACAGCACCTTCTGCTTCGGCCGGTAGATGCTGCGGTCGGTGTAGATCAGCGCGCTGTCGACCTCGTCCCGCTCGTCGGAGCGGTAGGTGTTGATCGCCTCGACGTTCACCGAGGCGTCGCCCTGGAAGCGGGCCAAGGTGAAGAAGGACTCGGCGCGGTTGGCCACCGCCTGGCGCATGACGTCGGCGCGGGCGAAGCCGCCGACGTCGGTGGTGCCAGAGGCGGCGCGGCGGACGTGGCCGTTCCAGTCCTCGGCGAACACCTCCAGCGTGGCGCCGGCCACCGGCTGCCCGGTGGCGCCCGAGACGACGCCGATCTGGGTGGTGCCGTTGGCCTCGTCGGTGGTCTGGATGACGAGGTCGGAGAGCTGGATCAGGGTCATCGACGTGCGCGAGCGGTTGTCGGCGAAGTCGCGGCGGTCGGAGACGGCGACGGCGTAGAGGCCGCGCCGGTCCATGGGCGGCGTGGAGTAGGTGTGGTGCGAGCGGAGGTCGGGCGTAGGCGGGAGCTCCACGGTCCACTCCGCGGCCGGCTTGACGTCGTGGAGGTAGCGGCGCTGCTCGGATTCCTCGAGCTGGAAGGTCTTGCGGACACCGGAGGCGGCGACCGACTTCGCCAGGTCGATGAAGTAGGCGCGGAACCAGGCGACCTTGACGTTCTTGTGGGAGAGCATCAGCGAGCGGCGGTGGAGCCCGTCCAGGCCCATGGCGGTGATCGAGAGCTCGGGCTCCATCAGCTCGGCGGCTAGCGCCTGGCAGAGGCGGGCGCCGGGAGTGCCCGGGCGAAGCGCGGCGCCGTCGAGCGCGGTCTGGTGCGCCTTCGGGAGGTCGCCCGCGGACTGGTAGGCCCGCGCGAGTTGGTGGAAGGCCATCGACGCCCAGGGGAGCGTGCGGGCGAAGGGGATGAGGTCTTCGAGCGCCTTGCGGATGCGGGCGCGGTCGGGGCGTTCGGTGAAGTGGTCGTCGAGGAGGCGGAGGCGGGCCAGGCGCGCCTCGAGGAGGGCCTCCTGCTCGCCGGCGGCGCCGTGCCAGGACTCCAGATCATCGAGGATGGCGGCGGCGCGGAGCAGAGGGTGGACGGACGGGTCGGAGAGCTTCACGGCGGAGGCGTTGCCGCCCCGGATGAGCGCAGGGAGGTCGAGGCGGTAGAGCTCGTTGGATTGTTCGGGGCGCCAGTTGGAGGAGTCGGAGAGCAGCTCCACCCAGAGGTAGGTGATCGCGTCGCGGAGGGTGTCCCGGACGCCGGCGGGATAGGAGTTGGGTTCGAGGTACTCGGCGAGCTCGGAGACGCGGTGGCGGCCGAGGGTCTCGCGCCGGGCCCAGGCGCGCTCGAAGGTGCGGTTGATCTCCTCGTTGATCTGGTCGGAGGTCCAGGCCTTGAGGTCCATCTTGCCGCGGGTGTCGGCGCGCTCCCGCTGGCGGATCTCCCAGCCGTACTGCTGCGAGTAGAGGAGGAGCGCGTAGGCGTCGTAGAGCTCGACGGTGGTGCGGGCGAGGGGGCTCTCCGGCCAGGGTTGCTCCATCAGCATCCGCACCGCGGTCTCGTAGCCGTGCAGCCCCATGCGGGCCTGGGTGAGCTTGACCAGCGCCCGCGCCCACTCGGCGTCATCCTTGCGGGCGATGGCGGCGTCGAGACGCTTCTGGGTCGCCTTCGAGGCCGCCTCGAACTTCTGCTCGTCCAGCAGCTTCTGCACCGTGGACCAGGAGGAAGGGAGCGGCGTGGGCTTGGCGCCGGAGACGGCGACGAACGCCAGGACGAGCAGGGTCTTCATGGGGGCGGCAGTGTAGACGCCGCGGTCAGTGGGGCCGTTCCGAAAGAGAGGCTATGTTTCGGGTGTGGCGCGGCGGCGAAACGTCCAGGCGCGGGTGCTGAGGCCCGGCTCCCGCGAGCACGATCGCGCGAAGGTCGGTGCCGACTCGTGGAGCTACGTCCGTCCACGCGATCGCATGACGCTCGCCCTCTACCTGAGCTGCCTTCAGTGGGAGATGCTTGGCTGGAAATACGACGCGACCACCGCGCGACTTTCGCGATCTGTTGCGCGCGTTCTCCGAGCGCCGAATCGACGCTCACGGCCATCCGCGCGCCACCAAGGATCTTGATGTCTGGGTGGAGCCATCGCCGGAGAACGCCGAGCGTGTCCTGGCGGCGCTCCGCGAATTCGGGGCACCTTTGGGGAGCCTCACCGTCGAAGACCTCACCAGCCCCGGAGTGACGTACCAGATCGGAGTGCCGCCACTCCGGATCGACGTGCTTACCGCCATCGATGGAGTCGCAGACTTCGCGGCGGCCTGGAAGCACCGACGATCGACCGTGCTCGATGGCCTGCCAGTCGTCACCATCGGCCGTCGCGAGCTCCTGAAGAACAAGCGTGCAGCCGCTCGGCCTCAGGATCTCGCTGACGTGGCCGCCCTCGAGCGATCACCTCGCAAACGTCCTCGAGTCAGACGCTGATCTCCCTACGTGGACGCGCTCCGTCCAAGTAGAGTCCGCCCGCAGAATTTGGTGGGCGGAGAGTTCGAATGAATCGCAGGCTGGCGGCAGGTGCCGCAGCGATCGCGGCGCTGCTCCCCATGGTTCCCCTGCTGGTGTTCTGGGGAGGCTTCTTCTGGGATTGGTACAACGGGCTCTGGATGGCCGCGTACCCGGGGGAGTTTCTGCGCCAGCACGGCGAGCTGCCGGCGGTGCTGAATTCGCGGGTGTACATCGGCGTGCCCAATCCGGTGTTCTACGGATACTTGCTGTATCCCGTTCTCGGGACCTTGAGCAGCGTCCTCGGCGCGGCCGCCGCGGTCCGGGTCTTCGCGGTGGCCGTCTGGATCCTCCAGTTCTTCCTCGTCCAGCACGTCGTGTGGTCCGCGTCCCGACGCCGGGGCCTCGCGTTCGCGGTCGCCTCGATCATGGCGTGGACGCCTTATCCGCTGACCAACCTCTACAACCGGTCGGCGATCTCCGAGTTCTTCGCGGCCGCTTTCGTCACCTGCGCGGTCTGCTGTGGGTTGCTGCTGTTGCTCCATTCGCGCCGGATCGTCCAGGGCGCGTACGCCGTTTCGGCGTGCCTTCTCTTCACCTTTGCCGCCTCGTCCCACCCGATCACCGCCGCGGTCGCGGTGGTCGCCTGCGGCGCGCTGGTGGTGTGCAGCATCCCCGTGCTCCGGCGCTTCGAGCTCGCCTCCAGGAGCTCCGTCCTGGTCGTGCTGGGATGCGCGGCCGCGGCGGTAGCGGTGATCTCGCCGTGGCTGTACGCGCTCCGTAAGTTCAGTGGGCAGCTGGACGTCCGGGTCAAGTTCGGGATGACCATCTACGACGAGATCGATCACCCGGTCGCCCGCTTCTTCCCAGTCCCGTTCGATATCCGCGGGTTGCTCCACGGCGTCGACGACGTCGCGACCCCCTACCTGGACGCCCAGTTCAGCGTGCCGCTGGCGGTGGTCGCCGTCTGGGCCGCGGTCGAGGTGTGGCGCAGGAAGGCGTGGAAATCCCCATTCCGGTACATGGCGTGGGCCTCGGGGATTCTCGTCGTCGTCATGGTGACGCTCTCCCTCTCACGCTCCGTGTACGCCTTCCTTCCGGACTTCGTGGGCGTGGTCCAGTTCGGCTATCGCTTCGTCACCTACCAGAACCTCTTCCTCTTCACCGGCCTGGTGGCATTGCTGGCTTGCCGCTTCGAGGGAGCCGAGGAGGCCCCGGGGACGGAGCAGCCGGACCTGGTGGGAAACGGCGTGGTGGCCGGTGCCTGGGCGGTTGGAGCGCTTGGCCTCCTCATCAAGTTGACGCACGTGTGGGCCATCGCCGGGACAGGTCCGGCCGGCGGGCCGGAGTACCGGAACGACGAGATCCCGGCAGTGAGAAGAACCATCGAGGCGCGCCTGGTTCCCTCGGAGCCCAATGTCCGTCCGCCACGCGGATACGGCCTCGGGTGGGGAGAGCGAGACGCGCTCGTGGACATGCCGAAGCTCTTCTACGGCGCGGGGGATTACGCCATCTCCGCGGGGTACCTGCCGGTGGACAATTCGATCCCGATCGGGGAGGTCGATCTCCCGGTAGGCACGGGATCTCAATTCGGCATTCCTCAGCCGTTGCCGGTGAATTTGCCCCGGGAGGCATGGGTCGCGACGAGTGTCCTGGCGTTTCCGTGGAACGGGCTGGAAGTCGACGGAAGGTTGCTCCCAAGAAGCGAGCTCCGGCTCGCCAGGAATCGGCTCGCGATCCGGCTCGGGCCGGGGAGCCACACCATCCTGGCGAGGATCGAGCCGGACAGCGCGTGGTTATGGCTGCGCCGACTCTCCATCTCGACCTTCCTCGTCTGGGTCCTCGTGACGGCCGCGGCGTGGAGGCGGGTCGCGAGGCAGCGGACGGAGGGGGCTACGGCGAGCGGTGCTGGCTCGTGAAGCTCAGCAGGCGAAGCTGAGGCGGACCATCCGGTTGGCGTAGTCCTGGTCGTTCAGCGACTGCGGATCGCGGCCGGTGAAGCGACCGAACTTCGCCAGTTGCTGGAGGCCGTCGGAGTCGCGCTGCTGGCCCATCGCCCGGCCGGCACCGCCGCCCTGGCTGGAGGCGCGGGTGGAGCCCTGCGCGGTGCCGCTCTGGGAGGACTTGCCGGACTTCAGCACCGGCGGCGTCTCGGTGGCGCGCCGCGGCTGGGTGAGGCGCGCCGCCTCCGGCATGGAGGTGACGGTCTTCACCTGAGAGGCGAGCTGCGCCTGGCTCAGGGTCTGCTGCTGGAGCCGGGCGGTGTCCTCAGGCTTGGCGACCTGCTGGGCCTGGGCGGCCTGCTGCGCCTGGTTCACCTGCTGCGGCTGGGTCGCGCTCTGCGGCTGCTGCAACTCCGCCGCCTGCTGCGCCTGCGTCGCATTCTGCGGCTGCTGTGCCTCCGCCGTCTTCTGAGCCTCGGTGACCTGCTGCGCCTGGGCCGCCTGCTGCGCCTGGTTTACCTGCTGCGCTTGCGTCGCGTTCTGTGGCTTCTGAGTCTCGGCCGCCTTCTGCGCCTCGGTGACTTGCTGAGCCTGCGCCGCCTGCTGCGCCTGGTTCACCTGCTGCGCTTGCGTCGCGTTCTGCGGCTTCTGGGCCTCCGCCGCCTTCTGCGCCTCGGTGACCTGCTGAGCCTGCGCCGCCTGCTGAACCTGGTTCGCCTGCTGCGCCTGCGTCGCGTTCTGCGGCTTCTGCGCCTCTGCCGCCTTCTGCGCCTCGGTGACCTGCTGAGCCTGCGCAACCTGCTGCGCCTGGTTCACCTGCTGCGCTTGCGTCGCGTTCTGCGGCTTCTGCGCCTCTGCCGCCTTCTGCGCCTCGGTGACCTGCTGAGCCTGCGCCGCCTGCGCCGCCTGCTGAACCTGGTTTGCCTGCTGCGCCTGCGTCGCGTGCTGCGTCTGCGTCGCGTTCTGCGGCTTCTGCGCCTCCGCCGCGCGCTGCGCCTGGGTGATCGGCTGGGCCTGCTGAGCAAGCTGCGGGTTGAGGAACTTCGCCGCCTGGGCGCGAGCGCCGCCGCCCTCGAAGCTGTCCCGCTTGAAGAGATCCTTGAGCTGCTGGGCCGCATCGGGCTGCTGCGCCGCCTGATCCGCCGGGCGCGGCTGGGCCGCTCCACCGACCTGGCCGGCCGGCTGGAGCTGCTTCAGCAGCGCATCGTTGATCTGTGCGACTCCACCCATTTCAGCGGCACCCCTGCGACTGCGAACCACAGAAGCAACTTCTGGAGACGATGGTGCGAAGATTCCTACTTGGTGCGATTTTCGTAAATGCGCACCGCGTCAAGAGGCCCTTCGACCCCTCGCCTTCATGTACGCTTGTGGAGGCCAACCAGATACACCTCCACGCTGCCGCCGCGAGTGGCCTCGGGGCGGACGACCTTGACCTCGTCGTAGGCCTTTCGGATAAGTGCCCGAAACGCCTCGAAATCCCGGCCCATGAAGAGCTTGCAGATGAACGCCGCGCCGGGCTTTCCCCGGGCGCTGGCGATCTCCAGGGCTCGCTCCGCCAGCCGGAGGCTGCGCGCCTCATCAGTATCCCGGATGCCAGTGGTCTTCGGCGCCATGTCGGAGATGACGGCGTCGAACAACCCAGGCTCCAGTTCCACCAGTTTCGCATCCGCCCCCTCAGACAGCACGTCCAGCACGATCGTGCGCACCTGTGGCAGCGGCAGCGGCTTGATGGGCACCAGGTCCACGCCCAGGACGGCCCCCTCCGGGCCCACCACCTGCGCGACAACCTGGAGGAACCCGCCCGGCGCCGCGCCCAGGTCCAGCACGCGCGCGCCCCTGCGGAACACGCCGAACCTCTGCGCGATCTCCTCGATCTTGAACGCCGACCGCGCCCGCAACCCCTCCTTCTTCGCCTTGCGGAAGAAGTGATCCTTCGGCCGGTACGCCTTGCCCATAGAGGGGGGCGTCACTACCATCCCGGACCGCTCGCGCGGTAGGGAGGTTGCGGAAGTGAGCTACCGCAGCGTCGCGCTGGCCCTCGGCTTTTCCCTCGCATCGGCCGGGTTGGCGGCAGGGTGCGCCCTCCGCGCCTCGAGCTTCTCCGACCAGGCCGCCTGGCTCCTCGCCCGCGGCACCGCCGAGGCGGCCGAATACACCAGCACCTTCGACGGCCGGCACGTGGACCAGGAGTTGGCGACCTTCCAGGAGCGCCGAGCGGTGCTGGAGCGCGCGCACCGCTGGCAGGGCGGCGCCACCGCGCTGGCGATGATCTCGGTGCTGGCGGTGGTGGCCGGCTACCTGGCCTACCTGCTGGTCCGGCTCCAGGAACAGCGTCTCCGCTTCCCGGAGGACGGCGTTCCGGCGTCGCGCACGGTGCTCCAAGTCCGGTAGATTGCGCGCCCGATGCCTGGGTGCGGCAACTGCGGTCACGCGCTGGAGATCGTCGGCAAC